>JBOGOU010000540.1:0-58893 GCA_050748205.1 Pyrinomonadaceae bacterium | reverse complement strand
GTCTCGCCCGTGGGATCACGCGCAAGATGCGCGTGCCACAGAACCCTCACTAAGTGACTGCGTCCGGTTGTCCCAGGTTTTCCTTGATCCCCCTTTTTCGTCCGCCGAGAAATACCGCCGCACCTAGGCCGTTAGCAACTACCACAACACTTATTATCTTGGCCGCAAAGGACAGACGGCTTTCGACCGCGATAATTGGCACTATCGTAAAACCGATATACACAAGGGACACCAGAAAACCCGAAGCGCACGCAACCTTCAACCATACCGGTGCGGCGACGCCAAATCTCTTCAACCCAATCAGCGGTATCGCAAATAACACCAGGTAGGTCGAGGCATAGAAGACCCCTGCGGCATTGTCAAGAAGCTGAAAGGCTTCCTGTTCGCCCACTCCGATCATGCTCGCAAGGCCAAAACCGAGTGTGACTGCGCCGACAAAGAGGATCGAGTTCAAAGGTGTTTTGTATCTCTTGTGCAGGCCTGTGAACCAGCCCGGTAACAAACGGTCCCAGCCGGCCACCATCGGCAGTCGAGTGTTTCCGGCAAAATAGATGCTCATTAAAGCAATCTGACGCACTACCACACCTAGAATTGCCAGCGAGACAACGTTGCCCACCCAGCCAAAGGATCCAAACCCGAGCGAGAGCACCTGACCAATGGGGCCGATCAAGTCGACCTTGTCTGGCGGGACGAAAGCCAATACCGAACTAGTTCCCAGTATGAACATCAGGGCAATAATAGGCGCGGCGATAATCACCGAGCGGCCAATGTTTCGCGCCGGGGCGCGGGTTTCGCCGGCCAGGATCGCGATGTATTCAAAGCCCGTGAGCGCTCCCAGTGCGAGTTTGCTGAATACGTTGATGTTTGAGGTTGTGACGGCCGGAAAGGTGAAGGTGAGCGGGTGATATTCGCTTAATGTGCCGCGCGCGAGACTGAAAAACGGAAGCAGAATCAGGGCCACAAATGTGGCCAGAAGCATTACGCCGCCGGCATTGTGCACCCACTTTCCCAAAGCCATTCCCCGGGTTGCAGCGAGCATCATTCCACACACCAGCGCGCAGCTTATGAACGTGATCAATAGATCGCTGCTCCGCATCCAGGAAGCGTGTGGTCCAATTGCGTACGACAAGTTTGTGGTTATAATCAATCCGATCCCTGACATTATCAGTATTCCGAAGATCCAAAGGTTCCAGGCCACCATGAATGCAACAAAGTCGTTGAAGGCAAACTTGGCCCACTGGTAAAGACCGCCCTCGAGCGGCATGAGCTTGTTCAGAAAGACGACCACGGCCGCGAGCGGCAAGTAGAACGTGATGATGGCTAACAGCCAGAAGACATTCTGGTCACTGCCGAGCTTGGCCGCCCAGCCAACCCAGATCGTGCCGACCACGAAAACAATTTGAGTAAGAACAAGATCACGGAGACCGAGCTCTTTCTTGAAAACAGCACTTCGTGCCTCAACGTCTCGCTCAAGATTGGCGAGATCTTGAGAAGCTGTTGTTTTGGTGGATTCGGCAGTCAAAGACTTCGTATCTTAGTCTCGTACGGAACTGGGAGCGGTAGCGACCGGGTCTCTAAACTCAAGTTGAAGGTCAGCATCCGCTCGCTACAGCTCGCGGTTCTGTAATTATCTTGCTAGCCGCTCGATGTGTGATCGTGAACGATCTTCCAGCCTTGTTTTGTGCGTCGAAAAATCAGCGTAAACCTTCCGTGCGGTTCATCCTTTGTTCGTTGCAAATGCCAGCGGCCAATCATGATGGCGGCGTCATTGGTCAAGACATTGACCTCGACATCGGAGAAGGTCAGCGTGCCCATCTTTTCGCGCGAGTCATAGGTTTTCTTATAGCGATCGTGAACGGTCTGCCAGCCGCGTGTAAGGCTATCTCCTGAAATAAAGATGATGTCTAGCGACCGCGCGTAGCCATCCATGTAGCCTTCGATGTCGCCTTGATTCCAGGCATCTCTTTGCGCGTCGAGCACGCCGCGTACGGCGGCGTTGATCGTTGCCGCGCGCGGTTTAGCTGATTGACTGGGTTTTCCCTGGGCCCAACCTGTCGAGGCTCCGACAAAAAAAACTATGCAAGCGATAGTCGGGAAGAAATTGCGTTTCATAGAGTTGCCTTTAGTGTTGTTGGCTTCAACCGCCGGCCAGATATCTGGAAAATCGCTCACTGAAAGAGTAAAAACGCCGCGTAGGACCGCCATGTATAACATGACACTGGTGACGGCGCTAGCTTGGAAGACATCATCGCCAACAAGTTCACGCCAAGACGCAAAGGGGGCAAAGACGCAAAGAAGAAAAACCATACAAACGAGTAAAGGGGAAGGGAGCGAGCCGGGAAACTTTCCTTTCCCTGTTCTCTTTTTTTCTTTGGCTCGATCGTCCTTTTTTCCTCTTTGCGTCTTTGCTCCCTTTGCGTCTTGGCGTGAATTCCAACATCCATTTTCCTGTCCCTCAAAAATAACGATAATGTCCCGTTATCTTCCAGTTCAGCAACACGTCTTCAGATCGCGCGCCGACGCCGATGTTGTGAACGATGAGGTAACTCTTTCCCTTGTCGGACCACTGATTTACAACGATGCCGATATGGTCGATGCCGGCGCTCAACTCCCAAGCGACGATATCGCCGGGCAGGTAGTCATCCCGATTGGTTGTGACGGGTAGGGCCTTGCCCTGTCTTGCGAAGTAGGTCGTGAGGTTCAAAACTCGGCGTTGATCGATATTGGGATCCGGGCCGCTTGCGCCCCATTTTCTGGGGTAGGCCGGCCAGGCGCGAACCATGTCTTCGTGCACTTCTTTTTGCAGATCGACACCCGCTTTGCGAAAGGCACGCACCACCACATCCGAGCAGACACCCGTCTCAAGCGGTACGTCGCCTCCGGGATAGTCGATGCCAACGTAAGCAGGATCGTAACCAGTAGTCACCTTGGTTTGTTCGATTGCGCTTTCGACAACCTGTTTCAGTTGGGGCGAGGCATTGGCAGCAAACGGCTTGAGGATTGAATCTGAAGGTGTTGGAGGATCGAGGCTTCGCGGTTGATAGGAAGTTTGACAGGCAATGGCAAACACCGCTATCCAGCAAAGTGAGGCAACTAAGGGTCTAGTCCAACACTGTGGATTACGCATCAGCTTGCCGCTCCAGCCACTCGCGCACGTCTGCCCGCATTTCGGCCACGATCTCATGCTCGGCTTCATAACTCTTAAATTCGACGTTCCTGGCGCGAATTGTCAACCGCTCCGCGTAGTCGCTCACGCGTGCTGGCGAATAGAATTCATCGCGGCTACCGGCGAGGTGAAAAACTGCAGCATCGGTTGAGCCATAGGTGTCGCTTGTTTCCCAATCGCCGGGCAAGCCACCGCAGATACCTATGACACCACGTAGTAATCGAGTGTGAGTAGAGGCAAACCGGTAGTTGAGCGCGCACGTCTGGGAGAATCCCAAAAGAAAAACCTGCCCCGGATCCGCGATCCTCTCGCCGACGAGCGAGTCGATCAGATCACGTACTGCCTTGTGATGGATCGCGACAGACTCCTCCGGGCGGAAGTTTGTGAGCCATCCGAAGCCAAATCGCAGAGGGCCGCCTGGCTCCTTAGGTTCCTTCAAATGCTGATGAAATCCTTGCAGCGAGGCGATTGCAAAATTCTCGGGCGCCATCTGGCGGGCCTCGCGCATCATTTGTCGCTTGCTGGCTCCGTAGCCATGTAACGCCACCAGCAACGGTGCTGGCGTCGCGTCAGGCAATTGAAGGTCATAATAGAGTTTGATCTCCGCTGGGAGACTGCGATCAATTTCAGAAGCTTCGTTTGAAGTGCTCATAGGTAATTTGCAGTAGCCAATGGATCTTAGCACTCAACCAGACGAGCAACCATTCAACCAACAGAGCCATGAGTGTGTGCTTTCATTCGGGTTGAGCTTAGGATCCATTGGCTACCGCAAATGGATCTGTGGTCGAGTGTTGCTTTTCGAGTTGGGCTGTGACTCAATGACGCGTCCCTTTACTGGCTCCTTATGCTCTGGTTCGTTGCATTCGTTCTTAATGAAAGTTACGATGCTTTACGAAGCACGACATTAGGAAAATCACATTTTTGGGAAGGGGACCGCTATGAAATTCCCTGGTGGATTCAATATTCAGCAGATGATGAAGCAGGCGCAGGTGATGCAGGAGAAGATGTCCAAAGAGATGGAAGAAATGCGCGTCGAGGCTTCATCCGGAGGGGGCGTCGTCACCGTGGCGATGAAGGGCAACCACGAGATCGTTTCATTGAAGGTCGATCCCGAAGCAGTGAAAGAGGGCGACGTCGAAATGCTGCAAGACATGATTGTCGCCGCCATCAACGAAGCAAACCGCAAGGTCGACGAAGCAATGAAGGGCAAGCTCGGCGGAATGCTGCCACCCGGGCTCGGTGGGTTGTTAGGGTGATTGAATGATCGGCAAATTTGACGATCCCTCCATTGCCGATTTCCAATTGCCAATTGCCGATTTTGTTATTGGCGAGCGGCATGATTAACTCTCTCCAGGGTGGCAAAAGAGTGTTGAAGATCGTAAATCGGCAATTGGCAATTGGAATTTCGCAATGCTCGAATACGCTGAACCAGTAACAAAACTTATTGATGAATTGAAACGCCTGCCGAGTATCGGTCACAAGTCGGCGCAGCGGTTGGCGTTTCATCTCATGCGCACGCCTGAAAGCGACGTAGAGCGACTCATATCGGCGCTACGCGAGGTTAAGCAGCGAATTATTCTCTGCTCCGTTTGCAACAATCTTACCGATATTGATCCCTGTCGTTTTTGCGCGTCTACATCGCGAGATCACTCCGTTATTTGCATCGTCGAGGAACCTCACAGTCTTGTCGCAGTGGAAAAGACCCGCAGCTTCAAAGGTCTTTATCACGTCCTTCATGGCAGCCTGTCACCCATGCGCCACATTGGGCCCAACGAGCTGCACCTGGCGAACCTACTGCCGCGTTTGAAGCCCGAGAACAATGGTGGTGTTGAGGTGCGGGAAGTAATCCTGGCTACCAATCCGACTACTGAAGGAGAAGCCACGGCAAATTACATCGGCAGATTGTTAAAGCCGCTCGGGCTGCGGGTAACGCGCATTGCCATGGGTATGCCTGTCGGCGGCGATATGGAGTATGTGGATGAAGTGACGATGGATAAGGCCTTGTCGAACCGGCATGAGATCTAACTGAAGTGATGAGTGATAAGTGATGAGTGATGAGTGATGAGTGATGAGCCAGCGGGAAAGACCCAAGACCAAAAACCAACTGACAACTGACCAACTCTGCCTTATCACTTATCACTCATTACTTATCACTTCTTACTCGTCACTCGTTACTTGTCACTGCCCTGTCAGAACCGCACATGCTCAACGGGCGCCTCTCTCTTGCAATCTCCACAGGCATCGCCACTGTCATACATGTGAGCGTCAAATTCAACGAGAGACTTAATGGGTACATCTTCGAGGGTGTCAGGTGCGGACGTAAACCGAACAATTGCCCCGCAACCAATGACCCTCGAGCCTAGCGACTTCACGAGTGCCGCTGTTTCCTCGATAGCATGTCCGCTCCGAATAATGTCGTCGACAATGATGCAGGGATTAACTTCGCCCTGGTTGACATACTGACGAAACATCCGCTTTCCGTTCGCCTCTCTCTCCGCCCAGTAGATCTGTTCCGCACTCAGGGCATCGCGTACGCCAAAAGCGACCGGAATCCCGCCTGAGCTAGGACTGATTACGGCTATCTTTGGTAGCTGGCTCGATATATCCCGTTCGACTCGGAATTTTCTGCTCAGGGCCACCGCAAGGACCCGCGCCGTGTCGTAATACCGGAAAGCGAGTGGCATTTGAAAATAGTGGGGCGAGTGTTTACCGGTCGGATAGACGAAATGGCCTTCACGAAAAGCGCCAGTACGCTTCAGCATCTGCATAACCGTATCAGACGAAGGAATCAATGAAACCATCTCTCGCTCCTCTTGAGTGTTAAGTGACGGCAGAGTACTGAGTGCTGAGTACTGAGTGCTGAGTACTGAGTACTGAGTCAGAGTCTCTGCCGGAAATGTTCTCCTCAGACTCAGTACTCAGCACTCAGCACTCAGCACTCAGTACCTATATCCTTCGCCACTTGGGCGCACAGCATACATCAATCCGGGCGTTTTGCTCCATTGTTCAGCGCATCTTTTATCAACAATTGCTGATCTCTTGGCAAACCTTCTGGAAGGGCGTCAGCAGAGAACCAGTTTGCTTTTCGTATTTCAATGCTCTGCGGCAAAGCGGTTCCGCTCGGTCGACAACGGAAGACGATTTCAATCTGACGGGGTTTCTTGAATGCTCTGGCTGTCAAAACCTCGGTGGCGGCCAGCTCGAGCCCAACCTCTTCGCGCAACTCGCGCCTGACACCTTCTTCTGGTTGCTCGCCAGCCACGAGGAAGCCGCCCGGAATCCCCCACCCACTTCCTGGCCGAAAGCGGTGCTTCAGCAAGAGCACTCGTTTATGTTCATCGATGACTATGGCCGCAGCAGTAACAGTAAATCGCTCCTGCGTCACGCGCATTGTAAAACGACGCAGCATTTTGGGCACGCGACGCCACACTCCTGAGAGAAGATCTTTGATCATTCAACGAAAGAATATCATGCGGCGTCACCGCTTCTTTAATGGGGTAGTATCCTCAACCTTTAATTGACGTGGCTTTGATGAACTCTGTAAGATTCGTGAGTGAGCATCTATTACTGTAACTTGTGACGAGAGTCGCGCAAATCATGTCAGGAAACGTGTCAGACCAAAACCCTCACGAGCAAACCGTTAATGCATCTGTTGCGGCGCCGAAGCGCATAACAAACGCGCAGACTGTTTGCAACGAGAAGAATGCCAAGGGAAAACTCTGCAACGGACATCTAAAACAGTTGCGCACTGCGGGTGAGGCGGCCGAGATCCATCTGCGTGGTGACGACGTGTTGTTTAAGTGTCAGACCTGCGGCACTTTCTACATGGGTCCGCCTTTAGGGCACGTGCGAGATCCGCACAAACAGAGCCGATTCGTCGAGGCAGACCTGTCGGCACTACTGCAAGCAGCCGGCGGTACAATGCCCATTATCAAGAAGGACGAGCGGGGCGTCTTCGTAATGGTTGAAAGCGCACCTGCTCATGCACCAACCGCTGCTAAACCAGCGGCCGCTAAGCCTGCCACACCGGCTCAGCAGCCGCAGGCGAGTGAGGCGGCCAAGGCGCCGGCGGCTCCGAAATCCGCTGCCCCTGCCGCGCCAAAACCACCGACGCACAAAGCCGGAGCCGAACCAAATCGACAGTTGTTCAAGAGATCGACGTACGCCGGTGTTGCTGACACCGGACCGGCGCCGGGAGAGACTTTCGAGCAGAAAGTTGCTCGCTTGAAGGCAGTAGCAGCAGGAGCCAAACAACGCGCCGAAGAAGGTGGAGGCGAGGTTGCGCCCAGCTCTGCGGCAAGTGGCGTTGCTGTTGAACCGTCGGCCGAGACTGAACCAACCACCGCAGCCGTGACTGCGGCGCCGCCCGCTGAGCCTGCCGCTGCGCCCGCCGCGGAAGCGGCCGCAAAGGCTCCAGCACCGCAAACCACCACGCACAAACCGACTGGCCAGGCTGATCGAACGCTGATGCGCAGATCAACTTATTGCGGAGTAGTCGACACAGGTCCAGTGCCGGGAGAAAGCTTCGAGCAGAAAGTTGAGCGCCTGCGCGCTGTGGCCGCTGCGGCAAAGCAACGAGCCGAAGAAGGCGCAAGCTGACAGGGACGATCGAATTGCCAAATGCGCGGCGGTGACGACAACCTGCCGCGCTTTGATTTTTTCCTAGAGCTGAGAGAAATCTATGGCCGGCCAGGACGCCCGAGGCCCGAGTCAGAAACAGCAGCCGCTTCAACAGCGGTATCGGTAAGCGAAATGTAGCTGTGATTCGCTGATCCTGGAGGCGCGGCATAAAACCTAATCTCGACGGAATCGCAAATAAGGTACTTGGAGGATCGTGGGTTCCCTGCCACCGAATTCCAACCATTCACACCGACAAAGTTCAACAAGTGGCCACGGTTTTCAATAAACTTGTCCACACTCTCCCATTGCGGTGAGGAAGAGAGAACCCGGAACGAAAACAGCTGCTTGTTCCGAAACATAAAGAAAAGTTGCCTGACCTCGCTAAGATCCGGATTATTCGTCGTGTTTTCGACGAGAATTCTGGTCACACCTGGCGTGTCTGAAGACTTAGACCGTTCCAGCGCCCGTTGAACGTTAGGCTGCCCGGCGGCACCGGGGAAAAGAGATAGGATCTCCTCGAGGCTCATGCCGAGTTGAATCCCATGAAGCGGTGGTATCGATGCTCGTTGAAACAGGCATTCAGAAATTCTGTCCGGGCGTTTTCCTGAGGCGAGCGGAACGGTCAGAGTCCTTTGCGCGACATAAGTCAGTCCATCTTGTTCGGTTGGAAAAATGTAAAGACCGAGGTCATCAAAGTTCGTTGGCGAGCCATCGTGTGGGATTCCCTTCTGGAGGGCTTGTCGGAGAAAGAAACTGATTCTGCGCGTACCGGGCTGGACTCTGAAAATCCCACAGAGGTGGATCCAGTTACTACCACTGCTGTTCTTAGGACTCATCTGTTGCCCGCTCAAGTACGCATAAATTCTTCCACCCGACGAATCACCTGCATTCATCATATATCCGTACAAGGCCGGCCTGCCCGTAATTGAGCGGGCGGTGTTTGTTCTTTCGCTGCGGGCGCGTCCAATCAATAAGGCGTAGCGTCCGACGGCGTCCTCGGGAACGACCGCATCCTGTATGAAATAACCACCGTCGCGAAGAACGAAGCAACTTCCACTATCTCCACACTTTTCGACCGTCGCGTTTCCAAACGCCCTCCAGTGTTGCGCGTTTTCCTCCCCGCTGGGATTCCGGAGCAGGTTTTCATGCTGAGCAGAGGCAAGCGTCGATGCAGCAAAAATTATCAGTATGACCGTGAGATTTGCCGGGCGGATCATCATGGAATCCCTCCTCCTCGCCGGTGCGAAACTCGATGACTCTTGAGCGGACGTGTCGCTTATTATCAACCCTTCGCGTGCGAGTTTCCAGTCGAGAACCTCTGCGCCTTCTTCCTTGCTGAAGGAGTGTTTATCTCTCTTTCACTACCAGACCCTCGCGAGCAACCTTCCATTGAAGCACCTCTGCGCCTTCGGCAGCAGCCAAAGCCCGCTCGACATCCGACCTTCGCCCTTCGGCACAAAAGAACGCAATGCAACCACCGCCACCCGCTCCGCAGATCTTTGCGGCTTCCGCGCCACTGGCAAGCGCCGTTTCCACAAGCGCCTCCATATGCGGAGTAGCTATAGCTGGAGCAAGACGTTTCCGATTGGGATAAGCAGCACGCATCGTTTTGCTTACCAGCTCCCAGTTCTCCGTTGTCAAGGCCTCGCGCATTTGTAGCGCCGAATCACGAATACCTTCGAAGATTCGGAAAAGCTCCTGATCCCCGTCGATATGCCTTTTCAGGATGTCCCAGTTGTTCGTGCCCGACAGACGCGGCTCTCCCGTGTAGCAGATTACGATCCGATCCTCCAGTTTCGATTCGTCAACCTTAAGCGCTTCGCGCTCGATTCCATCGGGACGAAAATGGATACAAGAAGTCGAGCCATAAAAGGCAGGGTAGTAGTCCTGAAAACCGGCCGGCACCCGAATCACGGTGGTTTCGATATTGGCCACCAGAGTTATGAACTTACGCTCGTCGTAACGAGATCCAACCAGACGGTTGAGCGCGCCGATACAGGCGATAGCCAGGGCGGAAGATCCACCCAGACCTGCTCCGGCCGGTGCTTCGCTTGCCGCAGTGAGGTGGAATCCTCTTTCGGGCTTGAAGAAATGGACCAATTTCGAAACCAATTCCAGACGCTCTTCGTGCGCCAGATCTTCGAGCGCCGACACCCTGGTCTCAAAAGTAACTTTGCGATCACGTGACTCGAGAATAATGCGATCGTCATCGCGCGTTTCTATGCGGCAATGAGCACGCAAGGAGATGGCGAAATTGACTGTAGAGGCGCCCTGGTGAAAAAGGTACAGCGGCCAGATATCAATCGTACCTCCAGCCAGATCTACGCGTGTGGGGGCGGAAGACTCAATGATCATTTCGGTTGTTTGATTATTTCAGTCACCATCGACTTCCCCGCTCTTAGTTGCGCGCTGCTTTTTTTCCTCACGGCGCGATTGCTTAAACGGAATATGCTCCTGGAACTCATGCCTCAAGTCATGGAGCTTTTCCTGCGCGGCATGTTCCAGCTCCTGAAATCGTTCAGGGTTAGCTTGCTCCACCTTTCGCGATAACCAAAAGCGCTCTGCAAGATAGAAGGCTACAATGCCAACCACAACAATAACCAGCAACACTTTCCCCAGTCTCTGAAAGTCGCCGATGAGCCCGATTACCGCGCCACTGAAGAAATAACCGGCGCCAGCCAGCACAAAGACCCAAAGAAAGCAGCTTGCTACCGAGAGCAGCAAGAAGCGCAGATAAGTCATGCGTCCAACACCGTAGAAGGTGCAAGTGGCCCAGCGCAGCCCGTAAATATACTTTGAGAGGAAAATCGAGAGCGGGCCAAATTTGCGGGTCAGCCGCTCCATTCGAGGACCGGCACTGCGGTAGAAACGCAGGTCACTAACACCTTTGCGAAAACCACGGCCTGTGAAGTAGGCAATGTTATCGCTTGCCACTCCACCAAGTGTTCCCCAGAGCAAGACCCGCGCGAAGCTGTATTCTCCGAAAAAGTAGCTATGTGCTAAGACGCCGGCCAACAGAAGGGTGATATCCCCCTCGATCATAACGAGAATAAATACTGCGTAGAGACCATACTGACCGATGAGGTGATAAAAAAAATCGGGGTGCATATTTGAAAATTGAACAGTAAGCAGTTAACGTCTTCCCGAACACCCGCTAACCACACGCCAGCTTATTGAAGCCTTAGTATCGCGGCATGCCTAAGTGCGGGCAAGATGCCCGCGCTCCACGTGTTGTTTACTAAGATGCTTCTTCCTCTTGCGGCGGCTTCACGACCAGGACAGGACACGAAGCGTGGCGCACAACCGCTTCGGCGGTGGAACCAAACAGTATTCGCCCGAGCCCAGTCCGTCCATGTGACGAAATAATAACCAGATCGACTCCCCGTTCTTTGGCCACCCGCACAATCTCAGATGCCGCTTCTCCGTGCACGATCAATTCCTCTACCTCAAGTCCGGCGCATTCCTCACACTCTGCCAGTCTTGGCAACTCTCGTTCAGCCGAGTCTTCCAGTTGTTCAGTAATGTCGGCAATGGGAAGCGGCTCGGTCATCCCCGAGTACCCGACCGTCGGCACGATCGGCTCTATGACATTCACACAGATAATCGAGGCGCCGAAGGTTCGTGCCAATGACGTGGCATATCTAAGCGCATAGTTCCCGCATTCGCTGAAATCCGTCGGAAACAGTATTGATCGGATCTGCATAACTAAGTTTGGTCTTGGGTCTTCGGTCATTGGATTTGCTCTGGAATTCATTAAAGACCGAAGGGCAAAGACCAAAACGCGGTCCGAAGGCGCGGCCATTTTACACGGACAGTCACTTGTTTGACAGCCCCTGAACCCTCGACTATGCTTCGTTTCGTAACGTTACCAGCTAATCGCACAAAGATTTTCAAACATGACAACCGCCTCCCGATCAGAATCAAGCTTCATTGGCATCGACCTCTCAGGCCCCGTTCTTAGAGCCGCAATCGTCAACGACGACGGCCAGATCACAGAACGGCGAGAAGCGCCGATCGAGCGCGATAAGCTCGTTTTGCAAGTGGCTCAGGTGGTTCGCGAACTGCGCAAGATCAATCCGAATGTTAGCGCTGCCGGCATAGCGATCCCCGGGTTGGTCAACCGTCAAATAGATCGAGTTATAGCTTCGCGCGACCTTCCCGCAAGCGTTCGCGACGACCTTCATTCCGAATTTATGAAGGCAACCGGTATGAGAGTGGAGATTGAAAACGACGCCAATGCGGCCGCTTATGGCGAATACAAAGTTGGTGCCGGCCGCGGTAGTCGTGACATGTTCTACATAACGATCGGCGAGGGAATCGGCGGGGCAATCATTCTCGATGGCCGCTTATGGACTGGGGCCTCCGGTTTCGCTGGAGAATTTGGCCACATTACGATCGACACGGAAGGGATCGAGTGTGATTGCGGCAATACCGGATGTCTCGAGACTGTTGCCTCCGGACCGAACATCGTGCGCCGCGCGAATGAACGACTGCATCGCGATGGGACCTCATCGCTGTCGAAGCTGGCCATTAACAAGAACTTTACAGCCGACGACATCGCTCATGAAGCAAACCACGGCGACGACTTTTCACTGATGATGATCGAGCGCACCGGCAAATATATTGGAACTGGTGTAGCGAGCGTACTCAATCTGTTGAATATCGAGCGAATTGTTCTCGGGGGCGGCGTCATGGACGCCGGCGATCTCATCCTCAACCCAATAATCCAGGAAGCAAAACGGCGCGCTTTCCAGCCATGCTTTGAAGCTACCCAGATTGTCGCCGCAACGCTCGGAGCCGATGCCGTCTCAATTGGTGCGGCAATGCTGGCGCGCGACGCCGCCTAATTCGGTTCTCGATGGCGATCAAGCCACAAGACCAACAGCGCCGAAAAACCAACCAAAGAGTAGATTACAGGCGAACCGATTCAGGAGGAGTGAGTAGTGTATTGCCTGAATCGATTCGCAGTTGTTCGCATAAAACAAATCTCATTTTTCTCCACCTGGCGGTTGTATGAGGTAGGCGCGGAATCAACAACGATCCACAAGGTATTACTTTGGGATCTGAGATCTCAAATTTCAGATTCAAAATGTTGTTCGTGTGGCGCGCGTGGATCGACTGTCTCCCCAAGCCCACTCCCAAACTAATACATAACCGAAAAGTAACTGGAATTTGAAAAATTATTGTCATCTGGTAAAGTACAGCCAATTTGCAAGACGACAGTTTAAGTCAAGGGGTTTTGCGGGCCGTTGTGTCCTCCGGTCCGGTGTGTAATTGCCCCGAACGCTTTTATGTGTAGCTATCGTTAATGCTTTCCAGCTGCACTACGATTTGCTGAGTTTCGGGATTTGCGGATTCCTGAATTCATGAGCAAGGATTAGCCAAGCTGCGGCGATGCCACAGATCTTCCATACCAGCACGAATGCCCTTGCCAAACTAAGCATCTTTGGCTCCATCTTCATTTTACTCGCTGCTCTCTGGGCAGCAGCGGAACTCAACCGTTCCTCATGGAACACGGGACAGTGGGTCGAACGTCAGCAACCAATTCAGTTTAGTCATAAACACCACGTAGGCGACGACGGCATTGACTGCCGTTACTGCCATACTTCGGTGGAAACTGCAGCTTCTGCCGGAATGCCCTCGACGGAAACGTGCATTAACTGTCACAAGCAAATCTGGGCAGATAGTCCCTATCTGGAACCGGTTCGTGCGAGCTTTCGCACCGGCAAGCCCATCGAATGGATCAGGGTTCACGATCTTCCTGACTACGCTTATTTCAATCACAGCATTCATGTGAATAAAGGGGTCGGCTGCTCCACTTGTCACGGACGCGTGGATCAAATGCCGATCGCTTATCAGGCCTCGACGTTGCAAATGGAATGGTGCCTCGAGTGCCACCGTAATCCAGAAAAATTCGTCCGGCCGCAGGAGAAGGTATTCGACATGGCGTGGCGTCCCACAAACCGAACGAAGGAGCAAGTTGACGAAGCGAGACAGTTGTTGGCGAAGTATCACATTCAGAAGCCCGAGGTTTTGACTAGTTGTTCAACATGTCATCGATAACGTGGCACAGACTTTAGTCTGTGAATCAACTTTCGATGCC
Source organism: Pyrinomonadaceae bacterium (assembly GCA_050748205.1). Taxonomy (GTDB): domain Bacteria; phylum Acidobacteriota; class Blastocatellia; order Pyrinomonadales; family Pyrinomonadaceae; genus PSRF01. The sequence goes on along the minus strand of JBOGOU010000540.1, from coordinate 45,004 downwards.
CTATGTCTGAAGACCGGCACATAAACTTCAAGTTGATGCGCGATCGGGTTCTTGCCTCGCAGGACGGCAAGACTTATTGGCGCAGCCTTGAAGAACTTGCTGATTCACCGGAGTTTCACGAGTTCGTTCAACGCGAGTATCCCCAGCACGCTGAAGAGTGGGACGATCCGATCGAGAGGCGTACCTTCTTGAAGTTGATGGGCGCTTCTCTGGCGCTTGCGGGTCTGAGTGGTTGTGTCTATCAGCCTCCGGAAAAGATCGTTCCTTACGTGAGACAACCGGAGGAAGCGATCCCCAGCAGGGCGCTCTTCTTCGCCACGGCGGCATCTCTTGGCGGCATCGCCACACCGCTCCTGGTGAGGAGCAATGAAGGACGCCCCACCAAAGTTGAAGGGAATCCTGATCATCCCAACAGTCGCAGCGCAGATCCGGCCGACAGAGGATCAAGCGCCACTGATCTATTTGCGCAAGCTTCCATTCTGGGGCTTTACGATCCTGACCGCTCACAGACGATTACTTATCGCGAAGAGATCCGGACCTGGCCGACGTTCCTGGGCGAAATACGAACGGCCCTCGATGAGCAACGCCCCAAACAGGGCGCCGGTCTGCGATTCTTAACAGAGACTGTTACCTCACCAACCTTAGGCGCGCAATTGAAAGCCATTCTTGCCGAATTTCCACAGGCAAAGTGGCATCAATACGAACCTGTAAATCGCGACAACGTGCGCGCCGGAGCTGTCCTCGCTTTTGGCCAGCCGCTCAATACGATCTACGACTTCAGCAAGGCCGAACGCATTCTTTCACTTGATGCAGATTTCCTCGCAGCGCAGCCGGGAACCTTGAAATATGCGCGCGACTTTGCGGCTCGACGGAGAATTACCGAAGGGAAGAGTGTGATGAGCCGGCTGTACGTCGTCGAGACTACGCCGACCACGACTGGCGCCAGCGCCGATCATCGATGGGCCGTTCGTCCGAGCGAGTTGGCAAAGACCGTTCGTTCGCTTGCCTTACTTGTCAGTGCAGCAGCCTACAAGTCGGGACTCGTCCAGCCCCTGCTCGGACGTGAAGGTCCGTTTGGTAATCCTCCCGATTTGAAAAGTCTTGAGTCGGGACCTCAGTCGCAAACGGCGTGGATCGACGCGGTTTCCAAGGATCTTCAACAGCACAAAGGGGCAAGCATCGTGATCGCCGGATGCGAAGCGCCGCCGGTGGTCCATGCGCTCGCTCACATGATGAACGATGCGCTGGGAAATGTCGGCAAAACAGTCTTCTATACCGACCCGTTGGAAGCGAGTTCCGTCGATCAGAAAGAATCGCTCCGCGATCTTGTACAAGACATTGATAGTGGACGCGTAGAGATGTTGGTTATCCTTGGTGGCAATCCTGTCTACAACACACCGGCGGATCTCAAACTCGACAAAGATCGTCTCTTCAAGGCCAAGTTCCGCGTCCATTTAAGCTCCCACAAAGATGAAACTTCTGAACTTTGCCATTGGCATGTGCCGGAAGCACATTATCTTGAGTCGTGGAGCGACACGCGCTCGTTTGATGGCTCGGTTTCAATCGTCCAACCGCTGATCGAGCCCCTCTACGGCGCGAAGACCGCTCATGAAGTGCTCGCTGTTTTTTCCGAAGCGTATGACCGAAAGGGTTACGACATCATCCGCGATTACTGGCGGACAGCGCAAACACAGACTGCAGTAGCAGGAGGCAGTCGGCAGATGGCAGGAGGCAGTGGGCAGACAGCAGAAGGCGGTCGGCAGTCGGCAGGAGGCACGCAGCAGGCGGCAGAAGCAGGAGGCACGCAGCAGGCGCAACGTCAGCCAACTGCTCCCCAACCAACGGCCACACCCTCAGCTGAATTCGAGTTGTGGTGGCGCAAGGCGCTGCATGATGGATTTGTCCCGAACAGTGCGCTGGCAACGAAGGCTGTAGCTCTGAAAGCGATGGCTTCATGGCTAGACCAGTTCTATTCGTACTGGACGACAACGACCAGCGTAGGATCCAGCAGTGACACCCGGCACCCGGCACCAGACACCCGATTCGAAGTTGTCTTTCGCGCTGATCCGTCAATCCATGACGGACGCTTCGCAAACAATGGCTGGTTACAGGAACTGCCAAAACCTCTGAACAAGCTCACCTGGGACAACGCTGCGCTGGTCAGCCCCAACACCGCAAGGCGTCTGCTTCTTGAGAAGACGATTGGCTGGAAGGGCGGCGAGATTCTGGTTGACAACATCCGTATTGAGTATCGGGGCCAGTCACTTACCTGTCCAACGTGGATCATGCCGGGTCAACCAGACGACGTCATAACACTCCACCTCGGTTATGGACGCCGGCGGGCCGGCCGAATAGGCAATGGCCGAGGCTTCGATGCCTATACCCTTCGCGCCTCGGATTCGCCCTGGGCCGCGTCTGACGTCAAAGTTGAGAAAGCCGAAGGACACTTTCAACTGGCTGTCACACAACTCCATTTCAATATGGAAGGCCGTGATGTGCTGCGAACAAGCACGCTTGAAGAGTATCTGAAAGAAGAACACGCAGGCGGAGAGAGTGATCACGGCCACGCAAAAACACACGTGCCAGCGCCCGATGAAACGCTCTACGGCGACGAACACAAATATGAAGGTTACGCCTGGGGCATGGCTATAGACGCGAACAGCTGCATTGGTTGCAACGGGTGCATTGTTGCCTGCCAGTCTGAAAATAACATTCCGATTGTGGGCAAGGAACAGGTCATTCGCAGCCGCGAGATGCACTGGTTGCGCGTCGACACTTATTTCGGCGGTGATGACGCGAACGATCCTGAGGGGCCCTACTTCATGCCAGTGCCTTGCATGCACTGCGAAAACGCGCCTTGCGAGCCTGTTTGCCCCGTCCACGCCACGGTGCACAGTGCGGAAGGGATCAACGACATGGTCTACAACCGCTGCGTTGGCACTCGCTATTGTTCGAATAACTGTCCCTACAAAGTGCGCCGTTTCAATTTTCTGCTTTTTCAGGATTGGGAGACGCCCACTTACCAGTTAATGAGAAATCCTGAAGTGACCGTGCGCAGCCGCGGCGTAATGGAGAAATGCACTTACTGCATTCAAAGGATTCAGGAAGCAAAGATCGGAGCGGAACTCGAGAATAGACCGGTGCGCGATGGCGATATCGTTACCGCCTGCCAGGCAGTTTGCCCGACCGAGGCAATCGTCTTTGGCAATATCAACGATCCGAACAGCAGGGTCTCGAAGCTCAAGGCCGAGCGACGCAATTATTCACTGCTGGCTGATTTGAATACGAAACCGCGCACCACGTACCTCGGAGCATTACGTAATCCGAATCCGGAGATTTTTGGAAGTTGAGAGTTCAAGCTTGCTCTTACGGAACCGGGAGCGGTAGCGACCGGATGCGAGCACGCAACTTGAAGGTTGGACTCTGAACAATACCCAATGGCCGACGAACCATACACCGAAGGTCCGATTCACACGACCGTGCCGGTCGTAGGAGCAGGACTAACCTTCGCATCAGTCACGGACAAGATCAGCTCGCTGGTCTTGAAGCGTAAGACTCCGCTTTGGTGGTTTGTCGGATTTGCCATCTCCTTTATCCTGGTTCAACTGCTGCTGCTCACGATTACTCATCTTGTCTTTACAGGCATTGGAATCTGGGGCAACAACGTCCCCGTTGGGTGGGCCTTCGACATCATTAATTTCGTTTGGTGGATCGGTATCGGTCACGCCGGCACACTGATCTCCGCCATCCTCCTTCTACTAAGACAAAAGTGGCGCACCTCCATCAACCGTTTCGCCGAAGCGATGACGCTTTTTGCGGTGGCTTCCGCCGGCTTGTTCCCTTTGCTTCACGCCGGGCGGCCATGGGTTCTTTACTGGATGTTTCCTTATCCGAACACCATGGGCATCTGGCCGCAGTTTCGCAGTCCGTTGATGTGGGACGTATTCGCCATATCCACGTACGGCACAGTCTCGGCGCTTTTCTGGTTTATCGGACTGATTCCCGATTTTGCGACCTTGCGCGATCGCACTCGGAGCAAGCCCTTCCAAATAATCTACGGCATGCTGGCGATGGGCTGGCGAGGCTCCGCGCGCCATTGGCATCGCTACGAAATGGCTTACTTGTTGCTGGCGGGTCTGGCCACTCCACTTGTTCTTTCAGTGCACACGATCGTTAGTTTCGACTTTGCGGTCGGCATTATTCCCGGATGGCATGCGACCATCTTCCCACCTTACTTCGTCGCGGGTGCGATCTACGCCGGCTTTGCCATGGTGCTGATGCTGACGATCCCCCTCAGAAAGTTCTACGCGCTCGAAGACTTCATTACGATGCGTCACGTCGAGAACATGGCCAAGGTGATGCTGGCTACTGGCCTGATCGTCGCTTACGGATATTTGATGGAGGCTTTCTTTGGCTGGTACAGCGGCAATATCTATGAGCGCTTCGCGATCTACAACCGCATGACGGGACCATACAAGTGGGTTTACTGGACACTCATTCTCTGCAATGTGCTGTCGCCACAGATTATCTGGTTCAAACGCTTCCGTACAAACCTGGCTGTTCTGTTCGTGTTGTCAATCGTTGTCGGCATTGGCATGTGGCTCGAGCGCTTCGTGATCATCGTCACGAGCCTGCACAGGGATTTTCTGCCCTCTTCCTGGGGCATGTACTCACCTACTGGCTGGGATTTTTCAATGTTCGCCGGGACCATCGGGCTTTTCTTTGCCCTCTTGTTCCTGTTCATCAGATTCCTGCCGATCATTTCAATTTTTGAGATGCGCACCATTTTGCCGGAAGCGGAGGTTGAGGAAGAGGCGTGAGAAGCGGTGACGCGGAGACACGGTGACGCGGAGACACGGGGATGGACGACGGAAACCCAGACGAAATGAAACCAAGAGGTCATGATCGCGAAATTGTGCACGCGTCACCGCGTCGCCGCGTCTCCCCACCTCTTTACGGTGTGATGGCCGAGTTTGACAATCCGAGCGATCTGGTGGCCGCCGCGCGTCGGACTTACGAAGCGGGTTACCGCCGGATAAACGGCTACACGCCGTACCCGATCGAAGAAGTTTGGGAAGCAATCGGATTTCACCGCACTGGCCTCCCTGTAATTGTTTTGATTGGCGGCATTCTTGGGGGATTGGGTGGGTTTCTAATGCAGTATTACCTCTCGGTTTTCGAGTACCCACTCAACGTCGGCGGCAAACCATTCAACAGCTGGCCGGCATTTATTCCAATTACGTTTGAGTGCACGATTCTGTGCGCTGCATTTGCAGCTGTGTTCGGGATGCTGGCACTCAATAAATTACCGCAGCCTTATCACCCGGTCTTCAATGCGCCGAACTTCGCGCTCGCATCGCGCGACCACTTCTTTCTGGTGATTGAGGCGAATGATCCGAAATACAAACATGACGAAGTAGTGGCGTTCATGAAGGGTTTGAGACCGAAGGAAGTTACAGACGTTGAGGTCTAGAGGGAACACAGATACGGAGACTGGGAGACACGGAGACGCGGAGACGCGGGGACGCGGGGACGCGGAGACGCGGATTCGCCGTGTCACCGTGTCGCCGTGTCGCCGCGTCTTCCTTCTGCTCGCTGCCGTCTGCCTACTGCCTGCGGTCGGCTGCCGGCAGGACATGCAGGATCAGCCAAAGATGAAACCACTCCGTGCGACGACCTTCTTCCGGGATGGAATCTCATCTCGGCCTCCCGTACCAGGAACGGTGCCCCGTGGGTTTCTCAGAGCAGATAAGGAGTTTTTCACCGGTAAGAAGAGCGGTACCCAACCAGCTGCACCTGCGGGCGCGGCTGCTTTGCCGGCAAACGCAACTCCGGGAACCACCTCCTATCCAGATGATATTGAGGTCTTCCCCTTGACCATAACGTCAGACGTGCTCAAACGCGGCAAGGAGCGTTTCGAGATCTTCTGCTCTGCTTGCCATGGATTGACCGGGCATGGTGACGGAATGATCGTGAGACGTGGATTTCGTCGCGCAGCGTCGTTTCATACTGACAACTTGCGTCAGGCTCCAGTCGGCCATTATTTCGACGCGATTACAAATGGCTGGGGTGCAATGCCTTCGTACGCGGCGCAAGTTCCCGTGCAGGATCGTTGGGCCATCATCTCCTACATTCGAGCATTACAGCTGAGCCAGCAGAACACGCAGCCGCCAACTGGTCAATCACAAACACCGCCAGGGCAATCGCCGCCACCTGCGAGCCATGCAGCAACACCGGCAGCCGGAGGACACAATTAATTATGAACGGCGGTTACAGAGTGCCCGCGGAAGTCGCGTATTACCAGAAACGCGCCTTGATCGTGGGCGTGGTGTTTCTGTTTCTACTGTTCGTCGGAGCGCTGATCAATCGCACACAGTTCTTTCGTTCATATTTGGTGGGCTACTTGTTCTGGATCGGAATCGCGCTTGGCTGTCTTGCCCTCTTGATGCTGCAGCACCTGTCTGGAGGCATTTGGGGTCTGGTAATTCGGCGAGTCCTCGAAGCAGCAACGCGAACTTTGCCGTTAATGGCGGCTCTGTTTGTTCCCATTATCCTGGGCGCACACCAAATCTATCCCTGGACTCACAAGGAAGAGATGGCCAAGAGCCCTGCGCTCGAGCAAAAAGCGCATTATTACCTGAATCTGCCGTTTTTCACGGGCCGCGCGGCCCTCTACTTTGCAATCTGGATGTTGGCTGCTTACCTGCTGAACAAATGGTCGCACGAACAGGACCGCACAGCTGGTAGACAATTTACCAGGCGCATGCGGATGTTTAGTGGCCCGGGCCTGGCTATTTTCGTTCTGACTGTGACGTTTGCCTCCGTCGATTGGGCCATGTCGCTTAATCCGGAATGGTTCTCGACCATCTACGGACTTTTGTTCGTGGCTGCCTGGGCGCTAAGCGCGCTTGCCTTTGTGATCGCCGTGATGGCTTTCCTCTCGAGGCGTGAGCCGATGTCCACGGTAGTGAAACCAAATCAATTTCAGGATCTGGGTAAGTTGATGCTGGCCTTCGTGATGCTCTGGGCATACTTCGCGTTTTCCCAGTTTCTTATCGTTTGGTCGGGAAACCTGCCGGAAGAGATCCAGTGGTATCTGCCACGACTGCGAGGTGGCTGGGGAGTGATTGCGGTAAGCGTCGTCTTCTTTCATTTCGCACTTCCGTTCCTGCTGCTGCTGTCCGCTTCGTTGAAACGCAACCCACGAAAGCTTCTCATGCTGGTCGGGCTAATTCTGGTGATGCGCCTGATCGACGTATTTTGGATGGTCGCGCCGGAGTTTCAACGCGATCACTTTTATGTCAGTTGGATGGATGTTGTGGCGCCGCTTGGCATCGGGGGACTCTGGTTGGCAATGTTCCTGTGGCAGTTAGGCAAACGGCCGCTAATACCGATTAATGATCCGCAGTACGACGATTTGATGGCGCAGCCACATGCGCATGCTGGACATTAATGGACGATTTCCAATTGCCAATTGCCAATTGCCGATTGGAAGCGCGTGGTGCCGGTGGGTTAACTCGTAAACAATTGGCAATTGGAAATTGGCAATTGGCAATCGGCAATCGGAACTAAAATTGGAAAGATGACTAAAAACAAACTCCAGGGTAACGGTCATGGTCACATGACGGAGACGCCGGACGTTTCGCACGTGAGGAATGTGGACGTCATTCACGAGACGAGCGACGTCAACGTGGTGGCGATTCTCAAGTTTGTTATGGCCCTGACAGTGATGACAATCGTCGTCTACGTCTTGATGTGGCTGATGTTCAAGTTCTTCAATGCGCGGGTCGAGCAGAAAGAACCGCCCCCGGGCCCCATGGCCATGAGCGAGCGGGAAAGACTGCCGCCTGAGCCCAGGCTGCAAGGAGCGCCGGGATTCGCTGAGGATATCGCGAAGTCGGTGGCCGATCCCCACCCGGAGAAACCTAAGGATCCGCTCTGGGAAATTCGAGTTTTGCGTGAACAGTGGGAGCGCGAGTTGCGGGAAGGACCGAAGGACCAGTCGGGAAATCCGATCGGACTTCCTATCGAGCAGGCTATGCAGAAAATCCTGGAAGGGCAGGGCCTGCCGTCTCGGCCGCAACAGAGTACGCCTCAGGAGTTAAAGGATCAGGGAACCGGCACTCCGACCGCTGCAAGCTCTGGACGAGTGTCGGTGAAAGGAAAGCAATGAAAGCGTCTTCGTGTCCCCGCGTCTCCGTGTCCTGGTGTCTCCCTGCCTTCTTCGTACTAGCAGCGTTCTGTGTTCCCGCAATGGCCCAGCCGGGCCAACCCGGTCCAACTTCGCCGCTTTACGGCGCGCGCCCCCAAAGTGGCGCAGTTTCGAGCGGACTGCCGAAGGCTTTGCGAGAGGTAAGTATCGAGCAAAAACTGGACGCGCAACTGCCACTCGATCTCGTGTTTCACAACGAACAAGGAGAGGCCGTAAGGCTGGGCGATTATTTCGGCAAGAAGCCTGTCGTGCTCTCGCTTGTTTATTACCAGTGCCCGATGCTCTGCACACAGGTGCTCAACGGGATGGTGAGCGCCTTCAAAGTTCTCTCATTCAAAGCGGGCGAAGAGTTTGACGTAGTCACAGTCAGTTTCGATCCGCGAGAAACTCCCACACTAGCTGCCGCCAAGAAAAAGACCTATGTGGGGTACCTCCCGGAAGCCAAGCGCGGGCCGGCCGCAAACGGTTGGCATTTCCTGACGGGCGATAGCGAGAGCATCAAGCGCCTGACTGACGCTGTGGGCTTTCATTATCACTTTGACGAAGCAACAAACCAGTTTGCCCATGCCAGCGCGATTATGGTCTCCACTCCCGAAGGAAAGCTGGCGCGTTACTTTTACGGCATCGAGTATTCGCCAAAAGACCTTAGGCTGGGTTTGATTGAAGCTTCTGAAAACAAGATTGGCTCGCCCGTCGATCAGTTGCTGCTCTACTGCTATCACTACGATCCGGCGACGGGGAAATACGGCGCGGTGGTAATGAACATGATCCGTGTCGGAGGTATCGCAACTCTCATCGTGATGGTTGCAGGTTTTTTCTTGATGCGTCGCCGCGCGCAGCTCAGACAAGTTTGAGCGGGGAGAGTTTGGGTATCGAGATAGCCGGCCGGTCAGACACGGCACCCCCGACCCGGCGAGCCGGAGGAACAGCTTAGCCAATGCAAACTTCCTGGGTTCCATTTGTGCCGCCAAGCGCCTCCAGCCTTTCTGGCAAGGTTGATGCGCTCTATTTCTATCTCTCGGGCGTCACGATCTTCTTTACGTTGCTCATCTCCGGCGTCCTGATTTTCTTTGTGATCAAGTATCGCCGGCGGACGCCGTACGAAATCCCCCGCCCGGTCGCCGGCTCGCACAAACTGGAAACGCTCTGGTCCGTAATTCCTTTCCTCATCGCCATGAGTATGTTTGCCTGGGGTGCTCAGATCTACTTCGAACAGTCGAAGCCGCCCAAGAACGCTGTGGAAATCTACGTGGTGGGGAAGCAGTGGATGTGGAAGATTCAGCACACTACGGGCCAGCGGGAAATCAATGAGCTACACGTACCGATTGGCCGCAAGATCAAGCTCATCATGGCAACAGAAGACGTGATCCACGATTTCTTTATTCCCGCATTTCGTATCAAGGCTGACGTCGTGCCGGGGCGATACACCACTCAGTGGTTCGAGCCCACCAAACCCGGTCGATATCATCTCTTCTGCGCAGAGTACTGCGGCATGAATCACTCGGGCATGATCGGGTCAGTTGTGGTTATGGGACAAACGGAGTTTGACGATTGGCTGGGCGGTAATTCGAGCCAGCAATCGCCGGCTGTGGCGGGCCAGCAACTCTATCAAACTCTGGGTTGCGTTTCCTGCCACGGTGCTGCCGGTGAGGGAGGACGAGGCCCCGCGCTTGCAGGCGTCTTTGGTCGCCAGGTCTTTCTCAACAATGGTCAGACGGTCAAAGCAGACGAGGCATATATTCGCGAGTCAATTGTTAATCCGCAGGCGAAGCTGGTTAATGGGTTTGGGCCGATCATGCCGACTTTTCAAGGTCAGGTGACCGAGGAGCAATTGATGCAGCTCCTTGCATTCATCAAATCGCTTCAGACCCCGACCCCGCAGTCAGCTACGCCCGCGGCAAGCGGACCAACAACATCACCATCGACTGCAGCGCCCGCAGCTAGTCCGGGACCGGGCAGAAGGTAGTTCGTCCAGGGTAAGCGCAATTATTAAAGCAATGGAAGAATTCACTCCACCACCGCCATCGCGGATCAATTACATCAACGCGAAATATGGTCTCATGTCATGGCTGCTGACCAAAGATCATAAGCGCATCGCGCTGCTCTATTTGGGTTCCATCAGTTTCTTCTTCTTCATCGGCGGGCTCTACGCGATGTTCATTCGCCTCGAACTGCTGACGCCGCAAGCTGATCTGCTTCAGTCGACAACTTACAACAAGGTTTTTACTCAGCACGGCATCATAATGGTCTTTTTCTTCCTGATTCCGTCAATACCCGCCACGCTGGGAAACTTCCTTGTGCCAATGATGATCGGGGCGAAGGATCTTGCCTTCCCCAGAATTAACTTACTCAGTTGGTACCTTTATTTGCTAGGGGGGCTGGTTACCATTTACGCCCTCCTCGCCGGCGGAATTGATACTGGCTGGACTTTCTATACGCCGTTTAGCACGACATTTTCGAACTCCTACGTCATAGCGGCAGGTCTGGGAATCTTCATCAGCGGGTTTTCATCGATCCTGACCGGACTGAATTTCATTGTCACGATTCATACAATGCGCGCGCCCGGCATGACGTGGTTTCGCTTGCCGCTCTTTATCTGGGCCCACTACGCCACCAGCCTGATCATGATTCTGGGAACACCCGTAATCGCGATCACCATTCTTCTGCTGGCATTCGAGCGTCTCGCGCATGTTGGTATCTTCGATCCGGCTGTCGGTGGCGATCCGGTGTTGTTTCAGCACCTGTTCTGGTTCTATTCGCACCCGGCGGTTTACATCATGGTATTGCCGGGCATGGGCGTGATCAGCGAACTCATCGCAAACTTTTCGAGAAAAAACATCTTCGGGTACGGCTTTGTTGCCTTCTCCAGCCTGGCGATTGCGGTTTTCGGCTTCCTGGTCTGGGGACATCATCTGTTTGTCGCAAGCCAGTCGGTCTATGCTGGAATGATTTTCTCGTTCCTGAGCTTTGCAGTAGCAATTCCTTCAGCAATCAAGGTTTTCAACTGGACCGCGACACTCTATAAAGCGTCGATTTCATATGACACACCCATGCTCTATGCGTTGGGATTCATCGGGTTGTTCACCATTGGAGGAATGACAGGACTGTTTCTCGCGGCTCTGGCTACGGACGTTCATTTGAGCGACACCTACTTTGTGGTCGCACATTTCCACTACATCATGGTCGGCGGCACTCTGCTCGCCTATCTCGGTGGTTTGCATTACTGGTGGCCCAAGATGACCGGCAGGATGTACCCGGAAGGTTGGGGCAGATTCTCGGCATTGATAGTCTTCGTTGGGTTCAACCTAACCTTTCTGCCGCAGTTTATTCTTGGTTACATGGGCATGCCACGGCGCTATCACGTCTATCCCCCGGAGTTTCAAGTACTGCATGTGCTCTCTTCCGCCGGAGCTTCGATTCTCGGCGTTGGTCTACTGATTCCTTTGTTCTATCTGATCTGGTCGATGCGATACGGAAGAATAGCGGAGGCCAACCCGTGGCATTTGCCCGGACTCGAATGGCGAACTCCATCTCCACCCCCAACGGAGAATTTTGAATTGACGCCCATCGTGACCTGGGAAGCTTACGAGTTTGCTCCACCGGAAGAGACGGAAGTGGTCGGTAAGTTCAAAGGAGAAATGGAGCGAGCCTAGTCATTTTCCATTTGTCATTGGACATTTTTCCATTTGTCATTTAAATCACAAACGAACTCAGTTAAGGAAGAGATAAGGAATTGGCAGAAAGTTTGGCAATAGAGCACGAGGCGAGTCATCCGGCGCTGCAGCACCATTTTGAGAATCTTGAGCAGCAGCGCGAGGCCGGGAATATCGGGATGTGGGTATTCCTCGTAACGGAGATTATGTTCTTTGGTGGGATGTTTCTCGCCTACACGCTCTACCGCTCACAATACCCGGCGGCTTTTGCGGTCGCCAGTAATCACCTCGACATCAGGCTCGGCGCAATCAACACAGGTGTGCTGATCCTCAGCAGCTTTACGATGGCGATGGCTGTCTATAACACGCAGGTCGGCCGGCGCAAAGCCCAGATCATCTACCTGATAAGCACCATCGTCCTCGGACTTACGTTCCTCGGTATCAAAGCAATCGAGTATCACGACAAATACGTGGACCACTTAATTCCCGGATCACTCATACCTGGCAATCCATTTAATCCCAACGTGCACGAAATGCATCTTCCTCCGGATGTCTCGGTGCAAAACTTGCAGATTTTCTACTGGATTTACTTCGCAATGACCGGCATGCACGCGCTGCACATGATCATCGGGGTTGGTTTGCTTTCTGTGATTCTCTATTTCTCAGTGAAGGGACGCTACAGTCCCGAGTATCACAATCCTGTGGAGATCTCAGGGCTCTACTGGCACTTTGTCGATATTGTTTGGATCTTCCTGTTTCCTTTGCTGTACCTCCTGGGCCGGCACCTGGCGGGGCACCTGGGCTAAGCGATGAGCGAACACATAGTCCCCAAACGGGTTTACATAACCATCTTTCTGGCACTGATGGTGGGCACGACAGTCACCGTTGTAGCGGCATTCCAGGATTTTCCGGGACCTTTGAATGTGATCATCGCGATGACAATTGCGGTAGTGAAAGCAACGCTCGTCGTGCTCTATTTCATGCACGTCCGTTACAGTGCGCGATTGATCTGGGTGATTTTAGCCTCGGCGCTTTTCTGGATGGGAATTCTGTTTGCTTTAACGCTTAGCGACTATTGGACAAGGGGTTGGCTTAGTTAACTGGATGGTACTTCCTCAGCCCTGTACAGCTTCATATCACGCACCGCTACCTCGTGCTTGCATGACGGACACCGCAATCTGATTGTCGCATCGGAAGTCTTTATCGGTGTCGAGCAGTAAGGACATGCCCCGCTGACTTCGTTTTGGGTGAAGAGATCGCGCATCATAATCAGTGGCAGAACGATCCCGGCAATTAACAGTGGAATGCCAAAGATTAGGCCCACGCTTGTGCCTTCACCGAGCGTGAGCGTAATGACCAGACCAGCGATAAATAGAATTAGGCCAATGCCAATTGCGAATGAAAAACCATAAGCACTATCAAAGCTACGCCCGCCCTTGATGTCCTCGGATTCCTTGGTATCCATTTACGGTTCCTCCAACCTCTAAACATTCAAAAATGCGTTAAGCAGCAGGCTAGGCGAGTCGATCGCGGTCGGTATGCCCTTTTTACTCTTGCGTGTCTCATTTTGTCAACGACCTCGCTGGGGAGTAGCCCGACTGTTAAGGAGGGTTCCGCACTATAGCAAACCACAATGCTTGAGTAACTCGCCAGTGAGGAGCCCTCCTTAACAGTCGGGCTACTGCCCCGGTGCTACTGTCTGAGCCAACAGGAGGCCGGTTTTGAGTCTGCGGTGGATGCTGGTAGAGTATCGAGTTTTGATTCCGCGGTCTTAACCTGATGTAGGATAACTATGAGCACACCCTTAATGAAATCTGTTAGTGAAACCCCTTTTGAGACACTTCTGAGCCGGCACGACGAAGAGGCGTGGCTGGCCGCTATCACTGCCCTCCTGCGCTCTATTCACCAGGTGGACAAGACCGCAACCCAGATCTGGTTCTCCTTTTACCCGCTGCGGTTATTTCGTGCGCTGCAAACGGCTTCCGACCCTGAAAAACTGGAACGTGAGCTGTTGCTGCAGGGAAACTATTATCTTAAAAACCAGATCGATTCTTCGCACAAGTTTCTTTACGGACATCGCTATTGGCCCCATGTAAAAGAAGCCGTCACTGAACACGCAGCCGCATTCGAAGCCTCAAATAACATTTCACTTGTCGATCAGATCCTGGAAGTCGCCCGCGCTGTCGCCGGTCGCTTGGGGGTTGATGCCTCTCTCGTCGTGGGAATCACAGCAGTGGCGTTCATGACTTTGCAACAGGCAGGCTTCGAAGCGTTCAAAGCCGCGGCTGGTGAAGTCCTTATTGACGCCGCACACGCAAAGAAGTCGCCGGAGAAAGTTGTGGCGGAGCGCGCCAAGGACGAAGGTCAGGGATTGTTCGGCTTTTTGAAAACAGTTGATAAGAAATGGACTGTCACCCACGACGAAAACGATAACGAAGCAAAATATAGGCTCAACAACGCGCAGGACCTCGCCTGGGGCGCGGCCGACGATCGCACGCGCGACTGGCGAGCGATCGATCCGCGGCGCGTGGAAGGGCCAATTCCCGTAGAGTGCCGATCGGCCTCGTGCGGAACTTGCTGGGTGGGTGTTCTCGGTTGTGCAGAAAAACTTTCGGACGTTGCTGCCCGAGAAGGCAAGCAGATTAAGAAGTTCGGTTATATCGATACTACCGAATCAAAGCCCTTGATTCGTCTCGCATGCCAGGCGCAGGCACAGGGTGCTGTTTCAATTGTGATTCCGCCCTGGAATGGTGTTTTTGGAAAGTACCTTGGAAAGAATAATCTGGAAAACAGTGAGAGCTGAGGAAAACGTGAGTACGTTAATGGTTTGAGCGATTACTATGCGGCCACATCGATGTACGAGGAGTAACTGGACGGCTCAGGAATATCATAGCCCTCTTGTTTCAATCCATCGATATGAAACTCTATAGCCTCCCGGATATTTCGTTCAACCTCTTCTCGAGTGGCTCCTGTCGAGCCGCAGCCCGGCAGGTCGGGAGAATATGCCGAGTAACCAGTACTGGTTTTTTCCACAATTATCAGGTATTTCTTCACGGCTTCAATCCTGCCTGTTTTAGTATGTTGTTAAGTGTGCCTGCTGCCAATTCATCACTCGGTTTGCCTAGTACTGTCACCAAACCATGCTTGATCGGGTGTTTGTACTGGCGATGACTTCCTCTGGTTCTTACCAAGGTCCAGTCATCCCGTTTAAGAACGCGGATGAGGTCGCGCACTTTCACCGCCCAACAATAATTCCTCTAAAGGCAAAGGGTCAATAGGGGCGTGTTATCTTGGTCACAATCGTTACCAAAGAATCGCCTGTTTTTACCTTGAAGGAACCTTCCAAGAGCATTTCACCTCTTTACTTTGTTCTCGCCGCCGCCGTCATTTGGAGCACGGGCGGGCTTGGTATCAAGTGGACCTCCCTCTCGGGACTTGAACTTTCTTTCGGCCGTTCACTACTTGCAGCCATCACGGTCGCGCTTTTCACGCGGCGCGAGGGCTTCGGCTTCAACTGGATTACAGCACTCGCTTCCCTCGTTTACGCTGCTCTCATACTGTTATTTGTTCTTTCGACAAAAGCAACAACGGCAGCCAACGCTATCTTCCTACAATACACCGCCCCGCTTTACGTTCTGATACTTGAGCCCTTGTTCTACAAGGAGAAGTTTCGCCGGCGTGACTTGTTTACTGTGATTGCTTGCGTGATCGGCATGTCACTCTTTTTTGTCGGCAAGCTCCGGCCTCAAGACATCGAAGGCAACATCATGGCGCTGGCTTCCGGGCTGTGCTTCGCGTTTTATTTCCTTCTGCTGCGACACTCTCGCTCACGCGAGGTGAACCGCGCCTCCTCCGTAATATACGGCAATCTTCTGGTGGTGCTGATTGCGGCGCCGGCAGGCCTTGCCGCTCTCCCTCATCTCATGCCTCGCGATGCGCTGGCCGTCCTCTATCTTGGCGTGGTCCAGATTGGGCTCGCTTACACGCTCTTCACTTTGGGGATGGCACGCGGAATTCGGTCACTCGATGCAGGAATAGTCGGTTATATCGAACCGGTCTTGAATCCGATCTGGGTTTTTCTGTTTCTGGGAGAGCGTCCTTCAAAATGGGCACTGGTCGGCGGCGCCATCATTGTCACAGCCGTCGTTGTGCACACAACTCTCAAGGCCAAAGAGGACCGCAGATTGCTGACGATGTGAGAGAGGTGCCTAGTCTCCGAAAATCTGCAAGACATCCAGTTCAAGCCCCGCCAAAACACTGGACTGAAACTTCTCGCCTTTGAGGTAAACCCTGCCC
The DNA here is from genome assembly GCA_050748205.1 of Pyrinomonadaceae bacterium. GTDB lineage: Bacteria > Acidobacteriota > Blastocatellia > Pyrinomonadales > Pyrinomonadaceae > PSRF01. Next base: position 28,843 of record JBOGOU010000540.1, on the reverse strand, counting down.
AACCCTGAGCCGCTCTCAGTAGGATGGCGAATCTCTATCGTCTCGGCCACTTCGTCAACGAGCCAAAGCTCCTTAATGCCGAGCGCAGCATAGGTATCTGCCTTAGTGTTTCGGTCATAGATCGCCGATCCAGGAGAGATGACTTCGATTACAAGATCCGCGGTTGTGCGATGTTCAGGCTCAAGCAACGCTTCCGTCTCCGCCGACACATAGAACAGGTCAGGTTCGAGATACGTATTAGCGCTGGTCCAGATGGCCGCCCGCGGAACATACAGAGTTCCCTGATCGCCAGCTTTGATCAGGTATTCTGAAAGCAGGCGGTTGAGTCTGCTGACAGCGTTGTCGTGAGTGTACCCAGGAGGAGGGGTCATGTAGAGGACTCCTGCAATGAGTTCGAGCTTAGAATGATCGGGTGGTTCAGGTAGGGCCCAGAATTCTTCCAGCGTGTAGGTCTTAACGAGAGGAGATGTTGTCATTTTCCATTTCTCATTTTCCATATGTCATTTGTCATTAAGGTGTGGTAGTGGCTCTTAGTGATGCGAAACATCGTGACACACAAATGGTAAATGAAAAATGTCCAATGACAAATGGAAAATGACCTGTGCTTGAGTGGCATACAGCTGGTTGCCCCTACTGCACTAGCTCAGCAGAAAAGGTCCGCATCAGTTAAAGCATCCACTGATTGCGATTGTCGTAGTATCGGGGCGCCAGATCCGGGTGTCTCGTCTTATACTCTTTGTAGCGCTCGTGCAATCGTTCGTACCTTTTATCTGAAGAGTGAATTGCCCGATGCGGAATTGCGCGCAGGTGATCTTCAATTTTGTGCATGTTCTTTGCAGAGAAGCGCCAATCGTAGTTGCCCAGGTCGTAGAGATTAGTCAGGCCGTAGCCCTTTAAGCGCCCTGTGAGATCAACGTAAGGATCGAAATAACTCCAGGTCAGATCTCTTAGCGATCGAAACAGAGGGCGTCGGCCGTGTAGGCCAATGTCTCGCGAGCGGCCGATCGAGCCCCAACGCCAGTTCTTTTGAAAAACAAAAATTACATGGTCCAACAGGTCATATGATTCCAGATCCATCAACAGCGGCGGGTAACCATGCTGCTCGAGAATTACAGCCGCTGCCACGGCGGCTTCCAGGCAGTGGGCTTCATTTCGTCTGACGACCTCACGAAAAGAGCGCATGGTGCCCTCATCCGTTTCCCAGTTGTAAGGTAAAGAGGTGAGAAAACGTTGCACTTGCGCGGGTGATCTGAGCGAATCGACCAGCCGCAGTTCCTTTTTTGTAAAGGCTGTTCTGTCCGGTTTTTGGGTCATTCCCGAAGACTTCTTAACAGATAGCGTGGCTAAACCCAAATCTCATGTTGTTGCTTGGAAAACGCACGCTGAGGCCAGACTGGTCGAAACAGGTCCTCGTGGTGTCCTAATTTCATTTTCTTCCCGCCTTTGTGTGAGGTAGGTCGAATCAAAAACGATCCACGAAATATCACTAATAAAATCTTCGTGTTCGTTCGTGCGGTTTCGTGGATCGCCTGTTTTCTTAAGCTAGATCTCAAACTAGGACACCACCCCGGTGCCCGCGTGGGCTTGCTTAACGCGCCCTCAGTGATGTAAGAAATCACATACCAGAAATGGCCTGCCCAACAAGTGGGCTTCTTTTGTCCGAATCGAGGCGCAGCGCTCGTAGGCTCCAGCCTTCCCACACTGAAAATTTGGAGATCGTATGACTTCTATTCGCACCGGACGAGTGACCGAGCATTTGGGTCGCAAGAACACTGATTACGAACTCGACAATTACGGCATTAGAGAGGCCGGCAGAGTTTACTGGAACTTGAGCACACCTGAGTTGTATGAAGAGATCGCGCGCCGCAACGAAGGAATGCTTTCCGATCATGGCGCGCTGATTGTGGACACTGGTGAACACACCGGCCGCGCCGCCAAAGACAAAGCGATCGTGCGAGAGGCTTCGAGCCAGGACAAAGTTTTCTGGGGCGACGTCAACAAGGATTTTCCACAAGATAGATTTAACGCTATCAAAGAGCGCATGATGGCCCATGCTGCAGGCCGCGAGCTTTTCGTGCAGGACACGTTTGCAGGAGCTGACCCTCGCTACCGGTTGCCCGTGCGAATAATCAGCGAGCTCGCCTGGCATTCACTCTTCGCGCGCACAATGTTCATCAGCGACCGTGAGACCGAAGCCCCTCACCATCCGGAGTTCACAGTCATTAACCTTCCCAGCTTTCAGGCGGACCCGCAGCGTGACGGCACACGCTCCCCAACGTTCATCCTGATGGATTTTAGTCAGCGTTTGGTATTGATTGGTGGTACGTCTTACGCGGGCGAGACCAAGAAAAGCGTTTTCACTATTTTGAACTACCTCTTGCCGCAGCGCGGTGTAATGAGCATGCACTGCTCGGCAAACGTCGGAGATACCGGCGACGTGGCAATCTTCTTCGGCCTCTCGGGCACGGGCAAGACGACGCTCTCGGCCGATCCCGAGCGCAAATTGGTCGGCGATGATGAGCACGGCTGGTCGGACGATGGTGTGTTCAACTTCGAGGGCGGATGTTATGCGAAAGTGATCAAATTATCTCCCGAAGCTGAGCCGGATATTTATCGAACCACGCGGATGTTTGGCACGATTCTGGAAAACGTTGTCTTCGATCCCGAAACTCGCCAAATTGATCTAGACGACGCTGCGAAAACAGAAAACACACGCGCTTCTTATCCATTGACGAGCATACCGAACATCGTCCCCGCCGGTCACGCCGGACATCCGCAAAACATCATCATGTTGACAGCTGACGCTTTTGGCGTTCTTCCTCCAGTGTCTCGACTTTCGTCCGAGCAAGCGATGTATCACTTTCTTTCCGGGTACACGGCAAAGGTTGCCGGCACCGAGAAGGGTATCAAAGAACCGGAGGCAGCCTTCTCAACCTGCTTTGGCGCACCGTTCATGGTGCTTCATCCCGGAGTCTACGCCGATCTGCTGGGTAAAAAGATGGCGCAACATAGCGCCGCCTGCTGGTTAGTCAATACGGGTTGGAGCGGTGGGCCTTACGGAGTGGGAAAGCGGATGAAGATTGGTCATACACGCGCGATGATCCGCGCGATCCTCGGTGGGAAGTTGGCGAATGTCGAAACAACTCCTGATCCCATCTTCGGCGTTGGCGTTCCAGTGTCGTGTCCGGAAGTTCCTGCTGAGGTGCTGCAACCGCGCAACACCTGGTCAGACAAAGAAGCCTACGACCGTCAGGCGCTGGACCTGGCCCGCCGCTTCAATGAAAACTTCAAGAAGTATGAGAGTGGGGTTTCCGAAGAAGTGCGGGCCGCTGCACCCAAAGCATAGACCCATTACAAGTTTTAAAATCGCCAGCCAAATCCGATGCTTAACTGCAAATTGTGTTTGGTCGCCGCCGGAACGCCTGGGAAAGATAGTCCTGCTGGTCGTGATTGGTAGCGAATGATTGTATCGCCGGCGTCCAGCCGTAATATTGCGCGCTCCGCCGGATAGAACTCGACCACACCACCAAGATCCAAGGCAAAGTCTTTCTCGTGAGACACGCCGCAGATTGAGCCGAAACTTGTACTGCTACAGGAACCTCTCGTGGGCAACTCACCAAACCACATCACGCCGGGTCTGGCCTTCGCAAACACGCCTACCCTCCTGGATCGCCAACCCGCTTTTACACCAATGAATCCCTGGGTCTTCTGTCCAAACTCCTCGTTAAAGAGGTGACTCGCGGGAAAGAAAGTTCCCTCCGCATCTATCGCTAGATTCTCCGTCACATTGTAGGCAAACCGACCGCCTATTCCACTGACAGTCTTGTCTACCGCTGGGAAACCAGGCACTCCACCCTGAAAGTCTCTTAACGAAATCGCTGTAAGCATGCCGCCCACCTCGAATCTGTGCTCATCAATTTGCGCATTGACTCGTTGACCGCTTACCAGGCACACGAATGCCACTCCCAAAACCACACGAAGGATTCTCATGGCTGCTCCAGTTATGAAGTCTCAGATTTCTGGATTGCTCCAGCGAACGAAAGACTCTTCGGCAACAGACGTGCCAGGAACAACCCCGAGCTCATCTGGGCTTTCAATGGACTTCAAATGATTGGGTGAAGGGTTTGGAGCGCAGTTGGACCAATCTTATGGCGGCGGATGCCAACATTATCCGGGTGGCCAGCTTAACGGGCGGCCACCGAGAGCATGCACGTGAAGATGAAACACTGACTGGCCCGCGCCGGCGCCAGTATTGATGACGGTGCGATAGCCGGTCTCCGCGTGTCCCTGGTCGTTTGCGATGCGCGCAGCAATACGCAGAAGATGCCCGAGTAACATCTCATCGCGGTGCGAAGCGTCGTTGAGCGATTCCAGGTGCTCACGCGGAATTACCAGGACATGCGTGGGCGCCTGCGGATTTATGTCCGGAATGACCACGCACGATTCATCCTGGTGCAAGAAATCAGCGGGAATTTCGCCGGAGATTATTCTACAAAACAAACAGTTCTGCTCTGACATTCTTGGTTAGATCCCCTGGTCTAAAAGTATCAACAGCGCCGAGCTGCACGCGGTGCTCGCTTGACCACGCGCGCACTCATGATAACACCGCGCTTTCGGAATGCTGCGCCGTAACGGACTCTCTGATTCGCACAATATCAGCGCCCACCTTGCGTAGCTTGGCTTCAATTTTCTCGTAACCCCGGTCGATATGGTAGACCCGATCGATGATTGTTTCCCCGTCTGCGACTAATCCTGCCAGAACAAGCGAAGCCGAAGCGCGCAGGTCGGAGGCCTGGACGGGCGCACCGGTCAAGGGCGTTGGTCCATCGACCGTGGCAATCCGACCATTCAAATGAATGCCTGCGCCCATCCGCTGAAGTTCTGAAGCGTGCATGTATCTATTCTCGAAGACTGTCTCTGCAATAACCGAGCGTCCCAGCGACTGAGTCATCAAGGCCATATACTGGGCTTGCATATCAGTGGGGAACCGGGGATAGGGTTCGGTCGTCACGTCGCTCGAGCTTAAAGCTCGCTTGCGGCTGGCGCGTAAGGTGCTTGGGTTAAGCTCCTCGATCTCCACGCCCACCTCAACCAACTTCTTGATCACGGTTTGCAAGTGCTCCGGCCGGCAATCCTTGATCTCCAGTTCTCCGCCGGTAATCGCCGCAGCAACGATAAAGGTCCCTGTTTCGATGCGATCGGGAATGATCGTATGCTCGGCCCCGCCCAGTGCTTCGACCCCTTCAATCTCGATCGTTTCTGTACCACCCCCGCGCACCCGTGCCCCCATTCTATTTAGCAACTCGCAAAGATCGCTCACCTCTGGCTCGCGGGCTGAATTGTGCAGGACCGTCGTCCCCTCCGCGAGCGTCGCTGCCATCATCAAGTTTTCCGTGCCGGTTACCGTGACCTTTTCAAAACGGATTTCTGCGCCCTTCAGACGTCCGTCTGCCGGAGCGCGAGCGACGACATTCCCTGCTTCCAGTCTAACCTCGGCCCCGAGCTTCTCGAATCCTGCAAGATGAAGATCGATGGGGCGTGTTCCTATTGCGCATCCGCCGGGCAAAGAAACCTTCGCCTTACCAAAGCGTGCAAGCAAAGGTCCGAGTACCAAAACTGAAGCGCGCATGGTTTTTACAAGTTCGTACGGCGCTTCGAAAAGCTCGATGTGGGAAGCGTTGATTTTGTGAGTACGCAGTTCCGGGGTCAGTACGGTGGCGCCGAGGTCCTCGAGCAGGCGACGCTGTGTGATGATGTCTCGCGCGTAAGGAAGGTTGTGCAGCGTGACTGTCTCGGGCGTAAGCAACGCGGCGGCCATGCATGGGAGCGCGGAATTCTTGGCCCCGCTTATGGAAATACTGCCTTTGAGTGGGTTGCCGCCCCTGATGCGAAACTTATCCACGACCTGGACAGATTAAGATAAAAAGAGAAAAGGTTAAAGTTGGAAGGAAAAAAAGAGTTGCCAGTAGTTCAATAGGTCCTATAAGTCTATAGGTCCTATGACCAAAGAAAAGCGCGACATGTTCGCATTACCGCTTGAACATGCCGCGCGCTAAGTGCGGGAATGGTTCGAAATGGATCAGTTGTTCGAGCCGCTGCGCTTGATTCTGACGCCTCCGTTTGTCGTCATTACTCTTACGGTTGGCCCACCTGCACCGAGATTCACCGCAAGTTCCCTCGTGATTCGTCCCTGGACAGTGACGGGAAAGTCCACTCTGAGGTGTCCATTAACGGTACCGGTTTCCAGGTGCGCGGAGTAGTTTTCGGGGACCGACATGACGATGCCGCCGTTGGTGGTTTTCACATCAAGTTCTTCGCCATCCCAGCGAGCGCCATCAAGCTCCACCACCAGGCCTCCGTTGGTTGTACCGCCGCGAACACTTCCTCCTACACGGCGCAGGACAACCCCACCATTGTGCCCGGTAAATTCGATTCGTCCGGACACGTCGGAGATTGAGATGCCGCCATTGTAGGCTTCCAAAGAAAGATCTGAACGGCGGGGAACGAAAATCTCATAACTTACGTCCCAGTAATAGTCTTTCCGGCTCTGTGGTCCGTCGGCAAAAATCTTGCCGCCGCCTGTTTCAATCCTGATCTGCTTTGCGAGATCGTCTGCCTCGCTTTGGGTAGAGGCGGCAGAATGAATTCGCGCGCGCACCAGGACCTCGTTTCGGTCCCAACCTTTTACGGATACGCCGCCGTTTTTGCGAGCGTCTACCGTGATTGCACCACCTGCCGGCACAGTTTGCTCCTTGATCTCACAGTGGCTCACCAATCTCTCGCTGTACCAACTATCGCGGCAGTTGAGCGAGCTTCGTGATTTCTCTTCCTGCCCAATCGCGAGTACGCCCATCACACTTATTGTTGCCGCTATGAACACAATGCGTCGTAGCCAGTTATTCATGGTCTTGATCTCCTGGGGATGTTCTCTTTAGATTTCTTTACGGTTTCGTTTCCGTGCGGTTCTGAAGGGTAAACACCACACTACTGTTGAAGGTGGCAGAATTTTGCGGACTAACTTTCGGGGGATTACGAAGCGGTTTTTTCGAGAGCCACGATGCGCGGGATTCCCTGCAAATCCGGTTGAATATCCAGCAATCTCCAAGTATTGCGATCGATGAGGCGCGCAACTGCTGCCCCCTGGTCGAACCCGATCTCAATCAAGAGATGTCCACCTGTCTTGATGAAGGATCCGCTTTCAGACAGCAAACGTCTGATCATGGCCAATCCATCTGGTCCGGCAAGGAGCGCAATTCGTGGCTCATGATCTCGGACCTCTCGTTGCAAACCCTCCAACGCAGAACCAGCTACGTAAGGAGGATTCGAGACCATCAGATCGAACCTGGGATGTTCCGCGTGCAATGACGATAGGCCGTCGGCGACCATCAGGCCCAGCCTATCGCTGACCGAATGACGCGTTGCGTTTCCCTGCGCCACTCGAATAGCAGCCTCGGAAAGATCGATTCCGATTGCCGATGCGCGTTGGTTTTCATGTAACAACGCCACAGCGATGCAGCCCGAACCCGTCCCGACATCGCAAACAAGAGGTGCTGCGTTGGAGTTGAGTAAGGCGAGGGCGGTCTCCACAAGTAGCTCCGTCTCGGGCCGGGGAATTAGCACGTCCTTCGTAACCTGAAAATCAAGTCCATAGAAGGTCTGACGCCCAGTGATATATTGCAAGGGTTCTCCCGCCGCTCGTCGTTCCACAAATTGGCGAAAGCGTTGCAGTTGCTCTGCGGTGATTAGATCTTCCGCGTGACTGATGATGAAGGTGCGATCGCGACCGATAACGTCCTGCAGCAACGAAGATGCTTCGCGGCGCGGCTCGGGCACACCTGAAATGCGCAGAGCCTGCGCGGCCTCGAGAATCGATTCCGCAATAGAAGCACTCATCTTGCTTACGAGTCGTTTTTGTGCGGCTTCAGATCTATAATACGCCGCATCAGAAAGCTTAAATTGCTTGCAGTACAACTGAATCGCTTTGCCCTCGTAACTCTGAGGCAGATTCGTACGTCCCATTTCCGGAAGCAGAGTAGCATTGGGACTTTCTTTTTATCACAACGGCACGAGTCTCGTTCCCTCCCGTGTACGACAGAACCTCCAGGCCAATCGGTCGCGGAGGTTCTGACGTAAAAGGGTCAGAGTTTAACGACGTTAGCCAAGGAAACTACTCATGGGTACTCTCTACAAAAGCCTTCTCTTGTTTGCGATGAACTGGCTCGACGCACAGCTTACGATTCTCTGGGTGCGTTTGAGTGTGGCTAGCGAGGGTAACGGGATCATGGCTCGCGTCTTGAGTCTGGGCGAAGGGCCCTTTCTAAGCGTGAAACTAGCGATAGGAGCTTTTGCTGCTTACGTTCTCTATCGCTGCGCCCACCTACCACTTGCCCAGCGCGGCATGAGACTCGTGTTGGGAATCTACCTGGCCCTAATGATGATCCACGTGGCCACAGGCTTTTCTGCACTTGGTTGGCAAGCGCCAAAGACTGTATTGCTTTACTTTGTCAGTTTGCCCGGGTCTCTTTTTGCCTTCCTTTCCTGAATTGCAGTTCTTGCACGCCAGTCACAAAGCCTCACAAACAACCAACAAAAAGGAACCGACACCATCGCCCGGGCGTTTCTAGACGGATCCCAGCCTGCTATGCATTCGTGTGCCCGCTTCTAGGCTAGGTCCAGCGCCTCGAAGTCCTAAATTTTAGCCGTAACGGCGGGCTTGAAGTGGACCTTACTGATAGAACGCAACCGCTTTTAAGGGCTAAGCATCCTAAGATCGCTCGCTAATGTGAAGCTTAAATCGTTAAGAATTACAGGAAAAAAGAATTACAGGAAAACGTCATGTACAAACTTACTGCACGCCAGATCTTGATCATCGCCTTGGTTTCCGGTCTGTTTGCCGCCGGGACTGTTGCCGTTTTGGATCGGTTATCAAACCGACTTCAGCCAGCAGGCGTCGCATTCACGGAGAATGCGCCGGCAGGCATTGCTGACCCGGCGGGTTCAACCGACGAACAAAACAACATTGACATCTACCGCACTCTTTCGCCGGGCGTGGTGAACATTCACTCCACGTCTTACGCACGCGACTTCTTTGGCTTTGTTGAGCCGCAGGAAGGCTCAGGATCGGGATCCATTCTCGACCAGTCAGGTAACATTTTGACCAACTACCATGTGGTCGAACGAGCGCAGCAGCTTTCTGTCAGTTTTGGAGGACAGAAGAATTACGCCGCAACCGTCGTGGGCGGCGATCCTGATACCGACCTGGCGGTGATTCGACTCGTTGAAAAACCACGCGAGCCTTTGACCGTTATCCCGTTGGGGGATTCCGACAAATTGGCCGTGGGGCAGAAAGTACTCGCAATCGGCAACCCTTTCGGACTTGATCGGACGTTGACCACGGGAGTTATCAGCGGGCTACAGCGACCAATACGCGCGCGCAACAACCGGCAGATAGAGGGAGCGATTCAAACAGACGCTTCTATTAATCCCGGAAACTCTGGTGGTCCACTGCTCGACTCGCATGGACGCATGATCGGAATCAACTCCCAGATCCTCTCGCCCTCCGGGGCATCTGCCGGCGTCGGTTTCGCCGTGCCGGTCAACATCGCGAAACGTATTGTTCCTCAACTGATAAGTTCCGGCCAGGTGCTCAGGCCAAAACTGGGCATTACAACTCGCAACGTTGAGGCGTTTAAGAACCAGGTGGACTTGCCGGTGTCCGAAGGCGTACTAGTTTGGCAGGTTGCTGCCGGCGGCGCAGCATCAGCTGCCGGCCTCCGTGGACTAACGCAGACTGAAAACGGCGATGTTGAGTTGGGAGATATTATCGTTGCTATCGACGGCGAAAAGGTGGCCAACTCAGACGATCTGTTTCGCGTGCTTGATAAGCATCAAGTCGGCGATACGGTGCGCGTAGAGATTGTTCGAAATGGAAAACGCGCGACAGTCCCGGTGCGCCTTACTCAGGGTCCTGACAGCAGGCGCAGCATCTTTCGCGGATAAATTTGACGGGTGCCGGGTGTCGGGGGCCACAGTAGCTTAGTCAGATCAGTCAAGCTCTTTACTGGGACCGCGGGCGTCTCGCCCGCAATGAGCGGAGCGCGAAAAGAGTCCGTTCCCAGGAAGCAATTTTCGAAAGCAGTTGGCGCTGACTAAAGGTAGCGGGCGAGACGCCCGCGGTCCCAGTGAAGAGCTTGCGTGATTTTGATCAAGGTGAGCATTGTCCGGCACCTTACACCCGGTACCTGACCTGACACCCGGTACCTTCTCGTGAACCAAACCAACCACTTTTTCAATCTCGGTTACGGCTGGCTTTGCAAACACTGCAGTGTTGAGGATGCGGAGCGCAAGCTTCACAATCACACTGAAGACAGGAGACCCAATTCTTCAACACTGGCACTCGCCCGTTGGTCTGATGCGACCCGCCAATCGCTTGCTTGCCCTCGATGCGGCATTGAAGAAGTAGTCAATCAAGGATGAGTGCGTCGCGTCACGGCGCAGTTAGTCTGATACAAGTTGGCGCAACTGAGGAATCCTATTCTCAGGGTCGCCAAATTTCGCTCGATAGTCACGCATGCTACGGGCAATTACATCCAGAGCTTCAGTTCGGTTGTAAACATCCGCAATCGTTACGCGTCGGGGCGCTTCGCCGGGAAGTTGCTTATAACTCAAGAAGTAGTGCTTCAGGCGATCCACCAGGCCCACCGGGCACTCGTCAATATCTTTTATATGACCGTAAGCTAAATCGCTGACGAGGACGGCAATAATCTTGTCATCTGCCTGCTGGCCATCAATCATGCGCAAGCCGCCGATCGGTTTTGCGCGCAGGAAGAAACTGCCATGGGCGAAAGTCTTCTCGGTCAAGACGCAAATGTCCATCGGATCGCCATCACCCTCGATCCCGCTCAACCCGGTACGCTCAGCACAAAGAGCTGCCACCTCCTCACCGCAGAAAGTCTGGGGAATAAAACCATAAAGCGACGGACACATTGACGAGAAGCGTTGCGGGCGATCCACACGCAAGTGTCCGGAGCCCTTGTCGAGTTCGTACTTTACCGGGTCTGTGGGCACAATTTCGATGTAAGCGCCGACGTCCGCTGGTGCATCCTGGCCGGGCGAGACTCCGTGCCACGGATGCGCCTGAAAAAGTAGTTTGAACAGATGGTGAAGCGCCGCGTCCTCGTTGGACATCTCCCTGGCTCCGTTTCCAGCCTTAGTAGTTTCCTAATTTGAGCTTCTCATCAAGGTTACGCGACCTGGGGGCGTAGAACGTTACGGAACCGGAAGCGGTAGCGACCGGATGCTATGCTCAATTAACTAAAGGAACTGTAAGACTTGCATTGAATACCGGCATCCGGTCGCGACCGCTCCCGGTTACGTATTTGAGTTGCGACAACCTAATGGACGCTCTTCGAACTTTGCAAATTAGGACACTCCGCCAGCCTTTAGTGGCTTGCTTTCTCCGAATGGTAGAATCCTATGGCAAAGGTTCCGGGAAACAAAGCCTGCTCCCCATTTTTGGGTCGAACCATTTTTTGAGTCTCATCATATGGCCGCGATCGCCCAAGTTATTAGCAACGCTCGCCCCCGCGCGATCTCACTGCGTTGGATAATCAACGCGCGTGAAGATCTAGTTTGGTTCATTGGCTCAGTGGTATCCAGTTATGCGCTGCTTCTACTCTACGTTAAGGGCGTTGTTCCGCTCATTCCCATGGTAGCGCTTTGGGCGATATTGATTGACGCGCCACACGTCTTTGGCACATTCTCGAGAACCTACTTCGATCGGACAGAACGCCGCAATCGCGCGCGCCTTCTCTGGGGTTCTCTGCTCTTCTTTGCAGTTGGGCCGGTGATGATCTTTCTCCGCGCCGGTGTTGTCTTCTTTTTTCTTGCCGCGCTCTGGGCCTACTACCACCTCGTCAAGCAACACTATGGCTTCATGGTTCTCTACAAGAAGAAAAATGGCGACCTCGCCCCGGTTGATAACGCGCTCGATCGCCTGTTACTGCTTTTTGCTTTCAACTATCCATTTGTGGCCTTTATCGCTCGAGATCCAGAGGCTATGTCGCGCGTTCCTTCAGTTTTGCAGAGCGGCGTGAACGGTCTGGCCACGTTTCTGTTGGCAGGCACACTGACCCTGCTAGTTGTTTGGCTAGGGCGTCAGGTACAACGTCCAGTCGTTGGCCTGCCACTGAACCTGCCAAAATACCTATTGCTTGCGGCGGCGATTCCGATGCACTGGATTGTGCTGCTGACGCCGATGCCTCACAAACCAATCGCAATCGTCGCCATCCTGACCATCTATCACAACCTCCAATATCACCGCCTAATCTGGTTTCACAATCAAAAGTACACCTCCCCGGAGCGCGGACATCCTGTCCGCAATCCGCCGGAACTGGCTGGTAATGGAACCGCAGAACGAAATGAGTTGCAACAGAGATACGGCGCCGCTGCACTTATCAGCCGCCGTCTGCTTTTCTATGTCGCCTTCGGAATTATCTTCGGATTGATCTACCAGGGACCGCGTCAGTATCTGGGCTACCTCGGTCTGCGGAATGGTGACGTATCAGGCGCTGTGACCGATCAGCCTTTCGCAACCCAGTTGGGAATCTCATTCCTGTGGGGCTATGCCTTTATCCACTACTACCTTGACTCGAAGATCTGGCGTGTTCGCCGCGATCCTTCGGTCGGCAAAGCCCTTAACATGGCCTGACTCTCGACCTGACACAGCGCAGCTTAGGGCTACGATCAGGGTGCGTGAAATTCTTGTGCCGATCGAATACGAGATTCGGCATTCTTGTTCACAGATCTGTACTTAGTGACCCATTGGCTGGTTGGCCAGAGAATTGAGGTAAAGGTCGTTGTTCATTCCGCAGCTGGAGCACGGCAACCGGATTCCCACCAGGCGCTGCCCATCGTATGTAAAGCGTTCGGTTACCGGAGCCGATCCCTGGCCGTAAGGCCGTTGTCCACACGCACATTCATACTTACGCAGGAAGGTCTCCATTTCTTCATCGTCCTGAAGGGGTATCGCAGTTTCTGGCGTAGTACCCGCCCTGGCCTGGATGGGTGCCCCGCGCGAACTCTCTCTACGATTCTTCAGGCGATTCCGAATAAAGACGAACGCAAGAGTGCCCACAATCGAGAGAAAAACGAAACCAACCACTGCCTCAAAAAATCGGGTTCGGCCCTTACTGGCAAAAGCGAAGACAGGATCACTGCTACGGTACAGCTCAAAGCCCACCCGATCTTGAATCTGATCGAGAACCTCAAGATGGCGTTGGACCTTTTCCAGAGGAACGGAATCAGCAAACGTCTTCAATGAATACTGAAGTCTGATGGCATTGCTCTGATTGGAATAACCATACTCAAACCTGAGCGAGTCGTCTGAGATCGTGCCGCGATCAAGCGGAATAGCGAAATGTTTGTTTAGATTAATCTCGATGATGTGATCCAACGAGAGAGGATAACGAAGCTTCAGCGGCATCGACCTTTGGGAGATTTGCGGTTTGCCAAGTTCCTGATAGATCCTCTCGGCATAGAACGAATGCTTTTCGTCCTTCCAAAACTGCTCAATGCGATACCGTTCCGTCAACACAAGGACATTGCTGTTCTGGTCATCGGCAATCTGTGGCAGGCCTTCGGCTTTGATTAACGGGTTCTCGTCCGCGTAGTAGTTCAGATACTTTTTTCCCAGGTCTGTCAGGGAATAACCCGAGAGGCTGTACCTCATGTAATCCGCCTCGGCCCCACGATAAGTCGTAGTCACAACAAAGGAAATGGGCCCCTCAATGTTAGGGGCCTGATACACTTCCTTTACAACGACCGACCCCGCGTGATTTGAAGGGAAAGGAATCTTGTCCAGGTTCACACTATTGTCGCGCAATACAAGCGCGCGTTCGTAAGGCGGATCGTAATACTGGTCGAGCGGACCTCGCTGATAGCTCATCGTTGGATCGAACCAATAGGTCTTGCCGTTGATCCGCGCCTGGACAATCACGTGGTCAAAGGAAAAAGGAGAAGCCTGCCGGTTGTCCAGCGACCTTCCCGCGCTGGTGTTTACTAGAGCAGGGGCTGCGTCTATTTCCAGTGACCTAAGGATCGAGGTCAAGAGCAACGACTTGTCCTTACAGTCTCCAAACCGCCTGCTGAGCACCTTTGCAGGCTCAGTGGGCTGATGTGAGTAACGGCCCAGCTCGATTCCGAGATATCTAATATCATCCTGCACAAAACGTAGTGCTGCGACTGCTCGTTGCTCCGGTGACGCAAAATCAGCGCGCCAGCGTTCGGTTTTTGCCGCCAATTCGGGAGGATTCGGACCAGAGACGTTGTAAAGCGGTAGCGCCCATTGGACCACATCCTGCCAGGTCTGAAACTGGCTCAAACTAATGGTCGGATAAGGCTCAAACCAGGCAGGAATCGAATCCTCCACGGTTATTCCAGCCACGTTTCGTCGTTCCCAGAAGTACTCGGTTTCTCCGTCTGAGCTGCGAACTTCAGGTTCTATTCCTATGTTGGTGTTCTTTACTGAGAGAGCCCTGGTTGAGGGCCAAAGGAGTCTGCACGTCAGATGTTGAATCGGTTGTGAGTCGGCAAGATAGAACGTTTCAGCAAACCGGCCGCCCAGCACCGGGTTCTCGCCGCTTATTGAGTAGGAATAATCGACAATGTCGCCCACTCTCAGATCATTGAGAAAAATCAGAGCGGCCAGGGTGCCGTTGTAGAGTTGCTGATCGAGTTCCTTCTCTTGTTGGATGACCTTCACTTCGGAAGGCTTGAATGCATCTATTGTCTCCGCTTCCCGCTGAATGCGTATGAAGTGAATCGTCAGTTGCTGGTAAGAGGGTTCGAAGTAGAATCTTAGCTGCGAGACGTCGTCCAAGCCTGCTGCAGTATCAACCCGCTGCACGTGGTGATAATACCGGTCCACTGTCTTCTCGCCGACTCTGATCTGGTGATCATCCAGGATGAATGAAGAGCCACCGGTAGGCGTTTGGGCGCCTTTCGTGGTTGACTCGGGATCTATTGTTCGCACCCAGGGTTGTGGCGGTCTCACAACAAAAGATGGCTTAGCGTATGCCGGCTGACTAACCGAGAATACAAGAAAACCGCTGGCGACAATGGCCAGCCTGGCAACCGAAAGTCTTGCTGAACGGAGAAAAACAAGCTGCACGATCTTCTGCCTTCGCGAAATGTTGAGGAAAAACAAACGGGGTAAAGTCTAAGTGTCCTTGGTTGATGGCTCGCGGAAAGTATATCCAGAGAAGCCGGACGATGTGGCCGAAGAAACCCGGCGCCGGGTGAGCAGAATAATACGATGCGACGAAAAGGTCTAGAGCGATTACGCGCAGTGTGAGTCAGTAGCCGGGATCACCGCAGAACAAAACTCCGAAATTACTTCGATAAATGCCCGCGGAAACTCCTCATGAGGAAGATGTCCGCACTGACGAAAGATTATCAACCGGGAACCCTTGATAGCCTCTTGTAGCCGCTCTCCGTTGTGCAACGGTACCTCCGGGTCGTTGTCACCCCAAATCAAGAGCGTCGGTCGGGAAATTAAATGCGCATCGCGGCTGATCCTCTCGGCATCCCAACGGCGCACCGTGCGAATAATGGCCCGCTGCGTGGCAGCCGCCCGCAAGGGCAGGTGCCGGGCTTCAACTCTTCTTTCGTCCAGAACCCATGAATGCCGATCATAGACGCGCTTCATGCGCGACCGCAGTAGACGACGAGAGCCCACGACAAAGGGTGAGAGTATCTCGCCGAGAAACGGCGAGCCAAACAAGCGCATAAGCATGTATTTCGTGGGCTCGTTGTTAGTGACCGCCCCCACGAGAACCAACCTCTTGACTCGCTCCGGGTAATCAAGCGCGACAGTCGCGGCAACCGCGCCGCCATAGGAGCTGCCGACCAGCGTGGCTTGCTTCAATCCCAGTCGATCGAGCAAGCCGGTAATCATCCACGCCTGAGAGCCAATGGTGTAATCAAACTTTCGCGGCTTGGCTGAGTAGCCGTATCCCAGAAGATCCGGCGCGATGACGCGAAAGCCTGCATCAGCAATCTCCAGAAAAACTTTGCTCCAAACCAGTGTGGAAGAGGCGAAGCCATGAATTAGTAAGATGGGAGGAGCGTTCCGGTTACCGGCCTCCTGAAAATGCACACGGACGCCATCCACTTCCACAAACCGCGAATACTCAGCATGAAAGACGACCTCGCGATTCTTCTCCCATTCAACATCCCTTGGGCGCGCCAGCAGTTTGGTAACTACCGCGGCGGTGGCCAAGCCCGATAAGGCTCCGATCAAATAACGTTTTTTCATGCGATCAAGTCTGCGTTACGAGGAATTCCAACGTCTCGCAAACACAAGTCAAATTGGTCATTCCACTGCGATCACGACGCGCGGATGCAGCGCCTGGCTGGCTGCATCATAACAGCCAACGGCGACTAACTTCTCTGTTTCGTCTCGCATCCTAATGTTCTCCCCTTCAGCCGGGAGGCCGCCGGAATGTTTTTTCAAAGGTATTGCAATTCCCTGACGCGCCCGTTGCACATCCGGGGCGGTTAGATCCGCGAAGGGCATCCACCTCAAGGCAGCATCGGGCGGAAGCAGGATAGACGCAATTGCTTCATCGTCTACATAAGCTTTCAGTTGGTCCAGACTCACCGCTTTCGAGATGTGAAAATCTCCTGCCCGTGTTCGTCTTAACTCAACCAAATGCGCCCCGACACCTAAACGCTCACCGAAGGTCTCTGCAAGAGTCCGGACATATGTTCCAGCCGAGCAGACAACGCGGACTGCCAGGTCAAGAGTTCCGTCTTCGTTGTTTCTCAGCAAGCAATCGCCTCGCCTCACCGCCGCCATCACGTGTACCTCGACCCGGACCGGGTTCCTTTCGATCTCCTCGCCGCGGCGGGCCAACTCATATAGCTTATGGCCACGCTGCTTCTTTGCCGAATACATTGGCGGTATTTGATCGGTCTCACCTTGTAAACTTTGAAGCGCGGTTTCTATTTCCTGATCGCTCCAGTTGTTTGTCGCCGCGGCGGCGTTGGAGATCGGTTTTCCGGTGAAATCTCCGGTATCGGTTGCGTAACCAAGCCGAATTACCGCTTCATATTCCTTTTCGGCGCCACTCAAGAATTGCGCCAACCGCGTGGCGCGACCCACGAGCACTACCAACACGCCGGTCGCAAATGGATCGAGAGTTCCCGTGTGGCCCACGCGGCGTTCGTGGAGTAGTCGACGCACGCGCGCTACAACGTCATGAGATGTCAAACCCGCGGGCTTGTCGATAACCAGAACTCCATCCATGAAGGCATTGTAGATTTTTTTCATGCCGATTGGCGATTGTGCTCTGAGGCTGAAGACCTAGCCACAGATTTCACGGATAAATACCGATCTGGAAGTTGAAAAGAAAATTAGCCGAGACCAATATGAAATGTTTAGTGTCATTTCGTGTGAATTCGTGGATCGTGTTTTCGTTTGGTTGCCGCCGCCGCGCTGCGTCATTCGAACTATCTGTGGCCGGTCTTTCCCGATTTCATGCCCAGTAGGGGACTGGCCACGCCCTTTACTTGCGCCTTTGCCTCTAGTGCCATTGCGTGAAAGACTGGCAGCTTTGAGGCGACTCGATGGTAAGACTACGCAACAAAAGAAAAAAGGCCGAGACAGACGACCCGGCTCCCAGTGTCCCACCGACGCCGAAGGAGGTGCGGCAAAGTACATTTGAACGAGCAATCAAACTACTGGCGGCCAAGTCTCGCTCCGTCGCGGAACTGCGTCAATTACTAACGCAGGGACGAGGCACGAATAATGCAGCGGTCGAGGATGTCTTAGCCCGCTTGCGCGAATACGGATATCTCAACGATGAACGCTTTGCCTTCGGTTATGCTTCCTTGAAGGTCCTTCAAAGACCTCTCGGGCGTCACCGCCTGAAACGTGACCTCATGATGAAGAAGGTCGATAAAGCAGTTGTTGATGAGGCCCTCGATCTGGTTTTTGCAGAAGTTTCGGAAGAGGAACTAATCGATCGCGCCATCGAGAAACGCACTCGTGTCCGTGGCCGCCCAAAGAACCGTACGCAGGCCAAAAGCCTCTTCGATCATCTGATGCGCCAGGGCTTTCCTTATGAACTGGTGGCGGAAAAGGTCCGCGCTGCCTCGGAAACTGATCTCGAAGAGTAGGACTGATTCCAAACGTGGTGGTAGGCTAAATTGGGCAGACAGCAAGGACTCGAGGATCTTCAACCGGGTGCAAACACTCAATTACAGAACCGGGAGCGGCAGCGAGCGGGTGCTAAGCTCAACTCGTCGAGCACAGCTCAATTACGGAACCGCGAGCGGTAGCGACCGGATGCAACACTCAACGAGAACGAGCAAACACTCAACCACGGAACAGTCTGCGGTAGTCAATGGATGCTAACATTCACCCTGCGCTGCAATCGTTTACGCGGCGACTCGGTATTAGCGTTGAGTGCTAACATCCGGTCGCTACCGCTCGCGGTTCCGTATTGAGCGGTGTTCGTTGAGTTGAGCTAACCGGTCGCTACCGCTCGCGGTTCCGCATTTAATGCCGACCTCAACCTAAGGTCCTATCAAACGGACCCAATACCCCAAACTTCTTCGATTTCATCAGCCACCAACGTGCGTGTTACACTTTTAGCTTGTCCTTAGTCCGTAGTCAGTTGTCCGTAGACGGAATTTTCCCAGCAACTGACCACTGGCCACTGACAACTGACTACGGACCAATTAGCAATGACGGGAAACGAGATTCGCGAAGCTTTCTTGCAGTATTTTGAGCGCCATGGCCATACGCGTGTGCGCTCGTCGCCCTTGTTGCCGGCCAACGATCCAACCTTACTCTTCACCAACGCGGGTATGAATCAGTTTAAGGATGTCTTCCTGGGTTTGGAGAAGCGCGACTACCTGCGTGCTTGCTCCTCGCAAAAGTGCGTGCGCGCCGGTGGCAAGCACAATGACCTGGATGAAGTGGGTAAAACCGCGCGGCACCACACGTTTTTTGAGATGTTGGGCAATTTCTCCTTCGGCGACTACTTCAAGCGCGAGGCGATTCACTATGCCTGGGATTTCGTGACTAACGTCTTAGGCATGGATCCGCGACACTTGCGCGTTTCTGTGTTTCGCGAGGATAAGGAGGCACGCGCGCTTTGGAAAGAGGTCGCCGGCCTTTCAGACTCCCGAATTTACGGGCTTGGTGAGAAGGACAACTTCTGGCAGATGGCCGATACCGGACCATGTGGTCCGTGCTCAGAAATCTTCATCGATCTGGCGCACGTGGCGAAAGATTTCCGGTTTCCTGAAGGTGCGAGCGGCGAATGGACAGAGCTGGATCGTGAAGACTTTTCACGCGAGGCCTTCATTGAAGGCTCAGACGCCGGCCGTTTTCTGGAGTTCTGGAATCTGGTTTTCATGCAGTACGAACGAACCAAAGACGAGTCGGGAGAGATCCAGCAGAAACCCTTGCCTAAACCCTCTGTTGATACCGGCGCCGGACTTGAGCGGATAGCTGCCATCATGCAGGGCGTGACCTCAAACTACGATACGGATTTGCTGCGCCCGATCATCGACTTTACGGCAAAGCTTGCTGATCGAAATTATGAACCAGAGACGCCGGAAGGCTTTGCAATGCGCGTGATTGCAGACCACGCGCGGACTGCTGCCTTCGCCATTGCTGACAGCATTCTGCCCGGAAATGAAGGTCGGAACTACGTGCTGCGGAAGATCATGCGCCGCGCAATCTATCAGGGCCGGCATACGCTTCATTTGGAGGATTTGTTCTTCTACAAGGTCACAAACTTTGTCGTCGATCTCATGTGTGAGGCTTATCCGGAGCTTGACGCCTCGCGCGATTTCATCGAGCGCATGGTCAAGCAAGAGGAAAGCCGTTTTGGCTCGACAATGACCGTTGGATTGCAGAAGCTTGACGAGCTATTCGCGAAGAAGGGTTCCTTACCGGAATACACAGAACTCGCGCGCTTGTATGACACGTTTGGCACACCGCGGGATTTGATTCGCGTTAGTTTGGAAGAACGCGGCTCAGCGATCGAGGAAACCGAATTCAACGAGAACTTTGACGCGGCCCTGCGAGACATGCAGAAGACCGGCACGCGCGAACAGACAGACGGTCAGTCTAAGGCCAAGCCAGTTTACACGACCGTCGCTGAGCGTTGTGGGCGGAATGAGTTTACAGGCTACGCCGGCACACGATTGGAAGACGCGAAGGTCATAGCTTTGATTAAAGGCGATGCCGAGGTCACTCAACTGAGCGAAAGCGAGCAGGGTGAAGCGATCCTTGATCGCACTCCGTTCTACGCTGAGAGCGGCGGGCAGGTTGGAGACGTAGGGCAGCTAGCGAGCGCCGCCCACGCTGATGGGCAATTAAGCGGGTCGACGCAGCTCGCCCCTACTCGTGACTTTATTGCCGCCGTAAAAGACACATATTCACCTGTTCAAGGCTTGATAGTTCACCAGGTCGGCGTTGAAAAAGGGAGTCTGAAAGTTGGCGACTTAGTTTCGGCTGAGGTCGACGTCGAAAAGCGCGATGCCACTCGACGAAATCACACTGCCACGCACCTCATGCACGCGGCTCTGCGCGAAGTTCTCGGGACCCACGTCAAACAGGCCGGCTCCGTAGTTGCGCCAAACTACCTGCGTTTTGACTTCACTCACTATCAGCCTTTAACCATGAGTGAAATCGAAGAGATCGAGAATCTTGTGAACTATCACATTCTGCGCAATGAGCCGGTACAAACCGACGAGATGGCGGTTGAAGAGGCCATGCGGTCGGGCGCGATGGCTCTATTTGGTGAGAAGTATGGCGAGAAGGTTCGCGTGCTTTCCATCAAAGGCGCGGAACAGATCTTTTCCAAAGAACTCTGCGGGGGCACCCACGTGCGAGCAACCGGCGATATCGGTTTGTTCAAGATTACAAGCGATGAATCGATTGCTTCGGGAGTTCGTCGCATCAGGGCCGTAACGGGCGTTGAGGCATTGAGGCGTTTCCAGGAAGCTGAGGCGATCGTCGAACGAGTTGCCAGCGGCTTGCGTACTTCGCGCACAGATCTCCCCGGTCAGGTTGAGCGTCTCCAGGAAGAGTTGAAGAAGGCCAGACGCGAGGCTGACCAGTTGCGCATGAAAATCGCCACTGGTGCGGCAGCGCCATCCGCTAACGGCGACGAGTCGCGAGAAGTTGCGGGTGTTCTTGTTGTTGCTCGCGACGCCAGCGGTCTTGATGCTGCCGGCATGCGCCAGCTTTCTGACACGCTGCTCGCGCGCATCAAATCCGGTGTCGTGGTTCTCGGTCGCAGCAGTGATGGGAAAGCGTCCTTGATCGTGCGTACCTCGCCGGACGTTGCGAAGCGCGTGCCCGCAGGACAGGTAATCAAGGAACTGGCACCAATCGTCGGCGGAAAAGGCGGCGGTAAGCCCGATATGGCTGAAGGCGGCGGCAATCAACCAGAGAAACTCGCCGAAGCCCTCGAAGCCAGCTTCAAGATAGTGGAACGACTATTGGCGTAAACGAGATCGGATATCTGGTTAAGCGCGAGTATGCGCGGGAGCGCAGACTCGCGCTTTGTTTTGATCAGAATCAGCCAGTCTGATGAGATCGGAGTGATTGGCTTACATCGCCTTCTGCTTGTCAGTAAGTTCGATGCCCATTTTCTCCAGAGTGATCTTGTTCAGAGTGCCCGTGACCCTTAGTCCCTCAGCCTTCTGATACTCCCTAAGACCGGCTCGTGTGGCTGGATCAAGTTTGCCTGTAGGCTCACCTGAGTAAAAACCTCTGTTCTTGAGAATTGACTGGGCTTGATTCACCTGATCCTTGTTGGCACGGAATACGGGTCCCCGTTTCCGATCACCACTAGAACCCTGGCTGGTCTTGCCTGAGGTTTGAGCATTCGCCTGGTGGGCGAACACTGCAGTTGGAAAGAGAAAGAGAAGAGACAGTGAGAGTGTGAGTATTTTTTTCATTTTGGTCCTCTTTTGTGTGAGGCGCGCAGAAGCGCGCGGGTTAAGGAAAATGAGGTCTTCCCGAAAAGCGGCCGCTATCATACTACCCCTGTCAATAGGGCTAATAGGAATTTTGGAACGACGCTGGCGCGGGAATTTGTGCGTTTCAGAAACCGGTAAGTCCAAGATGCTCTACCTCGGTTGATGTCCAAAAAGCCCACATTTCGCGCCCATTTCTACTATTGTCCAACGCTGTTGGCGTTCGTTTAATCACTGTGTTACTATCCTTACGCTCCTTCCCAGGCCGGATAAGGGGCTGATCAGCCAAAACCACCTGCCCGCCCCTGGCATCCTCTGCAGAGAAGAAAAGCCAGGCCCCGGCACGCAATCGTCAGAACGAAATTAGGTTCCCCAATGAAAAAGTTCCCTCTCGTCTTGGTCGTCCTGGTTACCTCCGCCCTAACAGTTTGGGCTCAAAACGAGTCTGCTTATCGCGTCGACAACTTCGATTTCGCCAACGGTGTTCGTGTGGTGTTACCTCCCTCACCGGTATTATCCAAAAAGGGTGCGCGCACGCGTAAGCTCGTTACCTCCAACAACCTTATCTATTCTCGTTCCGACGCGCCGCTTACTCACTTGACGAGCATGAGCATTAGCAACTCACTCGAAGGTTTCACCACGGGTAACACAAGTGTTGACAACTTCATTGTGGATTCAGGCAAGAGAAACTCGGTTGACCCATTGTTGCTGTATTCGATCATGCATCAGGAATCGACGTTCAAGCAGGGAGCTATTTCTCCGAAAGGCGCCCGCGGCCTGATGCAGTTGATGCCGCCCACGGCCCGGCGTTTTGGCGTTACGAGTATTTTTGATCCGCGTCAGAACATCGAAGGCGGGGCGCGCTACATGCGCTTCCTGTTGGATCTGTTTGAGGGGAACGTCGAACTGGCGCTGGCGGGCTACAACGCCGGCGAAGGCGCTGTCATGAAATACGGTTATCGGGTTCCTCCTTACCGAGAGACACAGGAATACGTGCGCAGGATCGGCAGGCGTTACGGTTTGATGCGTGACCCTGAAGCCGCCCGCAGCGCAAACATGATGACCAGCCAGCAACTTGCCGCCTTGCGGCAGAAGGAATCCGCACCTCTGACAATCTATGAACAGAGCGTCTTTGCTGTGCGGCTGCCAGATGGGCGGCTTCAGTTAGTTAGCCAATAAATCCAGTAATTGTACCTAAGACAAACAAGGCGGAACCTTTGCCGGGCTCCGCCTCGTTTTGTATTTCAGCGAGTGGGGTCACAGCCGGGCAGCCCGCTGGGGTGCTTGAGCGGTTCTCTTTCGGTATGATTGGCACGAGCGACTCTTGTTTACAGCTCCGTCAACAACCGAAGATTGAGGTAGAAGCGGATGCATTGTTCCAACTGCGGTTCTTACATTCCCCCTGGCGTTCGTTTTTGCTCCGGGTGTGGTTTGCCTGCCAACGATCCCGAGGCGACTCGCATTGCCCGCACTCAAGCCGGCATGACTTTGCAGCAACCCGGACTCGATGAGCTTGAGCGAACAATCTTCACAGTTCGACCGACCTTGATTTTCATTAAGCTGGGTTATGCATTAGCCGTCCTCGGCGCTGTCACTCTTGTTTTTCTGCTGGCTCTTATCGACGTGCCGGCTTACATCTCAATTCCATTGGCGCTCGCCCTGTTGCTCATTCCGGCCTATTTCCACATCAGGCGAAACATGATTCGCTACACCGTAACCGATGCCAAGATAGAGATAGATACCGGTCTTATCGCGCGCACGACCAGAAATATACCCCTCAGCAAAATTCAGGACGTCACAGTGTCAGCAAGCATTCCACAACGAATTCTCGGCTTTGGCGACTTGATCGTAGACAACGCCAGCGAGATGGGTGGTACCACCGTTCTGCACAACATCAGCAAACCTCGTCACTACGCGGATCTGCTTTTGCGCGAGCTACGCCGTTGGCATTAAACTGCCCTATTAGCACCCAACCGGATAACATTCAGGGAACATCCAATCGCGGTACGGGTTCTAACAGAACTGCGTCTTTGAACTCTAACGGGGGTTTTGGTTTGCGATTTTCACATTGTTTTCCACGGTTTACGGCAGGTTTGTTCGTGCTGGTACTTAGCTTTGCCGCGTTAGCTAAAACCCCGTCGGACGAGATCACTAAACTACTGCCCAGGGAGATTGGAGCTTTTCGGCAGGTCAGCCCGATTCGTCCAAATGAACGATTGAGGCAGGAAGCTTTGCTCAACCCAGAAGCCACTAATCGGCACCTGGTTGGCGGCGAAGCGGAATATCTCTCTCCTGATGGTGCTCGACTCCTTGTTGAAGTTGCGCGATTTTCACGCGACTCGGATGCATATTCGCTCTTGACGATCACCGCCGCGAGCCTTCGAAACGCTGGTCAGGGCAATTCCCCCACCGGCACAAAGCTAAACAGGGAGATCGGAACCGCCAGCCTGACCTTGCCAGGACGCGTTTCTTTCTTCAAAGGCCGCACGTTCATACGCGTTTCGGAAAATGATTCTGAGAAGAACTCAAACGGGACAACCACACTGGCTCGCCTGATTGCCGACCGTCTCGAAAAGGGAGAAGGTGACATCCCCGTTCTAGTCAAACACCTCCCTCAATGGGAGGAGGCGCAGGAACGAGTTCTTTACCTGGCGGGTTTCACCTCGCTGAAAGGCGTCTTGCCTAATCAACCGCTGCTCGAAGCGGTTAGGTCGGAAGGGGACGCGGATGCAGTTGCAACCAGTTATGGTAACTTGCACTTCCTGGTTGTCGAGTTCAACACACCGCAATTGGCCGGAGACAACGACCGCAATATTACTGCTAAGATTCAGGAGCTTCGCGGCCAGGGACAAGCCGTGCCTTCTGCTTACCGACGTGTGGGTAATTATTCTGTGTTTGTGTTTGACGCGCCCAGCGAGCAAGAAGCTAATGGCCTGATAGATAAAATCGAATATGCACAGATAGTGCAGTGGCTAGGCGACAATCCGTATCTTTTGGAAAAGGCCCAGCGAGACTATTACCAGACCACCGCCGGCGTTCTCGTAGCTGTCGTCAAAGCGTCCGGGCTCTCACTGTTGGCGTGCCTTGCGGCAGGCGGGTTTCTCGGAGCACTTCTCTTTAACCGGCGACGGGCCCAGCAGCGAAATGCCGAGGCTTTTTCCGACGCCGGTGGCATGCTGCGCTTAAATATCGATGAAATGACCCCGGAGAGTGACCCTGCAAGGTTACTCGGACACGGAAACCGCTCGTAGGACCCTCTCACTCTGCTCCGCCTCAAAGCGCTAAAGCCCAAAACAAAAATGCGGGCTGCTGATCTTCCTGGAAGGCTCCCCCAAGCCTCGTCAGGACGTCAATCAGCAGCCTCGCAATGATTGCCCTTTGACTATCTCCGCAAGCGTTAACCCCGTTCCCCCGAAAGAGCCATCGCCTGCCTTTTTCAAACCGTGAGAGGATGCCTCCCCCAAAGCTTCCACTCACCACAGTCGCCGGGCATGACCCGATTTACCCTTATCTACCCTTTTGTTCTGAAGTTGTTTTGGCAATGACCGTGCCACGCGCCTCCAGCGCTTAGACACAATAGACAGGCTCTAATTCCCTAGGAAAACACCCAAACGAGAGGGCGTGGAGGTCAAAAGTTAACCTTGTCACGTACCTCTTCCATACATTGCATCGTATTGCCGAACGATAATCACTCGCAGGATGTGCAATGCAGAAGAATTTACGGAAGCGCGTCCAGGAGTTCGTCAATCTCTGCAAACGTGTTGTAGCAATGAGGCGCAATCCGCAACCGGTCACCGCGCGGCGCAGTGACGATATTTTTCTGCTTTAGGTGAGAGTAAAGGTCCATCGGGCTTATTTTGCCCCTGTGACGAATGCAAACGATTTGAGATTTCTCCGAAGGCCCGCGAGAACTTACCAGCTGGTAGTTTGAACCGTCCAGGCGATCGCAGAAATGGTCGGTGAGTTGTTCCAGGTATTTGGCAATATGGCCTACTCCGGTTTCTGTGAGAAGCCGCAGACTCGCCTCCAGCCCGTGAATCAGAGCAGTTGGTGCTGTGCCTGTCTCCCACGCCAGAGCCCCTCGGTTCCATCCCTGTTCGAAATTGCTGTAGTCCTCCGGATCGGGCACGCTGGTCCAACCAACCAGGGTTGGCTCGATTCGCTCACGGGCCCGGTCAGACAGGTAAAGCAGACCGACGCCTTCAGGAGTCAGAAGCCACTTATGACCAGCTGCTGCGGCAGCGTCGATCAGCTCAGCCTCGACATTTGTCGGTACCACTCCGAGCGCCTGGATTGCATCAACAACCAGCAGGGCATCATGACTTCTCGCCGCCCTCCCAATGCGCTCAAGGTCAACGCGAAACCCGGAAGCATATTGAACCTGGCTCACGGCAACAACGCGAGTCTTGTGATCTATTAACCCGATTAGTTCCTCGAGATCGATCCGGCCATCCCGTTCTTCGCACATCCTCACTTCGACACCGAAAGCGTCCCGAACTCTGAGCCAGGGATAAATGTTCGAAGGAAACTCGTTGCGAAAAGTCACAAGATTATCATCCGGGCGCCATCGTAGGCCGTTCGCGATCGTAGATAACCCATCAGACGTATTGCGCATGAAAGCGATTTGTTCGGGTCTGGCTCCCAACATTTCAGCTGTGAGCTTGCGCGCCTGCTCTTTCACTTGAATCCATCTGAAGTAGTTTTTGGATCCATTTTCGGCTACATCTCGCAATTGTGATTGGACGGCCTCGATAGTTGGTGTGGGTGGGGGTGAAACGGCCGCGTGGTTGAAATAAATTGCGCGCTCTGTAATGGGAAAGAGCGCGCGCAAAGAATTGCGAATTTCGGATTGCGGATTCTGAATTTCGAATTTCGGATTGCGGATTGCGGATTTGTTTCTGGCGTTCATTGACTGATCACGCGATGGAGTGATTGTTCAAGATGAGTCACAACGAAATCCGAAATCCGAAATCCGCAATCCGAAATTCTTAAGGTACATAAGGACGGCCGTGAAATTCTTTATAGAGCCAGCCAAGAACGCGCGCTTCGGCGGTGCAGAGCGCTTCGACCCAACAGTTGATGAGAAAATCTTTTCGTCCGCGCTGAGAAGGAATCTTCTCTGCCTCACTCAAAATGGACGCCGCGGCTTGAAAGTCGAGGCTATAAGCCTCTGCGGCTGACTCGTTGGCCTTTACGGCCGCGTCCAGAGCATTCAGGAGTTGGGTGATCCACGAATGAAGCTCGCGCTCGGTCGTGTTCTCAGCCAGGGCCTGGATTATTCCGATAGCGAGCCGGTCCTCCGCGCGATCGAATTTGAAGACACCTTCTCCTGCCGTCCGGCTTTGTTCCTGTTTCCATTGGAAAACCTCTTCTACTCGCGGATGCTTAATAATCGCCACCCGGCTGTCGTAGTCGAGAAACCACTGGATTACGTCCGGAACCGAATCTACGTCGATCCGTCCGCGACGATCGCGACGCAGCGGGGGCTGCTGCGAAGCCATCTCTCTACCGTTGTCTGGTTGCGGAGCCGACATCATTTTTCCTTCTCAGCGCGATTCAATGTAAACGAAGCTCGCACCTCGCCCACAACCTCGCCACGCCTACTGCGTACTGGGAAAAACGCATAACGTGAAACGGCCTCAAGCGATTCATCGTCCAGCACCCCCAGTTGATTCAACGACTCAATGACAACGGTCGGCCGCGCGCGATGGTCATCCCCATCCTCAACCTTCAGGGCCAGTCCTATACCCGTTGGCCACTGCTTGCAGGGCAGAACCCCGGCCGTGTAAACGCCTTCCGCCCCGACTTTGGAGATCAAGCTTCCTTTCGTGGCGCGCATCATTTCGGTGTCCAGGCGGTCTGACGTTCCGCCAATCAACTCGGGATGATTAGCCATCGCCGCAACGATTCTCCGGCATGCCGCACGCGTAGCCTCATCAAACTGCTGTGGCGTCGCCACCAGTCGCGCGTACATCATTGCCATTGCCTTAACCGTCACTCCAAAGACTGGAACACCGCAACCGTCGACGCCAACCGCGATGTCTTCAATTTCAATTCCCGAAAACTCCGAGATGGTATTGCCTATCGCTAGTTGCACGGGATTCTCCGGACGATCGTAGTCTTCAGTCGGCGCGCCCAGATGCACAGCGAGAGCTAACATGCCGGCGTGTTTCCCCGAGCAATTGTTTTGCAGCACGTTTGGCTTCTCGGCCTTCTCCCGCAACTGGCGGGCTACTTCTGGACTGAACGGCTCATGGACTCCACACTTCAAAGCCTCCGGTTTGAGTCCGATCTTTCTCAGCATTGAGGCGACAGTCTGTGTGTGTATTGGTTCACCACTATGCGATGCGCACGCCACAGCGATTTCTCTCTCGTCGAATCCAAAGCGGTCCGCAGCCCCGGATGCAACTAATGGAATAGCTTGATGAGGCTTCGCTGACGAACGCAGGAAGGTAACTGTCTCAGGCGCTCCGAGATAAGCCACGATCCTGCCTCCGGGTTCGACTGCCACAACGTGGCCGCGATGCCGCGACTCTGTGATCGCGCCACGGGTCACCTGGACCAGAGGTTCGGGAATAGGAATCTGTTGCGCGCTGCTGCCCGCAAAGGCAGACGGTTGAGAGACCGGCATAAGCCCTCTAATAGACCTCGATGAAGCGGTGAATTGGAACAGGGACGGTCATCTTAACATAAGCTGTAGCAGCGGGGCGGTAGCTCTCCGGGGCAGTAGCCCGACTGTTAAGGAGGGCCTCCTCAACGAGCGAGTGAACTCAAGCATTGTTTTGCAATCGTGAGAAGCCCTCCTTAACAGTCGGGCTACTGCCCCGAGCTACTGCCC
>JBOGOU010000539.1:0-1468 GCA_050748205.1 Pyrinomonadaceae bacterium | reverse complement strand
GCAGAATACTCCGGCGGTCTTCTACAAGTACGACGCGCAGACGTTGCCGACGGGCGAGCCTCCCGGGTTTAATCGAGGCTTTTCGACTGGCAGACTCGTCGCGGCGACTTACGGGACGACCACAAGCAGCGCAGGCGACTACACGGGTTATGACGGACTCGGGCGAGTGAGTGTGAGCTTCCAGCAGACTGACTCGCAGAATTATGGATTCAGTTACGGCTATGATCTCGCGAGCGAGATGACCACTGAGACGTATCCGTCGCTTCGCCAAATCACGACCGCATATGACACTGCTGGAAGAGTAAGCACGATCAACGGGCAAAAGACCGGGGAGCCGAACAAGACTTATGCCTCACAGTTCAGTTACTCACCGCACGGCGCAACAGCTTCGATTACGTTGGGTAACGACCTCGTCGAGCGAACGGACTTCAACAGTCGTCTGCAGCCCACGTTCATCAAGCTGGGGACGACTTCGACTCCCACAAGCCTGTTGCAACTCGGCTATGAATACACATCCACGTGTCAGACGGGCAACAACGGCAACGTGTTGAAGCAGACAATCACCGCGCTCGGTTTGAGCCTCACGCAGAACTACTGCTACGACGCGCTGAATCGGATTGCGAGCGCAAGCGAGAACAGCGGAGCAAATTGGACTCAGACCTACGGGTATGACCGGTGGGGGAATCGTTGGGTGAGCGCTTCCACGGGATACACGCTTAGTTCGCTGACGCCGACGAGTTCGGGGGCCTTCAACACTACGAACAACCGATTGGTGATGGGACCGACCCACTACGATTTGGCTGGGAACCTTGATGTTGATGCACAGAGCCGAACGTTCAGCTATGACGGAGAGAATCGTCAGATCACGTTCAACGGAACGGCGGGCCAGTATTTCTATGATGGAGACGGCCGAAGAGTGAAGAAGATTGACGGGAGCGGAACGACGATCTTTGTGTATAATGCGGGCGGTCAGATGATAGCAGAATATCACTCTGACCCGGTGCCACCAGCAGCAGGAGGAGGCGGGATAAGTTATTTGACAACAGATCACCTTGGAAGCACGCGTGTGGTAACGAAGCAAGATGGGACCGTTAAGGTTAGATATGACTATCTGCCTTTCGGAGAGGAACTCGGGGTTGGAATCGGCGGCCGGACTGCGGGGATGGGTTACAGCGGGGCGGATTCGACGAGGCAGAAGTTCACCCAAAAAGAAAGAGACAGTGAATCAGGGTTGGATTACTTTCTTGCCAGATACTACTCGGCGGCACAGGGACGATTCACAAGTCCCGACAAGCCGTTTGTCAATCAGCTTGAGAACGATCCACAGACTTGGAACCTCTATATGTATGCGCGCTGTAACCCGCTGCTCTATGTTGATCCGACAGGCGAAGATTACGTCCTTTATCAATATGATAAGGATGGTAAGGTGATTAATACTTATCAGGTACGTGACATAGCTGCCTTAGGG
>JBOGOU010000538.1:0-8458 GCA_050748205.1 Pyrinomonadaceae bacterium | reverse complement strand
GTATAGGAGTGTTTTTCGGTGCCACTTAACTCTCGCTCGATCTTTTCACCAGGTGAGAGCGTACGCACTTCCGGCTGAGTGAGCTGGGCCGCGCATAGTGTGAACGCAACCATAAAAGTCAAAACCGTCCATGTTGCTCGGTACTTCATCGTCACTTCCAATTGCCAATCAGAATAAACGGCGCCCAGTAATAAGGATGCGCGTAGGGTGCTTTCGGATCTGGTGTGAAGCGAGGTTGGTTAGTCGCCGTAATTGAAGTAGCGGCGCCCGCGATTTCTGCCCGCTTATTCTTTGTGTCAAGCGCACTGCTTACTTTCCCCGTCAACAGCTCGAGCTGCGCTTGCTGCAGCGCTTCGACCTTGGTCCACTTCGGGTTCGCCTCGCGCAGGCGGTAGAACTCGCGCATCAACAGTTGCGTACTCTCGTCAGCGACTGGCCAAAGCGTTGCCATAACTGCCTTTGCTCCCTGGCGCTGGGCCAGCACTCCAAAGCCTTCCACCTCTTTGCCACTTGCGCCACTGCCGGTTGCCGTGTCGCATGCCGAAAGTGTCAATAGATCGACGCCGCTGAATACGTTCGGTAAAGCCTTAATCTGGGCCAATGTCAGATGCGAGCCATCGCCGAGCAAGAGAAACGAGTCCGTCTCGTTGCCGGGTTTGAACGAAAAATGACTGGCTATGTGCACCAGCGGATAACGCTGCCGCAGCGCGTTTCGGAGCGCACTCGCGGTGAAGGCCTCATCGAGCAGCACCGTGCCTGGCAGCACCCCTTCAGATTTGTCTCCCGCTCTCAGCGCATCGCGAATGATTCCGCGTAGCTCCTCTGTTACACCGGGCAGCGGATTGAAACCAGCGTGTGCCCTCGAGACTCCGAAGCCCAGAGCTTTCCATTTCGCGCTGACTGGATCTTTGAGCCGCGATTGACTGGCCGGAGTGAATACCACGTTGCGATAGCGCTCGACCAGATACTTCTGCCCGTCATGCAGTGCCGCAACCGGCAAATAACGCAACACCCCGTCGAGCGACCACATCAGCGTTTGTGCTTTTGCTTGATCCAGATCTTTTGCCAATTCAGAGCCAATCAGGATCTTGTACAACTCTTGTCCCAGTGGTCTCGGATCGAGGCGCGGATTCTGGATCAGCTCACGAAATTCCAGTACCTTGCGATTCAACTCGCCAGCCTTAATTGGATTGTCGTAGGCCTTCTGCACCTCGGCCGTTACAAGAATCACGCGGTACTTGTCTTCGCCGACGACGGTATAAAGGGCGACAGTCCCGGATCCAAGCTCGCGAAGAGTCTCCATCAGACCCTGCGACTCGCGCAGTTGAAATGCCTTCTCGCTCTCTGATCCCGAAACGCTGAATGTCTTCTCAAGCTCGTCAAGAAACTTCTGAAAGACCTGATTGGCGACGGTCAGGTCAGTTTCAAGCCTGGTAAGACGTTGGTCTTCTTCTGTTGTGCGGGTTTGCTTTTGGCGTAAGCGGCCATATTCGGCGCCAATGCTAGTCAGGTGTTCGGCAATCTCGCGGTAACGTTTCTCTTGCGCTGCTTCCTCGGGCGTTAGTTCCGCACTGCCGTTCAGAGAAGAAGCTTCATTGCCGTCGCGCCGCACAAACTCGAAATACTCTTCCTCCTTTAACAGGCTGAGGACCTGCTGCGCTTCGGGCAGGCGCCCTTCGGAGATCAGAATGTCAGCCAGCAGGCGGTAGGTGTCTTCTCTGGAGCGAAGGAAAGTCTGCTGTATCGTCTTCTCGAGGCCGCTTATATTCGAGCGAAGCTGTTGGAGAGTGTTGATGGCCTGTTTGCCGTAGAAGACCGCTAATCGTTGATTGCTTGTTTTCCACAGGAACATCAGATTGCTGAGCATGGTGCCTTCACTGCTACGGTCACCTACTGCTCTCGCGATCGATAGCGCCTGTGTGTAATACGAGAGAGCCTGCTGCTTCTCGCCCAGCGAATCGTAGACAAGCCCCAGGTTGTTGAGCGTCCTGGCTTCGGCCCCGCGATCACCAACGGCTCTCGCAATTGGCAGCGCTTGATTGTAGTACTCCAGCGCCTTCTGCTTCTCGCCCAGTGAGTAATGGGCATATCCGATGTTATTGAGTGTTGTGGCTTCGCCGCGGCGGTCACCTACTGCTCTCAGAATTGGCAACGCTTGATTAAAGTGCTCGAGCGCCCTCTGCTTTTCGCCCAGTGAGTCGTAGACAAGCCCCATATTGTTGAGCGTTGTGGCTTCGCCACCACGATCACCTACGGCCCTCGCAACTGGCAACGCTTCATTGAGGTGCTCCAGGGACTTCTGCTTCTGACCGAGCGAATAGTAGACAAATCCGATGTTATTTAGCGCTGTGGCGGCGCCGCGGCGATCACCGACGACTCTCAGAATTGGCAGCGCCTGGCTATAGTACTCCAGCGCTTTCTGCTTCTCGCCCAGCGAGTCGTAGACAAGCCCGATATTGTTGAGAGTCGCGGCTTCGCTCCGGCGATCACCAGCGGCTCTCATTAAGGGCAGTGCTTGAGTGTAGTACTCCAGCGCCTTCTGCTTCTCGCCCAGTGAATCGTAGACAGCACCGACGCCGCTGAGTATCGTCGCTTCGCCGCGGGGGTCACCTACCGCTTTAATAATTGGCAGCGCTTGAGTGTAGTACTCCAACGCTTTCTGCTTCTCTCCCAGTGAATCGTAGACAGCACCAATGCCGGTCAGCGTCGCCGCTTCGACCCGGCGCTCACCTACGGCTCTGACGATTGGCAGCACTTGATTGTAGTATTCGAGGGCTTTCTGCTTCTCTCCCAGTGACGAATAGAGACCTGCGATGTTGTTGAGGGTCCTGGCTTCGCCGCCGCGATCACCCACCGCTCTCACGATTGGCAGCACTTGATTGTAGTATTCCAGCGCTTTCTGCTTTTCGCCCAGCGAGTCGTAAATAGATCCAATGTTGTTGAGCGTCGTGGCTTCGCCGCCGCGATCAGTTAACGCTCTCATAATTGTTAGTGCCTGATTGAAATACTCTAGCGCCTTTTGCATCTCACCCAGTGAAGCGTAAACGAGACCGACATTGTTCACCGCTTTAGCCTCAACTCCGCGATCACCAACGGTTCTTGCGATTGGCAGCGCTTGTTTGTAGTA
The DNA here is from genome assembly GCA_050748205.1 of Pyrinomonadaceae bacterium. Classification (GTDB taxonomy): domain Bacteria; phylum Acidobacteriota; class Blastocatellia; order Pyrinomonadales; family Pyrinomonadaceae; genus PSRF01. The sequence continues at coordinate 5,331 of JBOGOU010000538.1, read as the reverse complement.
ATCGAGAGCCTTCTGCTTCTCCCCCAGCAAGTCGTAAACAGATCCAATATTGTTGAGTGTTGTGGCCTCGCCAACGTGATCGGCTACCGCTCTCAGAATTGTTAATGCTTGATTGAAGTACTCCAGCGCCTTTTGCATCTCACCCAGTGAAAAGTAGACGAGACCGACATTGTTGGTCGTCCTGGCCTCGACCCCGCGATCACCAACGGCTTTTAGAATTGGCAGTGCCTGATCGTAGTACCCGAGCGCCTTCTGCTTCTCCCCCAGCGAGTCGTAGACAAAGCCAATATTGTTGAGCGTTGTGGCTTCGGCTCGGCGATCACCAACGGATCTCATTATCGGCAGCGCTTGATTGTAGTACTCCAGTGCCTTCTGGTTCTCATCCAGGCCACGGTAAATATTGCCGATGCCCAAAAGCGTTGTAGCTTCTTCCTGGCGATCTCCCAGCGCCCGCAAGAGCGGCAGCGCCTGCTTTAAGTACTCCAATGCTTGCTGCTTCTCACCAAGAGCATAATGAGTACGGCCGATGCCATTGAGTGTCCGGATCAGCCGCTCAGCTTCCCCAGCCTCCTGCCACTGCGGCAGCGTTTCCTTGTACTTCTCTAACGCCTTCTGCATTGCTTCCGATGTCTGCTGCCTGATCAGATTTGTTGCTTCTATGAACGCTCGCTGCGCCGCCACCCTCTTCTTGTCGATCTCTGTCGAAGCACGCACCACCGCCACCTTGGCTTCATACCGACCAGGCGCAGCCTCTTTTTCCAACGACCGCACTTCCAACTGATACTCACCCGTTACGTCCGCAATCCAAAACAACGGTTCCTCACCTTGCGCTCCATTGGGACTGTCCACCTCCACCAACTTCTTTCCGTCAGGCCCAATCAGCGCCACCACCACATCGATGCCCCGTTGGTCTACGACCGCATGCAGAAATTCTCCGCTTTTGATCTCTATTTTGTAGCTGTGGGTTTCACCGCCAGACAGTTCTCGCTCAAACTGTCTGCCGGCCGTTAGGGTGGGCATTTGGCCGTGTTTGTCCTGCGCCGCGCATAAGGTGAACACAACCAGGAGAGTCAATACTGTAAGAGCCATTCGAGACTTCATAAGCACTTTCATCTTGGTGGTAGTTTCTTGATCGCCTCCTTGACCGACTCGATAAGCTTCGCTGCCAACCCGGGAACGTCGTCTTTCGTTCCTATCACCTGCGCATTCCCTATCTCCACGCCATCGCGTCTGAGCCGAAGTGTCACCGTTACGGTATTACCGTTAACCGTATATCTGCCTGTCGGACGAATCCCGCCGGGGAACTCTTCATCATCCACGAAGACCATGACCGCCTGGCTAGACCCGCGTCCCGTAACAAAGCTTTCATCCCTCAGTCGCGCGCGCACCATTTTCATTAGGTTCAAGGTGTCGTCGTCAGCTTCCGTATCGAAGAAGCGCGGGCGCAGGATCATGGGCCGGGGCGTCGCCAGAGCGATCTTCACTTTATCTTCGCTCTTCAACTGTCCCACCTCGAAGCTGTCGTCCTTGGGCGCAAACACAATGGGTTTCTGAATTCCCCCGACGTTCTTTGCGAGCTGCTCGACCTCTTCGCGAGCGAATTGAAAGAGTTTGCTGACGTCGACAAACTCGTCGTTACGCAGCGCTGCTCCTTTCATCCCCTTGAGCAATGCGTAGGTCAGCAGACCCTGGCCGTATTGGCTGGCTTCGTACGAGACCGCATCCGCCGCGCTGCCCATCAGAATGTAGGAGCCGGTACGGTCTTTGGCGCGGTCGATGGCGCGTATCGCGTCACCCGAAGCTTCTCGTTTGTCCACCAACTTCAACTGCACCTGCGCCGCGCCCGCCGCGCACGTGTCCAACATGACCACTTGCTTGAGCGCCGGTATCTGCCTGATCCATTCGACCAGTTCTTCGCTCGTGATCGTCTGCTGCTTGCGCACGGCTGAATCGGACAATGCGGCAGTGTCGCTGGTGCGCGCTTCCTTTGTTAAGTAGCAATACATGTCGCTGCCACGTTGCAGAGTAATGCCGTGGCCGGCGAGATACACGATCAGAATGTCTGTGGGCTTGGCTTGGCGTGCGATTTCAAACGCTTTGGTAAACTTCTCTTTGGTGGGAACGATGGCGCGTGGATCTTCAGCGGTGCTCAGCAGCGTGAGGTGAACTTTGTCCGCGCCGAACAATCGCTTGGCTCCTAGTTCGATGGCGTTGGCGATGTCCACCGCGTCTTTGGCGGCGAAGTTGAGGTTGAGCTGCGAGCCCGCATAGGTCGAGATGCCGCCGATGATTGCATAGACTTCCGGCGGCGCTCGGTCTGTTGGCCCACCGGCCGTCCAAACCAGTTCCGTTCCTCGGCTGGAAATGTAGTTCTCGACATTCCACGCCACGACTCTTACATCATTGTCTTTTCCTGTAATTGCGCCTGTCGCTTTGGATAGATCGATCTTGAGCGTCGCCCCTTCAACATTCGGATTTTGTTTCAGCTTCTCGTCACGCGCATCGGCGAGAAACTCTTTGCCGTTGACAAAGACTTGTACGCGCCCGATGCCGCCGCCGCGATTGGTGAGCGAGACGGTTAAATTGCTGCTACCTTTCGCGAGCGGGTCGTATCCAACATCAGGACCGAGTCGTGGATTCTCGAACTTGCTGACATCCCTCAACGGCTCGTGGTTAAAGCCAAGGATTTTGGCGAGCAGCCCCGGTTCGTAGTAGCGCTCTTTGAGTTGCTCCAAGCCGATGATTTCATTGCCAACGCGCCAATACATCAGCTTCTGTGCATCAGACGAAGCGTCAAATCTGCCATCCGGCGTAACAACTGCCCAATCCTTTTCATCCAGCGCGATCAAGCTGGCAAGTTCTTTGCCGGAGTCCGTGTCCCATACCTTGATATTCCGATCGTCACTTCCGCTAATCAGAAATTTGCCGTTGGCGCTGAACGCAACTGAGTTGACATTAAGGGAGTGCCCGGTAAGCGTGCGTAACTCGCGACCTGTGGCGACCTCCCACAGCTTGATCGTTCCCACGCGACTGCTACTTGCTAATATCTTCCCATCAACACTAAACGCTATTGAGTTGACTCCGCCGGGATTCCCGGCCAGCGAACGCACCTCACCCCCTGTGTCAACGTCCCACAACGTGATGACTGAGTCGTCCCAACCACTGGCTAGCGTCTTCGTATCACCAGAGAAGACCAGCGATGACAAGAGATGACCGGAACGGCTAGTGAGGGTGCGCAAGTTCCTGCCATTGGCTGCATCCCACAGCTTAATCGTCTCGTCAACACCAGCACTAGCCAACGTTTTTCCATCGGCACTGAACGTTAGGTCGTAAACGACCTCGGTATGCCCGGTGAGAGTGTGCAGCTCACCACCCGTGGTTACATCCCACAGCATGATCGTCTTATCCATACTGCCGCTGGCTAACATCTTGCCATCAGGACTGAAGGCTACTGCGGTGACAAAATGGGAATGCCCTCTGAGCGTGCGCAACTCCAGACCTGTGTTCACATTCCAGAGTTTGATCGTCTGGTCACCAGTGGGCGAAGAACGGTCGCAACTGGCCAGCGTCTTTCCGTCAGCGCTAAGCGCCACCGTCGAATTCTCACCCAAAGTGAGCGTACGCAATCCCATGCCCGTAGACAGATCCCACAGTTTGAGCTTGATCGTGCTGCCAGGAAAGGTGTCAAAAATGCGTGTGATACTCGCGAGGGCCTTCCCGTCCGCACTGAATGCTACAGACTCGACCGAATCAGTGTGGATGGTAGTCCGCAATTCCCGGCCCGTAGCCACGTCCCACAGCTTGAGTGTCCCATCGCAATCACTCCCACTGGCTAAGTTCTTTCCGTCGGCGCTGAACGCTAGATGACGTACCGAGCCGATTAGGGCCGAAGCGCAGGAGCCGGTGAGCGTGCGCAACTTACTGCCGGTGGCCACATCCCACAGCTTAATCGTCCTGGCATAACTGCCACTGGCTAATGTCCTCCCATCTGCACTGAACGCTACTGAGGTGATTATTGTGCCGTCCCCAGCGAGAGTCTTTAACCTACGGCCACTTGCCACATCCCACAGGTTGATCGTCGAATCACCCATGCCGCTGCCACTGGCTAACATATTTCCGTCGGCACTGAATGCTACTTCAGTAACCTCACCGGAATGTCCCGTAAGTGTGTGTAACTCCCGGCCTGTGGCTACATCCCACAGCCTGATCGTCGGATCATCCGAGCCACCGCCACTGGCCAAAGTTTGCCCATCAGCGTTGAAGGCTACGGTCACAAAACGGGAATGCGCACTGAGCGTGTGTAACTCCCGGCTGGTGGCTACATCCCAGAGCCTGATAGTTCCGTCATTACTGCCGCTAGCCAACGTTTTTGCCTCAGGACTCAACGCTAACAAAACGCCGGGATACCGAGTAAGCGTGCGCAACTCGCGACCTGTAGCGACATCCCATGACTTGATCGTATTGTCCAAACCGGCGCTTGCCAACGTCTTTCCATTTACGCTGAACGCTACGGCACCGATGCCGTCAGAATGCCCTGTGAGTGTGCGTAATTCCCGGCCGGTGGCCACATCCCACAGCTTAATTGTGTGGTCAGTACTGCCGGTAGCCAACATTTTCCCATCAGCACTAAACGCTATTGAAATTATTGGACGAGAATGCCCGGTTTGCACAACCAACTCCGGTGTCTGCGCCCAAAGCTGCACCGTTTGAACGCAAAGCAAAACACTGACGACCAACCCAACTCTTAGTCGAACTTTCATTTTCACAGTCACTTCCAATTTCCAATCAGAATAAACGGCGCCCAGTAATAGGGATGCGCGAACGGTTTGCTCGGGTCTCGTTTGAAACTCGGCGCGTCTTTAGCTGCGACATGGACCACGTCGGCGCGTGTGCCCGCGCCATCACGCTTGCTGCCATCTCCTCCAATCACAATTGGGATAGATTGCGAAGCACCCTTTTGGGCCACCGGCAAAGGCTTCATCTGCGCGGTTCCGTTAAGCAAGGCAAGTTGCGCCCGGCGAAAGGCCTCGGCTTTGGACAAACCCTCCCCGCTCTGCCGGCTCTCGTAAAACTCGCGCATCAGCCACGGCGTGCTATTGTCTGCCACCGGCCACAATGTCGCCATTACTGACCCCGCCCCCAGTCGCTGCGCCAGTTCCGCAAACCCATCAATCTCCCGACCAGTTGCTCCGGCTTGCTGCGCGGCCGTGTTGCATGCTGAAAGTGTTAGCAGTTCCACGCCGGCAAACAGATCGAGCTGCTGCTTCATCTCCTCTAACGTCATCGCCGTGCCGTCCCCCAGCAACAGAAAGGAGCGCGCCTCATCTCCCG
>JBOGOU010000537.1:0-16455 GCA_050748205.1 Pyrinomonadaceae bacterium | reverse complement strand
GAGTTGCGACGGCTTTGCGATCGAACACGCAACTCCTTCAGAGTTGCATATTCCGTAAAATTGCATTCGTGTTCCCAGGGTTGCCAAAGCGCAACCCTGGGCTGGAATTGGCGAACGCCTTGAGCGTTAGCGTTGCCCTTAATCCCAAACGTAACGCTCATCGTAGGCAATGCCATACGCTTTTAGTAAAGCGCGGTACTCGTCCTGAAACGTCACTCGTTTGTGGTGTTCCTCCTGGTTTTCGATATACCTAATAACGTCCTCCAGATTAGATTGGCTTACAGAGAATGCTCCGTAGCCTCCTTGCCAGTGGAACTTTGCCAACTTTGGTGAAAGCTGCTTCACCCAACCAGATGATGTTCGTTTGATCTCTTTGACGACTGACGCAATGGAATGCGTTCTCGAAAGTGCAAACAGTGCGTGAACATGATCCTCCACACCATTGACGATCAGTGTCTCGCAATCTTCCTCATGCAGCATCTTCGCAAGGTACGCATGCATGTCAGTTCGTATTGTTTTGTCACTAAGAAAGGGAAAGCGGTTTTTGGTTGAGAAGATGAGGTGCGTCCAGAGACGTGAGAGTGATTGAGCCATGTGAGGTGGCCTCCAATTTAGTTTTCAAGAACTCGGGGATTCTATCACCTCTACGTCCGATATGGTTTAGCCTCACGAACAAGTTTAGCCTCAGGAACAAGTTTAGCCGCGGATCAACGCGGATGACATCAGATCAGAGAGCGATCCGAATTACGCTGAAAGCGTTGGCTAATTCCAGCCCAGGGTTTGCTTTGAAACCCTGGGTTCAAAAATGCCTCAAGAAATTCTTCGCTACTCTGAAGGAGTTGCGACGGCTTTGCGATCGAACACGCAACTCCTTCAGAGTTGCATATTCCGTAAAATTGCATTCGTGTTCCCAGGGTTGCCAAAGCGCAACCCTGGGCTGGAATTAGCGAACGCCTTCAGCGTTAAGAAACGCAGTCTTCCAGAAACGACTTTGCACAAAAAGGCCTTACTCGTGATTCAGCCCGCCTGCGCTTTGGCCAGTTCGTAAGCGCCGTTCCACGTGTTACGTTATTAGATTGGTTGTCGCGTGAGTTGGGCGCATTTTGAACTTCCTCTACCGCCACTGTCAATGGACGCTTTCAGCGTTAGATTCTGGCTCCAAATTGAGGCGAACGGCCGTATCTCAGGCGACGTTTAGGACCCCATCACCTATCACTCATCACCTGTTTTCTCAATATGGCTTTCGTTACGTACCGGGCGTAAAATAGCCGCCGAGGAGAGCACAAACAGCGATGGCCGATCAGAAGCAAACTGAACTTGCTCCTGCGAAGACTCAGGAACTGCCTGCCATCGTCCGGCCTGCCCAGGAGGATGACGGACAATTTCGCGCGGAGCAGGAGCGCATCAAGGAGATGATTGCCGCTGACGCGCCGCTTAGCGAAATCCTCTCGAACCTGGTGTTGATGATCGAGGCGCAGTCGCCAGAGATGCTCTGCTCGATATTGCTGCTTAGCGACGACGGAAACCATGTCCGACATGCAGTGGCGCCAAGTCTTCCGGAGAATTACGTTAAGGCGATTGATGGCAGTCCGATTGGGCCGAAGCATGGCTCATGCGGGACGGCTATGTACCGGGGTAAGCCAGTAATCGTCAGCGACATTTCTACCGATCCGCTCTGGGAGGAATATCGCAACTTTGCGTGGGCGATCGGTGTGGCCGCTTGCTGGTCCACCCCGATAATGTCGAGCAAAGGCAAAGTACTTGGTTCTTTTGCCATGTATTACCGCGAACCGCGCACACCAAGCGGCGAAGAAAGGCACCTCACAGACGTGGCCACTAAGCTTGCCGCCCTGGCGATTGAGCACCTCGCGTCGCGTGAGCATCCTGCGTCAGGCGAGCCGACGGCTCGAACGTAGGTCGAACTCTAATCTCAGTGATGACCTTTCGATCTGTCTGGATTCAACGGCGAGCGGGGGCGCGTTGAATTTTCCGAACCTTCAAGCTAACGACTGCCCCTTTCCCAACCTGCAAATCTACTCGACTTGAATTCTCCAGTAGCTACCCCTTTCAAATCTCTACAATATTTGCCACCCCCGTTCGTCTACAGGAATAGATGGATGAGCCGCCGATCGCCTCGATGACCGAGCAAGACCGTCAAATCTCCGAAATCGTAGCGGAGGAACGATCCCGGCTGCGCAATTTCATCCGCCGGCGTGTGCCCGACCCTTCGGACGCCGAGGACATCCTGCAGGAGGTCTTCTACAAACTGGTAGAAGCCAATCGCCTGCTGATGCCGATTGACCACGTGACCGGCTGGCTTTTTCGCGTCGCGCGAAATCACATTACGGATCTTTTCCGCAAGAAGAAGCCAGAGACCTTCAGCGACACGAGCGTAGAGGACGAATATGGCGAGCTGCTGCAAATCGAAGATCTCTTGCCATCGCCCGAAGCCGGACCGGAAGCGCTTTACGTCCGCAACGTGCTTCTTGATGAGCTGGAACTTGCGCTAGACGAATTGCCCGACGAGCAGCGAGAAGTATTCGTTGCTCACGAACTGGAGGGGCGCAGCTTCAAAGAATTGTCGGCAGAAAGCGGCGTAAACCAGAACACGCTACTCTCGCGCAAGCGCTACGCGGTGCTACATCTGCGCGAACGATTGCAAGACATTTACGATGAATTTACGAAAGCATGAGGGAACTGAACATGAGACCGAGATTGAAGAGATTAATTTGGATAGCTCCGCTGGCGATCCTGGGGATGGTGATTTTCAGCTGGATTGGCGGCGAAGTAGTGATGCTTCTGTGGAACTGGCTGGCGCCGACCTTGTTCGGATTGCCGCACATCACCTTCTGGCAGGGGCTCGGACTATTGGCTCTCTGTCGCATTCTGTTCGGAGGCTTTGGTCTTGGTGGTGGTGGCTCCCATCGCTCCAGGTCTCGGCGGCGAATGCGCGAGCGCTGGGAACAGATGACGCCGGAGGAGCAGGAACGATTCCGGCAAGGCATGCGCGGACGTTGCGGCTTTGGCCCATCCACCAGCGAGATCAAGGAGCAATGAAATGTCGACAGCGCCCAAAGCAATGCCGATCTATCCTGTTAGTGTTTGCGGTGACGATCGCGTTGTGGCTCCTCATCAAAGGCATCGCAGAAAGAGGACGGACTATATGAACGCTAAACTTCAGATGACCTCCAGGACGCGATGACGGAACATTTCGTGAAGCTGATCGTAAGCGAAGGGGAGCAAGACCCAAAAGCAATTGAAATAGTCAGAAGGAGAAGACAGTGAAGTCACGATTACTAACTTTCGTTGCAGCGCTTTGTTTGTGCTTCTTAGCCGTGTCCCTTCCGAGGTCTGCCAAGATGGCTACTTCGACTTCCGACTGGCCACAGTGGCGAGGTCCGCAACGTAACGGGATATCGCAGGAGAGTGGACTCCTTAAACAATGGCCGGCGGAGGGACCGAAACTGCTCTGGCAAGTGAACGACATAGGAGACGGCTATTCAACGCCTGCGGTTGTCGGAACGCGGATCTACCTGATGAGCAATCGTGGCATGGAGAATGAGTTTGTTCAGGCTCTCTCAACCAAGGATGGAAAACCTATCTGGACAGCGCGCGTCGGCAACGTCGGCAACCCGAATCAGAACCCGCCTTACGCGAAGGCCCGGTCCACTCCGACCATTGACAGAGACTTCATGTACGCGCTGGGCTCGGACGGTGATCTCGCCTGCCTCGAAGCCAAGAGCGGCAAGATCCGATGGCAGAAGAGCATCCGTAAAGAGTTTGAGGGCCAACCGGGCGAATGGGCCTATGCAGAGTCCCCGTTGGTTGATGGCGACCTCGTTGTCGTAACCCCCGGTGGCGAGCAGGCCACGATGGTGGCGCTTAACAAAAAGACGGGCGCGGTCATCTGGAAATCAGCGGTCCCGGGTGGCGACCCCGCGGGTTATGCATCGGCGATCGTCGTTCAAGGGGGCGGCCGCAAACAATACGTGCAGCTTTTGAGCGGGGGGCTAGTCGGAGTTGATGCGAAGACCGGTCAGTTCCTCTGGCGCTACAAGGAGGTTGCCAAGGGTCCAGCGCAGTATTTCATGCCGGTTGCTCGTGACGAATACGTCTACGGCGGAGCCCTTGGCGTCGGAGGTGGACTCGTCCGTCTAAAGCCGGACGGTGGCGGAGTCGCCGCAGAACAGGTCTACTTCGCGCGCGGACTTCCGAACGGCCTCGGTGGAGCGGTGCTGGTTGGTGATTACCTTTACGGCACGGAAATCGCCGGAGGTGAGCTGGTCGTGATTGAGTTCACTACTGGGAAGGTGAAATGGAAGGCCGAGAGTATTGGCAGGGTTTCGGGAGCCTACGCCGAAGGGCTGTTATATCTTCACGGCCTCAATGGAGATGTCGCGTTGGTGGAGGCGACGCCGGATGCATATCGCGAAAAGGGCCGATTCACTCCGCCGGCTCAGCCGAAGCATAAACAGGTGGGGACGGTTCCGGAGATGGCGTTTGCGTATCCGGTGATTGCTAATGGAAGGCTTTACATTCGCGATCTCGGGACCTTGTGGGCCTACGACATCAAGGCAAGCCGCTAGGCACTTATACAATTGGCATCGAACCTCGCTGCTGGGTCTGTTCGAATGTCGCCGCGTCTCCTAAGAAACGTTGGGCCACGCCCATGGATGCATCTGATCGCAAACGGTGGCTCCGAGCGGTGGTACTCCTAGGTGCGGTGTACTTTCTCATCGCCATCGCATTCGGGGAGTTCGCCAGTCGGGCTGTGTCTAATTCGGTGCGTGAAACCTGGAACGGATTGGCCTTCTTGGCCTCCGGCATCGCTTTCGCGGTTCATATAGGTTACGAGCACTTTCGCTTGGGTAACTCGCCTCGTATAACAGCATCGCACGCCTCGATAGCCGTCGCCGTCGGGGCTTTTGCTCTTGCACTCAAGGCCAACATCCATGACCTGGTGTCAGCCTCAGGTTATCGACCCCGTATGCTCATCGCCTTGGTAGCCTGGCCCCTTCTGACCGCTGTGCCAGCGTTTATTGTCGCGCTAGTAGTGGCGGCCGGACTAACCCTCTGACGCGGGAGCACTTAGTCGCGTAGCGTCGCAGTGCATGGCCCAACGCGTCGTTGGACCGGAGCGCGGGGAGCCCTCTTTCTCAACTTGATTGATCGAATCGAACGTTGAATTTAATCGCCGCGCCCGGTCAACTGAGACGTTAGGTTCTGCAAACTCGTAGACGAAACTGATGAAAGCTATCGTTTATCACAACTACGGTTCGCCCGATGTTCTCAAGTGTGAAGAGATTGAAAAGCCGACCGCCGGGGACGATGAAGTTTTGATAAAAGTTCGCGCGGCTTCCGTCAATGCACTTGACTGGCGAATGATGAGGGGTAAGCCGCTGTTTGCCCGCCTAATGATGGGAGGGCTGCGCAAACCAAAGATCACACGACCCGGCGTTGATTTGGCCGGCCAGGTTGAAGCGGTTGGCAGGAACGTAACCCAGTTCAAACCGGGCGACGCGGTGTTCGGCGTGTGCCAGGGTGCCTTTGCCGAGTATGTGGGTGTGATTGAAAATAAATTGGCACTGAAGCCGGCCAACATATCGTTTGAGGACGCCGCAGCTGTACCAGTGGCGGCAATCACTGCCCTTCAGGGTCTTCGTGATAAGGGACTCATCCAGCGAGGCCAAAAGGTTCTGGTTGATGGCGCGTCTGGTGGTGTGGGTACTTTTGCGGTCCAGATTGCCAAATCGTTCGGGGCTGAAGTCACTGCGGTGTGCAGCACAAGAAATGTGGACACGGCGCGATCGATTGGCGCAGACCATTGTATTGATTACACGCGAGAAGATTTCACGCAAAGTGGGCAGCGTTACGATCTGATTATTGCTGCCAACGCATATCATTCGATTTTCGATTACAGGCGTGCATTAAGTCCCAAGGGAATTTATGTCATGGCAGGAGGTGGCGGGGTTCAAGTTCTCCAAGCCATGTTACTGGGACCATTGCTGTCACTGATGGGGAACAAGAAGATGTGTTTCTTTATAGCGAAGATAAACAAGAAGGATTTGGTCCTTCTGAAAGATCTTCTTGAAGCCAGGAGCGTTGTAGCCGTCATAGATAGACGTTACCCGTTCAGCGACGTGGCTGGAGCTCTACGTTATCTTGAAGAAGGACACGCTCGAGGAAAAGTAGTAATAACTTTTGAAAAATAACAAAACGACCTAACAACACTCGCCGATAACTTCCCGCCTTCCTATTGACACCCGACAGGTCGGTCAGTAAACTGGTCTCCTATTGGATGTCTAGAGGAAGATATGAAGAAACAGAAAGCCGATCTGTTGCAAGGCACACTTGAACTCCTGGTACTACGGCTGCTGCGCTCCGGCCGCTTCAACGGCTGGGACATCATGCAACGTCTGCAGCTGGTCTCAGGCGAAGTCTTGAGTGTTACTCCCGGCGCGCTCTACCCAGCCCTGCATCGTCTGGAAGAGCGAGGACTGATCTCTGCGGTATGGGGACCATCGGAGAATAACCGCCTCGCCAAGTTTTATGAGTTGACAGCCACGGGACGCAAACAACTCGAAGCCGAGCGCAAGGAGTGGGAACGTTTTTCCGGCGCAGTCGCGCTTATCCTGCGTGATGCCTGAGAAGGCGCTATGATCACTGATCGGATCAAGAGGCGCTGGCGCGTGCTGTTTCGCAGGGATGAGGTGGAGCGCGAACTCGATGCCGAGTTGCGCTTTCACGTCGAACGCGAAACCGCGCAGAACATGCGAAGCGGCATGGACCAGGAGGAAGCACGCTACGCCGCGCTGAGATCCTTCGGCGGTATAGAACAATCGAAAGAAGAATGTCGCGACGCCCGCGGCATACGGCTCATCGAGGAGTTTTGGCAGGACCTGCGGTATGGAGTCAGGGCGCTACGTAAGAATCGAAGCTTTACGACGATTGCCGTACTCACCCTCGCGCTCGGCATCGGCGCGAACACGGCGATTTTTCAGTTGATCGACGCTGTGCGACTGCGCATGCTGCCGGTCAAAGCCCCGCAGGAATTGGCCGAAGTTCGTCTCGCGGACATGAAAGGGGCGCGGGGAGGGTTTTTCCGCGAGCCATCGGTCACCAATACAGTTTGGGAGTTGATTAGGGAGAGGCAACAAGCCTTTTCCGGCGTCTTCGCCTGGGGGACAGACAATATTAACCTCGCTCCGGGCGGGGAGGTGCGGCCCACCCGGTTGCTTTACGTTAGTGGCGACCTCTTCACTAGCCTTGGTGTACAACCAGCGCGCGGTCGCCTCTTCATGACAACAGACGATCAGCGGGGCTGCGCCGCGCCGGGTCTGGTTATCAGCCACGCGTTCTGGCAGCGCGAATACGCCGGCGATGTCAACGTCATCGGGCGCAAGCTCACGCTGTCTGATCATCCACTTGAAATTATCGGAGTCACACCCGCCAACTTCTTCGGGATGGAGGTTGGGCGGTCTTTCGATCTGGCGCTGCCGATCTGCGCCAACGCGCTCGTTCGCGGCAATAACCGAATGCTCGACTCCGGCATCATCTGGTGGCTGACGGTCAACGGCCGTCTGAAACCGGGCTGGTCGTTGGGACAGGCCACGGCTCAGGTGCAGGCGATTTCGCCCGGCATCTTTGAAACCGCCCTGCCCGCGAATTACCCGCCTGTCAGCGTGAAAGATTATCTGGGCTCCACGCTCATTGCCGTCCCCGCCGGATCGGGCGTCTCTCAGTTGCGTGAAAAATACGAACAGCCACTCTGGCTACTGTTGGCGATTGGCGGGTTGGTGTTATTGATAGCCTGCGCCAATCTGGCCAATTTGCTGTTGGCGCGGGCGAGCGCGCGGGAACGTGAGATCGCCACGCGGCAGGCTTTGGGGGCTTCGCGAGGACGGCTCATCCGCCAGTTGTTGGTCGAGAGCTTGTTGCTGGCCGGAGTAGGCGCGGGGCTTGGTGCGGCACTGGCGTTGGCGTTGAGTCGGTTCCTCGTCGCATTTCTCAGCACCAGTGATAACCCGGTCTTTCTCGATCTGGGCCCTGATTGGCGCGTGCTTGGTTTTGCCGCGGGACTGGCCGTCCTGACATGTCTCCTCTTCGGACTGGCGCCGGCAATCCGGGCGACGCGCATGGAGCCTGCCACGGTGATGAAAGCCGGCGGGCGCGGGATGACCGCCAGCCGCGAACGGTTCAGTTTGCGGCGGGCGCTGGTGGTCGCTCAGGTCGCGCTCTCGCTCGTGCTGGTGGCGGGCGCGCTCCTGTTTTCGCGCAGTCTGAGCAACCTGCTGACGGTGGATACGGGCTTCCGTGAGGAAGGCGTCTTGATCGCGGGCGTGAACTTCCAGCGTTTGAATCTCCCGCCCGATCGCTATCAAGCTTTCAAAGATGAGTTCCTCGATCGCATCCGCGCAACTTCGGGAATGGAATCGGCTGCCCTCGGGATGATCCCGTTACGTGATAGTGGGGGCAACACCGTCTGGATGGACGACACGGACGCGCGCCAGGGAAAGGACGTAAGCCGCAGCCGAGTCGGCCCCGATTATTTCAAGACGCTGCAAATCCCGCTGCTGGCCGGGCGGGACTTCGATGCGCGAGACAGAGCCGGCGCGCCGAAGGCGGCAATTGTGAACCAAGCCTTCGCGCGACAACTCCTGAATGGAGCAAATCCGGTCGGTCGTCGGTTTTGGATCGAGGCAACGCCCGGCGACTCGGAGAGGCTCTACGAGATCGTCGGCCTGGTTCGAGACACCAAATATGGAGATTTGCGCGAAGAGTTCGGACCAATCGTCTACGACGCCGCCGCGCAAGTCACCGGCTCCGGGCCCGGCGCTAATGTTTTGATCCGATCGCGCCTACCGCAGGCCGAGACCGTCGCGGCAGTCACGCGCGTCCTCAACGAGATCAATCCTGCCATCACTGTTAGTTTCCGGGGGTTCAAACCCATGATCGAGGCGACCATCCTGCGCGAGCGCTTGATGGCCACACTCTCGGTTTTTTTCGGCCTGCTGGCGCTGCTGCTCGCCTGCATCGGGCTGTACGGCATTCTCTCTTACGGCGTCGCCAGCCGGACAAATGAGATCGGGATTCGGATGGCCCTGGGCGCGCAAAGGCGGGACGTGTCCTGGTTGATTCTGCGCGAGGCGCTGTTGCTGGTCATCGCCGGCGTGGCCGTCGGGTTGCCGATGATCTTCGCGGTAACTCGTCTGGCCGCGACGCTGCTCTTCGGGTTGACGCCGACGGATCCCGCTTCACTGATCTTCGCGGCGCTGTTGATGCTTTTGGTGGCAATCGTGGCCGGCTACCTGCCGTCACGGCGGGCCACGCGGGTAGACGCGATGGTGGCGCTGCGCTGTGAGTAGTGGAGATTTGCTGAAGCCGCATCTCTGGCCGATCGTGCTGATCGGCGAGATCGCGCTACGCCGCTTGCACACCACCTGCAGGTCGCGGAGCCCGAACTGGCGAACAATCTTCCCCTCAGCTTGGGTGCTGACGGCTAACTTGAAGAGTCCCTGATCTTCCCCTCATCTTACCCTCGTCGGGTAAGCCGAGGTAGAGGATGATGGTTGTCAACGTGATGCAAAGCGCGGTAGCAAAAAGAATTGAAGAGGTGCCGAGGGTGGAAGTCGAACCCGCACGTCCCTACGGTCAACGGATTTTAAGTCCCTTGAAACCGGCATCACCTAGTTTTACCAAACGATACGAGCCAGTATTTACGCGCCTAGCGGTCGTCAAGGTATCGCTTCGTCTGGCTAGTATCAACACGTACCGCCACCATCTTAGCCCCATCTTTTAAACTCCATGGTTCATATTTCATCTTGTCAACCATTTCGTCTTGCGGCTTGGTCTTTTGTGGTAGCCTTCGGCTGCGGAATATTGAACTGAAGCAATTCGTCCGGATCACTGCTCAGCGAAAGCGACTTCCTCGCGGTCGGCTCTCCGAACCGCGAGTACAAACGCATCGCGCCGCCAAAAATGCCCTCGCGACTCTAGAAACTCAAAGCATAAAGTAAAATTCTCACGTGCTGAAATGTGCTGTCACTGACAACTTTGGGAAGTCAAAGATGAGAGCACTTGGACCTTGCCCGACCACGGGCCAGCCACCGACCGGTGGGGTTCAACTGAACTCTTCGATGCCCGGCAGTTCTCGCTCCTGGACGCACTCCTTGGGTAGCCGGGCGACCCGCGGATCCGTTGTCCGCTCCACTTATTCGTAACGGAGAATCTTAAGGGGCTCAACTTTTGCTACCCGGCGGGCCGTAAAATAACAGGCGCATACCGTCGTGAAGACCAGTGAGATCAAGACAATCACAAACGTGTATGGATCGGATGGGGCAACGCCATAGAACATACTTGATAAGAAATGGCTTGCAGTCCGCGCGATAGCGATTCCAAGAGCTGCACCGAGCAGGCCGAGTAGTAGACCTTCTCTGACTATCATCCAGATTACCTGTTTTTGCTGAGCGCCTAGTGCCATGCGAATAGCTATTTCACGAGTACGCTGTTGGCTGACATACGACATAATTCCGTAAATGCCAACGACCGCCAACGATAGCGCCAGCACGGCGAAACACACCAGCATTGACATAACAAAGCGTTGTTGAGCCACTGACGCAGTCAACCGTTGGTCCAGTGTTTGAATCTCGGCGAGTGGCTGTTCGCTATCCAACGTCGCCACCTCTCGTCTAATGGCTGGGACCAGCATCAAAGGATCAGATGTTGATGATCTGACTAACACGTAGATGCTACTGAGCAAAGGAAACTGCTGGTAAGGACGGTAAGCTTCCGGTTCTGGCTCAGCAGCCAGGCCAACATTCTTAAAGTCCTCAACGATCCCGATTATCGTAAGCCACGGCGCCAGCGGGCCGCCAAGCCGTATTTTTTTCCCGACTGCCTGGTCCTCGTCCAGGTGTTGTCGCGCCAAGGCTCGGTTGATAATCACTACTGAGGGACTGTCGTGTCCCTGGTCTGGGAACATCTGTCCTTTAAAGAGAGGAATTCTTAGGATGCGGTAATAATCAGTGTTTACAGCTTGAACTCTGATCATAGTGCCGGGAGCAGGTTGAAAATATCCACCTTCAACTGAGAGGCGAAACATTGCGCCTACCGGCACCGGCGGCGGCGAGCTGCAAAGCGCCACCGCATCAACCCCCGGCAGCGCACCCAAACGCTGAAGCAGATTCTCAAAAAAAGCACTCTGCTGACTGCTTGAGGAATACCTGGATGGCGTTAGATCAACCCGTAAAGTAAGAAGTTGCTCCGGCCGGAAACCCAGATCACGATACCGCAAAGCCCAAAAGCTTCTAATCATCAACCCAGCTTCAACCAGCAGGACTACTGCCAATGCCAATTCGCAGACGACAAGGACATTCAAAACTCGTCGTGTCTTAAGCGACCCGATGACGTTACCGCTGCCAGACTTCAAAAGATCGGCGGCATTTTGAGGCGGGAGAGCTCGCGCAGCTACGAGGCTGACGATCAATACAGTCAATGCGAAGCTTGTGATCACAAAAGCCACAATGCCGGGACTAAGTTCAATATCACTGATCCTGAATACCTGCTGGGGAAAAATCGAAACGATGAAAAGATGTCCCCAGTAAGTAATAAGAAGACTTAAGACACTGCCAAAGAAGGTGAGCACGGCGTTCTCGGTTAGCACTTGCCGGAACAAACGCCGCCGGCTGGCTCCCAGGCTTATTCGAACAGCCATCTCTGCCCGGCGGGAGATAAGGCGCGCAAATAGCAGGCTGCCAACATTCAAACAACCAAGCACCCAGAGGAGGCTGACGGCAGCCAAAAGTACCAGTGCAGCCCGCGAAATGTTAGCAGTTAAGTGTTGATGAAGCGGGCTGAGTTTCGCGTCCTGATTCTGTTGGTATTGTGGGTTGGCTTGAACAATCCTTTGTTGGACGACACTAAGCTCAGCTTGAGCCTGAGTTAACGAGGTACCGGGTCGGAGGCGAGCGATTACTTTGATCAGTTGCATTCCGACGTTCATGCTCGTCTCGCGGCTCGCCTGATCCGGACCAAGCGCCAACGGAGTCAGAACTTCGACTTCAACCGGTTCGGGAAAACGAAAGCTTTCGGGCAGGACTCCGACCACTTCAAATGATTGACCGTTGAGCCTGATTGTTGCTCCGACGCAGTGGTTCACCTCCCCAAAGCGCCGCTTGCAGAAACCATGAGAGAGGATGGCAACTAGTTCAGCCCCAGGTTGGTCATCGCTCGCCAGAAAATCCCTACCGGCAATCGGTGGAGTTTCCAGCAGTGACAAGAATTCAGCCGACACCGCCGCCGATAGAATCCGTTCCGGATAGCCACTTCCGCTAAGGTTGCGGAAGCGTTCGGAAAACGCAGTCACGTGTGAAAAGGATTGCACCTGCGAGCGCCAGACAGTGAAGTCCGGAGCTAGCGCATACTCGGTCTTAGCAGGAGAAATTCCCTGACTAATCCAAACTAACTGATTAGGGTTTGGGTAAGGCAAGGGGCGCAGTAGAACTGCGTCGGTGACGGTAAAGACAAGAGTGTTAACGCCGATTCCTAATCCCAGGACGAGGATAACTGTTGCGGCAAAAGCCGGCCTTCGGCGCAACAGTCTCATCCCGCTACGGAGATTGGACAAGCGCACATGCCCTCCGAGTACTCTATGCAGTTTGAAATTTCGAAATTACTTCCGGGTGAGAGCCTCGCTGGGGTAGATTGCATCAGCGCGATGCTTTCGCATCAGCAACCCGTTTATTATGTATTCGACTTGAAACTCCACACCGTTACTTCTTTATTACTTCGAATGTAAATGTAGTTCGAGCCCACTATAGCCTCCTGACCACTTGCCGGGAGTTCCCACGAGTACAAATAATGCCCATCCTGCTTGTTATAGACATCCATTACCTTTCCGCCCGGACCTGCGGTACCGTCCGGATGGACTCCGCTCAAAACATACAATTCGTTATCCAGAATGCTCAGGCTTAAAACGGGCAGGGCCGTGTTGGGTTTGACCGTTCGTTTCTTCCCCACACTCTCAACGTCCAACACCGTCGGCGGTGGGACGTTATCGATCGTTTGAACCAGAAACCGTTGCTTGCCCTCGGCGTCGTAAGCCCCAATAATGCCCAGGTACCTACCACCATAAATAATGCCATGATTCTCGGTGTCGGCGACGATATCCCCCTCGAGGGCGAGCGCTTTGTTGGCTTGATCCTCTAGTAATTCTCCGAATGACTTTAACTGCATTCCCGATAAATCATAGGTCTCGAAGAGTCTGCCATATTCCAGCACCACCATCGTCATCATCACGTCTCCGAGTGCCGCCATCCGATAGATCGTGTTTTTAGGTTTAAATGACCTTTTACTTCCGTCGGTGTTAAAAATTCCGACGCGTTCCTGTTTGAAATCGCACACCCACATGTTGCCGCCGGAATCCAGGGCGAAACCGGTGGGATTTACGAAAGCGCCGGGATTGCCCACTTCTTCGCCGAACGCTCTTAGAAGTTTCCCGTCAGGCGAAAACTCTTTGACTCGAAGATCCGACCAATCCAAAACAAAGATGTTGCCATTGTTATCTGCCTGCATCTTCGCCGGCGCCTTCAGACTCTTGGAGTTGAGGACCGCTATTTTTTCGAAGGCGGGTTTGCGCCACACCCTAACCGTAGTGGGTTGGGCTTTGGGGGCACGTTCTCCACTGAGAAAAGCCGTCGGAAGATCAACCGTTTTCGGTGAGCGATTCGTAACGAACCCAATCGCGTAACTCAGCGACAGGAAGACCGCTGCGATAGCGAGTATCAAAAGCAAGTCTTTACGCAAAGTCTTGAGCATTGCGGCTATCTCCGAAAAGTTGTTTTTAAGGTGAGCGGACGACGGAAGACCTGACCACTTCAACCGGTTGTCTTTAGCCTGCCATCCAAGCTCTTAATCAACCTGAGCGTCCTTCCCACATCTAATTGTTGTGCCGTCGGGCAGCTGGATGGTGCAGCAGGTAATCGGACCACCTTCGCAGCCGCAGAGATCCGAGCACGTACTGGCTGCTGCGCGATTCAGGTTAAACGAGCCGGCAAACAGTAGTACGAGCGCCAGCGTAGTCAGAACTGTTCTCAAGATAGATCGGGTCATAGTTAGTTTCCTCCTTTCCCAGAAGATGAGATTCGTTATCATGCAGGTTTAAGTCTTCCGTCGTCGGATTCCGCGGTTGAAGGGCTGGTAGAGTACAAGACCGATGAAGCGTCGGGTTTTGTGGACCTATGATCCATCCACGTCAGGATGGCGAGAGCTATGAAAACGAGATTTTGCAGTATGTGAAAATATCCGCCTGAATTCAGCGTCAGCGTAAACCAGCACCCACAAACTCCGGCGGGATTAACTGCCAGGTAAACTACTGTGAAGGTCCCTAACAGTAACACCGCCGAGACGCAGGCCGGCCGCCGCCACCGTTTCGTCAGCAGGCCGAGCGCAATCGCGAACTCGGCCATGAGGAAAAAGATCGCGGCAGAGTATTCCAGGCTGGAGGGTAGCAGTTGATAGCTATGAATAGCGGTAACAAACCCGCGAAAATGTATGAGCTTATCAATTGCCGCGAAGCTGAATAAACCAATCAGAATAAATCGAGGAAGTTCCCTTAACAATGAGGCCGGGAGTGTGCGGAGTCTTTCTGTGAGTATCATTTGACAATCCTCACCGGAGGCACCTGTTGAGAAATTCCAGCGTTTCCTGTGATAGTTGTTGGCTATGGGGGAAATCGATCTTAGTCGTTTACTCGATTTAGTCTGTTCAAAACTCGGTATTCTTTATTCAAAAACCGGTAATCTTTATTCAAAAACCGAGATTGGGCGGTCTATATTACCGGTCGGTTGCTCGTTACACCCGATTTATATTCGCTGGGCAAGCAACCCACCCACCTCTTGAACTGCCGATCAAAAGTGGTCGGGCTGTTAAAGCCGCAACGACTATAGATTTCTGTTAACGTGTAGTTTCTTTCGTAAAGAAGCTCAAGGCATTTTTCTATTCGATACCGAGAGAGCAGATCATGAAAAGTTGTGTTGGCGAAACGACGCAGGAGGAGGTTTAGATGATCCTGGCTGACGCCACTGCGTTGGGCTGCATCCGGCAGACGAATATCCGGGTCTGAGTAAGATTCTTCAATAAATACCCAAAGGTGCCCCAGCCTTCGAGAGTAGCCGATTTTTTGTCGTACTCTTTCCAATGTCTCTAATGTAGCCAGTAGCGAAGAGGGGGGCAGAAGGTAACCGTGAGAGCCATTCTGATACATGCCAGTACCTACCCTTCATGAGGTGCCAAAATGGAGCTTTATCACTCAAGGTGATGCAATCAAACTTTAGGACGCACATCCGGCGATGGCGACAACCTGTCTGAATAAGCTCAATCAAGAACGAGGTGACAGCTATTCGGTTTTTTCGATCATCGGTTGTTGAACGTTAGAGATTCCCTGAAACGGTCGCTTCCATCGAGGCTTTCATGAGTCACATGGATTCGACCGGGTAGTTGGCGGAGCAACACAATACAAAAAAATTCGGGAGGCATCATCCGCCATTGCGGCAAAGGATAAAGGTGTGGCGTCTGGGCTGGCTCTTCGACTTCTCTTATTCTCGCTTTCGAAACGCGGAGTCCGGCTACCAATCAACCCCGTAGTGGCCGTGACACATTTCTTCCGGTGTCATCGCGAGTGTAACTACTCTTTTGGTTACAGGAAAAGAAAGACTAAAATCGGAACGCAAGGTGATTGGGACTTGCTTCCGTGATCAGTTTTCCCTGCACCGCAACATACGTCTGTAACTTCTATACGTTAGGCTTGTTCTAAATAAGCACATGGACTCTAATGCGAAGCGATGGTCATGTCAAGGTTGCGAATTGACTCATCAAAAACCACTCCAAATGGAGTGAGTTTACCTTCAGTGTTGGGGAACCGGGAAGAGTTAGAACAAGTGGTTGAGAAGTTGACGGAACCTTGGGGTCACGTAGTCGAATGTCGAAAGACGAGCGGGATAAATTTAGTCCCTCATCTTTCGCTCATCGCGCGCAAATGAGCGCGCTTGAATCAAATTCAGGGAACAGTGCAAGTTGTTGTAGTAGAGACGGGTTCAGACTGGTGCCGAGGGTGGGAGTCGAACCCACACGACCTTACGGTCAACGGATTTTAAGAACGTTGGAGACGGCATCACCTACTCTTACGAAACGATATAAGCCAGTATTTACGCGCTTAGCGGTCGTCAAGGTATCGCTTCGGCTGGCTTAGTATCAACACGTACCGCCACCATCTTAGCCCCATCTTCAAGTTGATCGCGCTCTGCGACCGCCATTGGAACCCAGCGTTTAGGCTAACTCTTCATTGCCGCCTCAGCGCGACGGTTGACCTCCTCCCAGTTTACATTTTGCATGAATGCGTCAACGTATTTCGCTGCCGCAGCTCCATAGTCCATGTGGTAGGCATGCTCGTACATGTCG
>JBOGOU010000536.1:0-9079 GCA_050748205.1 Pyrinomonadaceae bacterium | reverse complement strand
GTGTTCCCGAACCACTTCGATCACCCCGACTGGCACAACGCTTTCGACCACGACCCCGAGGAGGCGGCCCGCGTCCGGGTCCGTCTTTTGCGGGAGCTGGCGGAGACCGGCGAGCCGCTGGTGGCCGCTCACCTGCCGGTCCCGGCCGTCGGCCGGGTGGCGGTCGCCAGCGACGTCTTTCGTTTTGTACCGGCCATCTGGGAGTACTGACCGCTTTGTATATCGGCGGCGCGAGCGCGGGCGTCCGCGCTGTTCGCCCGGTTCGCGCCGAACTACAGGACGGTCATCGGGAGCTTCCAGCAAGCGCAGGAAGTCGTCGCCCGGAAGTATGAAAAGGTGACGGCGGGGCGATAAAGACAAGGGCGCTCCGGTGTTAGTGCCGGCGCCGGAATGAAATCAACCGAACCGCAAACCAACTCCGAGTCTGTGTCGGAGATCACCAATTCGAAAGGAGATTGAAGAAATGAAGGGATCAACTTTCAAAGGAGTCGGCGGACTGAAAATTTTTACCCGCTCGTGGCAGCCCGAAGGGAAAACACGCGGCGTGGTCGTCATCGTCCCCGGGTTTAATTCGCATAGCGGGCAATATCTGTGGGTCGGCGAGCAATTTGCGGCGAGAGATTTGGCGGCTTATGCGATCGATTTGCGCGGGCGTGGGCGCTCCGAAGGCGAGCGTTACTACGTTGAAAAGATGGAAGATTATACCGACGATGTAGCGACGCTAATCAGAACCGCGAAAGCGGAGAATCCCGGTTTGCCGGTGTTCCTTCTCGGTCACAGCGCGGGCGGTGTCGTTTCGTGCGTTTATACGCTCGACCATCAATCAGAGATCGACGGATTAATCTGCGAGAGCTTCGCATACGATCTGCCGGTGCCCGATATCGCTCTTTCGTTTATCAAGGGATTGAGTTACATCACGCCGCACACGCATGTCTTCCCCTTGAAGAACGAAATTTTCTCCCGAGATCCGCTGGTTGTTGCTTCAATGAACAATGACCCGCTGATTAAGGGCGAGTCTCAGCCGGCGCAGACCTCCAGGGTGATGATAAATGCCAATAGTCGGCTGAATGAAGAATTTCCCCTCATCAAACTTCCCGTACTCATTCTGCACGGCACGGAGGACAAGGCGACGAACCCGAGCGGCAGCCAGTTCTTTTACGATAACGCCGGCTCAACGGACAAAACTCTGAAACTTTATGAAGGGCACTATCACGATTTGCTGAATGACCTTGATAAGGAGCTCGTGATGGCGGACATTAACGACTGGATCGACGCGCGAGTTCCCGCAATACGAACCAAATCCGTGGCACTCTGATGAGTTTGGGGGTCCACTAGCATCAGGAGGTATTACAACAATGAACTGCTGTTCACATTTGTTTGAAATTGGCAATGTTACTCCGAGAACCCCGAACGGCTGTGAAGAGTGTTTGAAAATGGGTGACCGATGGCTTCACTTGCGGCTTTGCGTAACCTGCGGTCACGTGGGTTGTTGCGACGACTCAAAGAACAAGCACGCGGCTAAGCATTTTCATTCAACCAATCACCCGCTAATCAAGTCCTTTGAACCGGATGAAGAGTGGGGCTGGTGTTACATTGATGAATTACTTTTCGAGTCACTTCCTGGATCATTCACGACCGAATGGTGCGGCGCGCTCGGAGCGACGCCCTGAGAACACAGCCTTGAATGCCTGAACGACGACGGACTGACCGGCCATCCGTCGTCATTCGGGAAGCACAAAACATTGGAGACAGCCGCGAGTATGTAAACGCTATGGCAGTGATAGGAGGTTCAAATGAGCGAAGAAGACCTGGAATTACTGATAACGGTGGATGACCCAGGCGAGGATACCCTGGAAGAGGATACCTTCCATCTTCAAGCTGACAATACGACCGCGCGTCGGTCCGGTCAGCCCCAACAAGGTGGCGACCCGACCAGCAACAGAACTAATTCTTGATAACGACCTCTCCCTTGGCTGGGCGACAAATTGGACGGCGCTTGGTTCTAAGCTATCACAGTCGCGTCAGGGATAAACGGGAGCAGCCGAAGTTCTATTCAGAGGAGATTCGCGAGTCATTTAGATCACTACGCTGATGCTCGCGGTCATTCAAGAGATAAAAGGATCCGCGTCGGAAGAGGAAAAAGGAGGTACCACGAAATGTCCACGACGAGTGCGTCTACAACGACGACTGCGAGCAACATAACTGCGCCGACCCAGTTCCTTGAGGCAAACGGTGAGACATATGCTTACCGGCGTTTCGGTGAGGGGTCTGGCCGGCCGTTACTTTTCTTGCAGCATTTCACCGGCACGCTCGACAACTGGGATTCAACCGTTACCGACGCGCTGGCTTCAGGACGAGAGGTTATTCTCTTCGATAATGCCGGCATTGGACGAACGTCTGGCAAGGTGCCTCAGACTATCAAAGGCATGGCTGAGCATGCGTTGGGTTTTCTGGACGGCTTAGGCCTGACCAACTGCGACGTGCTCGGATTCTCGCTTGGCGGAATGGTCGCGTTGCAGATGGTGCAGGATCGTCCGTTGATCTTTCGCAGAATGATCCTGGCGGGGACAGCTCCGCGAGGCGGAGAAGACATCATGCATCTCGAAAAGCCTGCGCTGTCCAAACACCTGCAGGATCCGACGCTCCAGGGATATGAAGTGCTGCAGAAGATTTTCTTTACACAAACGGAGCCGGGCCAGAAGGCCGGCGCGGCATTTATTGAAAGGCTCGCCCGACGGAAGGAAGACCTCGATCCGCCGAGCAGTCCTGAGGTCGCGGCAAACCAAATAGCGGCCTTTCGTGAATGGGAGCAATTCACGGGAGAGCGCTTCGCCGACCTCCGAAACATTCGCCAGCCGACACTGGTGGTGAACGGCGTCAATGATGAAATGATACCGGTATCGAACTCTTACCGCTTGGTCGAGAATCTGCCGAACGCAGTTCTTCTCGTTTATCCCGATGCCGGCCACGGCTCTTTGTTCCAGTATCACCAATCTTTCGCGCGGCAAGTGGCCGACTTCCTGAGATCGTAGACGGCATCAGCGGTCTACTGAGGTCTTCATTTACTGGTGCTTCTGAATATGCGAAGCTAGCATCTGAATCGAGCCGCTAATTGATGAGTTGGGAGATTCCGAAGTGTGCTAAAACGATGGTTGAACTGTCTAAACCAAAGCCATTTTTGGAAATTCATGGAGGGCGATCATGTACGCAATCACGGGGGCAACTGGCAATACTGGAAGTATCGTTGCAAAGACACTGTTGGGGTTAAGCCAGAAAGTGCGGGTCATTGGTAGGAGCGCTGATAGGCTGGAGTCTCTGACTGCGGAAGGTGCGGAAGCGTTTGTTTGTGATGTGAATGACTCAGCGGCCCTAGCGAAGGCGTTCACTGGAGCACGCGCAGTTTACGCGATGATTCCACCAAGCATGACGAGCGAGAACTACCGAGCCGATCAAGATAAAGCAACTAATGCGATTGCCCACGCACTCGAGCAGGCGGCGGTTGAGTATACGGTCTCGCTCAGTAGCGTTGGGGCTGATAAGCCTGATGGCACTGGTCCGGTTGCTGGACTGCATTATCTTGAGCAGACACTGAATCGCATCCCAGGTCTAAACGCGTTGCATCTGCGTCCGGGGTATTTTATGGAGAATACTCTCGCGCAGATCGGTGTTATTCAAACGATGGGCATGACTACCGGGCCATTGCTACCCGATCTGGCGATACCCATGGTTGCGACACGCGACATAGGGGCTGCTGCCGCCAAGGCACTTCTTGCTCTTGACTTCAACGATAAACAGACGCGCGAACTGCTTGGAGAGCGGGATTTGAGTTATGTCGAGGCTACGACAATCATTGGCCAGGCGACCGGAAAACCCGATCTTAAATATATCCACTTGCCTGATGAACAAGTTCGTCAAGCTTTTCTGCAAATGGGAATGTCCGCGAATATAGCGGATCTGATCCTCGAAATGTCGGCGGCTCTGAACTCTGGTTATATGAAACCACTCGAGCCACGGACGGCGGAGAATAGTACGCCAACTTCCTACGAGTCATTTGTGGCAGAGGAGTTTGTTCCGCGTTATCGGGGCAAGGCGACCACTGCATAAGGCTTGTTCAACCATCCTTCGCGTTTTGCAGGCTGGCATCGTACCGGATCGGTCAATGACGATGCCAGCAACTGCATTTGGAGGTGAACCATGCTGGTACGAGTTGGTAACGCAAACGATATCTTCGCGGGTGAGATGCGCGTCTTCGATGTCGCGGGAACCAAGGTGAACGTTGCGAGTGCGGGAGGACATCTGCATGCCTTCGATGACACCTGCACCCACAGAGGGTGCTCGCTCGCGGAGGGTAAGCTGGATGGTACCAGAGTGACGTGCCCCTGCCACGGCAGCGAGTTCGACGTGACGTCAGGCGCTGTCCTCCGCGGACCGGCGCAGAGCCCCGTGCGTTCCCGGTTAGTGCGAGCCGAGGGCGACGATCTGCTTGTCGAGTAGTGAGTAGAGCGCCAGCAAAATGTCAACGGCGGAGCAACTCGTCAGCGATGCCGATTAGGTGCAACTCCGTCGCCTCGTCATCGAACACGGATGGAGGGTGGATAACGGCCGGGCTGACACGTGCTCGCCACTTCGTTTCCCGTTCAGCGTGGGCGAGGATCACGACCGGTTCCTGCGCACCGACGACGGATGGAGATTTGTGTCGAGACGATGGGTCGAGTTGTTCGCGCGAGGTGACGAGTTAAAGCTTCGATAAGTGCAAAGTCAGGCACTGGACTCAAGAACGCTTGAAGCGATGGGCATTCATTCGACCTCGAATCTAGAAGAAGTCACCAGAAGTATGGAGCAAGAACTCCTCGATGCTGCTGGCACTAACTATAGCAATCGTTCGAATGTAATTTGATTCGATAAACTCTTCAATCTTGATTTGGTCCTTCGGTTGAGAGATCGAACTGTGCTTAAGACCTGGTGACATGTGATATTGGTACCAGAGCCATGGAACTGATTCAACTCGTCCTTAGAGATGTCGAGATCACCTGTGGCTAACTCAGCCAGGCCGAGATCAGCCTTAGAGACCCAGAGTTGGGCGGTAGTGAAAACTACCGGCAGGAGGTACGTAATTGTTCCTTCTACTAGCTGCGTGTGTTGCGCGAGCATCTCTAAGTAGCCATTGAGCCCTCTGAGGACTTGAGTGACGGCGTCTTCGATTGCTTTTCCGCTCTCACCCTTCTCATCTCCCTGTTTAGCCGCGCGCACCTCCACGCCAAAATGATAGGCGTCGTTCACAGTTGTATCCGTAGTGGCGATAATCTTGAAGAGTTGAACGCCCGAATTTTGAATAACAGTTTCTAACATAAGCGGATCAGCGCCCTTAGGCTGATTCCTGCGAGTAATGGGTGCGCGGATAAAACACCAATTTGAAAGCGCAGGATTTGCACGCTTACATTCACAAACCAGATGGAAGAAGGGGCTGGATGTCGAGGACCGTCTAGACAATACAAAGTCTATTCTTGTGCCGAAACCTTGAACTTGAACAGGAACTTCTGAAGAAAGAAAGCTCCACTTAGAACGTTCATCCTCGTCGACTTTCTTCGCAAGCTGTTCCGCGATCTTAAGTACGCTAAATTGGAATCCGTAACCATGCCTGTTCAAAGCTTTTTGGAACGAGTTCCTGACCTGTTCGATTTGTTCGTTACCAATCTCGTGTGTCATGCGAGCAGAATACGATATGGCTGGGAATCTTAAAACGATACGGACAGGTCTTTGTGTGGGGTACTGCATTTAGTCATTAGTTATGCCTCGCAGTTGCGGATCTTTCATATCAATTTCCAGCGGGATCTATCTCTTCCGTTGAATCCTCGCCGACACACGGAATGGAAAATGAGAATGTCACGCCTGCACCATCATTCGGCGTGGCCCATAAGCGACCATGATGGTTCTCGATAATCGAACGGCTGACGGAAAGGCCGATTCCCATACCGTCATCTTTAGTTGTGTAGAAGGCTTGAAATAGGCGCTCAAGGGCCTCTGGTTTGAGGCCCGTTCCTGCATCTTGCACGCTCAAGCGCACATGATTACCGTCTACTTCAGTCCTGAACACCAGTTCTCTTGTCCGATCTTCCACCGCACTCATTGCATCTGAGCCGTTTCGCAGCAGATTCAGAATCACCTGCTGGAGCTGCACACGATCCCCTGTTACCAGTGGTAGTTCATCGGCAAGTGCAGCTCGCGGAATTACACGGTTCCGCTCCAGTTCGGCGCGCGACAGCGCAATCACTTCGCTTGTCGCCTCGTTCAGGTCTACCAACTCAGTGGCTGCATCCTTCCTACCGAAGAGCGCGCGCAGCCGTGTGATTACATCAGCGGCGCGGCGGCCGTCGCGAATGGTGCGTCGGGCAGTCTCCCGCGCGCCGTCAACGTTCGGCGGATTGGCGTCCAGCATCCGCACACACGTACTCGCGTTGGTGATGATGCCTGACAACGGTTGATTGACCTCGTGGGCAATCGAAGCAGTCAAAGCTCCGAGACTCATGCAGATAGCTGCCGCCCAATGACGCTGGAGGTTGTGGCCAAGCCAGAACATCTGGCTGCGTCCAAGCATTGTTGAAAGGAGACGATCATGCCGGAAAGAAACACTGCCAAGCGTGCCGCTGCAGAAAACACCAAGCCCTCGACCAGGTACACCTACAACCATAACTACCTCCCGCCCCTGGCGATATTAGGTGCTCTGCCTGAAGCGGAAGGATTTTCCGCCCGGCCCGATTGGATATCACTGGCCGGCGCGTTTCGACGTGCGGAGGCAGCCCATGGCGAACATGAAAAACGCACCGGTGAACGAGATGCGAACTGGCCCGACTGGTACGCCGCCTACATGGTGGCGGAGCAGTCCGGGACTGAACTGCCCACTTGAGTTGACGCTTGGAATCAACTCGTTTGTCGCTCATCGGTTCGGTAGATGTCTATTGATCGAATTGCGAAGCAACAACATAACTAACAAAATGAAAGCAGCACAAATCCGCAAAGCCGGTGGAGATTGGGAGTTAGTAGAACGGGACATCCCGGAACCCAATGCTGGGCAAGTCCGCGTGAAAGTTGACGCTTGCGGCATTTGCCACAGCGATGCTCTGGTCAAGGAAGGTCTCTGGCCGGGGCTTCAGTACCCTCGTGTGCCCGGTCATAAGATCGCTGGACGCGTCGATGCACTAGGCGAGAATGTGAAGGCCTGGACCATCGGTCAGCGCGTTGGCGTGGGTTGGCACGGCGGACACTGTTTTGTATGTGAGCAGTGTCGGCGGGGTGACTTCGCGATGTGCATCGCTCGAAAAGTGACCGGCGTTGATTTCGATGGTGGCTAAGCTGAGTACATGATTGCACCGGCGGCTGTGCTAGCGGCGATTCCTGATGAAGTGCCTGCCGAAGAAGCCGGACCCTTCATGTGTGCAGGCGTGACGGTCTTCAACGCCTTACGCCATTCCGGGGCGCGGGCCGGAGAGGTCGTCGCAGTGCATGGCATCGGCGGACCCGGACATCTGGGTGTTCAGTACGCGCGGCAGATGGGATTCGAGACTGTCGCGATCAATCGCGGAACTGATAAGGGTCCGCTAGCGCGAAAACTCGGCGCGCATCATTACATCGATGCGACCGCCACAGACGTCCCTTCGGATCTGCAAAAGCTCGGCGGCGCGCGCGTGATTCTCGCGACCGCACCGAACGCAGCAGCAATATCTGCGATGGTCGACGGACTGTCGCCAGACGGCCTGTTGTTAATCCCTGCAGCTCCGGCTGAGCTCTGACGATCAATGTGTTCTCCTTAATTACGAAACGGAGTTCAATCGCTGGCTGGTACTCAGGGACCGCGAAAGATTCGCAGGACACGATGGAGTTTAGCGCGTTAAGCGATGTGCATCCGATGATCGAAAAGTATCTGCTTGATGAGGTGGCAGAGGCGTATGAACGAATGCATACCGGAAAGGTACGTTTCCGCGTCGTGCTTACGCTCGGTGTGTGACGAGCTATCTCGCGAAGTTTTCGGGATATCGATAAGAACTGCTGAATTCGGCGTAGCTAGAACGATTATTATCACGTGGTCCGGGAAGCTAAGTCGTCCGCCATAAATCCGGAATGCCCATCTCATGCGTACTTAATTAAGGCAAGAACATGCATCGACAAAATACTATTTTCGTTTCGCTGCTATTGATTTTGGCAGTTGCGATCGTGGCGGCTGGTTACGCAGGGGGCACGGGACCGTTTGGGATCATAAGCATGGGTATTTCACGTCTGACTTCGGGAAACCCAATGATTCCTTCTCGAACTTTGGTTACGGAAAGCAAAGCGCCCGCGGCTCCTGAAATCGCCGACGGCCTCTGGGTCAACTCCGAACCGCTTACGCTCAAGAGCCTGCGTGGTCGCGTGGTGGTGATCGAGTTCTGGACGTTTGGGTGCTACAACTGCCGCAACACCTTGCCTTTCGTCAAGAACTGGCACGATCGCTATAGCGATAAGGGTGTAACCGTTATCGGCGTACATTCGCCTGAATTCGACGAGGAACGAAACATCGACAATTTGCGGCGCGAAGTTGCAGAGTTGGACATTCACTATCCCGTAGTTAGCGACAACGATTTTTCGACGTGGAAAGCGTACGAAGTCGCAGCGTGGCCGACTTTGTTCGTGCTTGACAAACAAGGCCGCGTGCGTTGGACGCACGTCGGAGAAGGCGCGT
Source organism: Pyrinomonadaceae bacterium (assembly GCA_050748205.1). Lineage (GTDB taxonomy): Bacteria > Acidobacteriota > Blastocatellia > Pyrinomonadales > Pyrinomonadaceae > PSRF01. Next base: position 366 of record JBOGOU010000536.1, on the reverse strand, counting down.
ACGACGCCACCGAGCAAGTGATCAGAAAACTCTTAGCTGAAGAAGACCCGAGGGGCGAAACGGGCGAGTCGAAAATGGAACCCTGATCGTTTGGTGTTTGACGCGCCGCAACGGGCGCAGCGGTTTGGAAAAGTAAATAGTAAATAATGGTAAGTCCTACTCGCAGGACTAGAAGGTCCTAAGAACTGTGTTTTGAAATCCCAATCTGGGATTTCAAGCTTTGTTTCTCACCGATTGAATTCAACATGGGTCTGTCCTCAATTGACTATGACGCTATTGATGTTGATATGTTGTTTCCATTCTTTTCCTAAGCAATTTGATCAAAAATTGCGCCCGCAACGGACTGAACTCCGTTGAAAGGTTCAA
>JBOGOU010000535.1:0-4323 GCA_050748205.1 Pyrinomonadaceae bacterium | reverse complement strand
TAGGCCCGCGTAACGAGATGGAAGCGTTGGTGGCTGGGGTGTGGCAACAGGTGTTGGGCCTGGAGCGAGTCGGCATCCACGACAACTTCTTTGACCTCGGCGGCCACTCTCTACTCGCCACCCAGGTAATGTCGAGGCTGCGCGAATCGTTCGGTATAGACATCGCCCTTCGCACTGTCTTTGATACGCCGACGGTCGCCGCGTTAGCAGACTGCATAACGGCGAGGACCATGCAGGGGGCAGGGGTTAACACGTCGCCGATAGTACGGGTCAGTCGCGAGGCGCCGCTTCCGCTGTCGTTCGAGCAGCAGCGACTCTGGTTCTTCGATCAGTTGATGCCGCGGAATCCGTTTTATAACGTGCCCGTTGCTTACCGCATCACTGGCCGCTTAAACGTCGAAGCACTCGAACATAGCATCAATCGCATCGTCGAACGCCACGAGATGTTGCGCACGGTTTTCACGATGGCTGACGGACTGCCCGCGCAACAGGTGCAGCCCGCATCTCCGATCGATCTCAACGTGGTACGGATAGCGGCCGCCGATGAGGTGGGCCGGGAGGCGGAGGTCGAAAGTCTTGTACGAAAAGAAGGGCAACGCCCCTTCGACCTCTCACGTGGTCCACTGCTGCGCGCGATTCTGTTTGAAGTAACCAAAAGCCAGCACGTGCTGGTTGTGACGATCCACCACATCGCAGCCGACGGCTGGTCCATGGAAGTGTTTTTGAAAGAACTGGCGGCGCTTTACGAAGCGCGTTTGCACGACGAACAGCCCGCGCTTCCGGAACTGACTGTGCAATACGCCGACTATGCCGTGTGGCAGCGGCAGACGCTTGCGGACGCGGGTGTGCAACAACAACTCGATTACTGGAACCGACAGTTGGCAGACGCGCCAACTTCCCTGAATCTGCCGACCGACTATTCAAGACCACCCGCTTTCAGTTTCAGAGGCGCATTCGAACGCCGGGAAATCGACGAAGAGCTCTTCAGGGACGTGGAAGAGTTGTGCCGGCAGAATGGGGTGACGCTGTTCATGACGTTGCTCTCGGCATTCGCCGCGTTGCTCGCCCGATACAGCGGGGAGAAGGACATCCTCATCGGCGCTCCGATTGCCAACCGCAGGCGGGTGGAGATCGAGAGGCTGATAGGGTTTTTTACAAACACCCTGGTGCTGCGCCTGGACCTGAGCGGCAATCCGCCTTTTAGAGAACTGCTGAGCCGAGTACGCGAAGTGAGTCTCGCCGCCTACGCGCATCAAGACGTGCCGTTCGAAAAGCTTGTGGAGGAGCTTCATCCAGAGCGCGACATGAGCCGCAATCCACTCTTCCAGGTGGCCTTCTCTCTACAGAACAAGTCGGCCCAGGTTTTGCGGTTGACTGATATCGCCATCGAGCCGAGCAACGTTGACATCGAGACCTCGAAGTTTGACCTGTGCCTGTATGTCTGTCCTTCCGAATGGGCCGCAACCGGATGGATCGGCTACAACCGCGATCTATTCAATCCCAAAACTGTCGAGAAGATGTGCCGGCATTTTCTCAGATTGTTGCGGAGCATCGCCGCGCGACCCGACGCGCGCCTCTCAGAACTGGAGCTGTTGCTTGAAGAGGAGAAGGCGTTGCTGGGAAGGACGAGTGAAATCGAGGATTTCGCAAAAAGTTTTTCGTTATGAGGTTTAAGCACGGAATTTTCGCTGCCGCGGACAGAGCCAGGAGTTTGACGAAAGGGGCATAGATGAATACGAAAAGGCTTGATTGTGTGGTTATCGGCTACAACGAGCTTCCCTTCGAAGAGTATGAGCGCTTTCTGAGGAACTACGGCGAAGACTCAGAGGCTTACCGCGATCTCAAGTTCAGCTTCGTCAACGTGGACGGCAGGAAGCTCGACTATCCCGGCCTCCTGAATTACAGCATCAGTCTGGCCCATCCCGAAGGCGGTGCAACACGATTCGCTGACTTCAAGTCGGGCGACATTCCTAATTTAGCAGCCGTCTATTTGACAAACTTCCTGCACCGGCAGGGCTTCAGTGCGAAGTACATCAACCTCTTTCAGTATGAGAAAGAGAAGCTACTCGAATATCTCGCCGAAGATCCTGTTTGCGTCGCGATCACGACCACGTTTTATGTCGTGAATCTGCCAGTCAACGAGATGGTCGAGTTCATCAGGAAACACAACAGCAGAACCAAGATTGTGGTCGGCGGTCCACTTATCGCCAACCACGCGCGGAACTATAAAGGCGACGCGTTGAAGGCAGCCTTCAGCGACATCGGTGCGGACGCTTATGTGATCGAGGGGGCCGGCGAGTTGACGCTCTCAAAGATCGTTGCCTCTCTGAAGGACGGCGGGGATCTCAGCAAAGTTTCCAATCTGGCCTACTTCGAAAACGGAGAACTGGTAAGGACCGGCATGTTGCCTGAAAACAACTCGCTAGATGAAAACGCCGTCAATTGGTTCGACTACGCGAACGAGCAACTCGGCCGCACCATTCAAACAAGAACAGCACGCAGTTGCGCCTTCAGTTGCTCGTTTTGCAATTATCCGGCGCGGGCAGGGAAACTAACGCTCGCCGCTGTTGACACGGTCGAACGCGAGTTGGATTCCATCCGCGCTCTGGGCAACGTGCAAAACGTCGTCTTCATAGACGACACCTTCAACGTGCCTCTGCCTCGCTTCAAAGAAATTTGTCGCATGATGATCAGGAAGAACTATGGCTTCAACTGGTTCTCTTACTTCAGGTGCAGCAATTGCGACGAAGAGGCCTTCGACCTGATGGCCGAGAGCTGCTGCAAGGGAGTCTTCCTCGGCATCGAATCGGGCTCTCCCACCATTCTCAAAAACATGAACAAGGCGGCGACCATCGAGCGGTACGCCTATGGCATGGAGCACCTACACGCGCGCGACATTCTTACCTTCGGTTCCTTCATCGTTGGCTTCCCCGGCGAGACGAGCGAAACAATTGCAGAAACGTTGAACTTCATTAGGGACAACAAGCCGAGCTACTTTCGCGCGCAGAACTGGTATTGCGAGCCGGGTACGCCGGTCGACGGCCAGCGCGCGAAGTATGGCATCAACGGCGAAGGATTCGTATGGAGCCACAACACGATGGACAGTCTCGAGGCGATGGATCACATCGACCGCATCTTCCTCAGCGTCAACGAGTCGCTTTGGCTGCCGCAGTGGTCTTTTGATTTCTGGATCATTCCTTATCTCATGGGCCGGGGAATTTCCGCCGATCGGTTCAAGGAGTTCATGACCCTAGCTGACAGGATTCTAGCAACTGAAATCGCCTCGGTTCCTGAGGGACAGAAGAAGGCGATGCAACAACAAGATCTGCGGAGCATGGTCAACGCCGTCAGGAACTGGAAACTCGATTAAGCGCGGTCCGGGGCGCATAGCCGAGACAAAAAGGCTATGCCCTCCACCGGGCGCGAGGGAGGGAGATGGACAGACTGGAGACAACGCTGCTCAGTGAGCACCTCGAAAGAGAGCGTGATTACTGGCTGCAAAAACTGTCCGGCGAATTGGCGCTTACCGGGTTGGCGCTCGACTTCGAAAGGCCGCCGCATTTTGATGAACGCCAGGAGCGTCTTGAGATCACGATCAGTCCGCAAACGCAGGACAAACTGTTCAGGGCCTCAGATCGTACGCCCTCTCTCATCTTTGTCATTCTGGTCGCTGCCCTTAAAGTCTGTTTATACAAATACAGCGGCGAGGAGGACATCGTTGTTGGCTCCGCTATACATGAGCGGCACAGCGAAGACGCAGCTCTCAATAAGATACTGCCGCTGCGCGATCGCGTGAGCGGCGCCGCAACCGTCAGGCAATTGCTGGCGGACGTGAAACAGACTCTCTCCGAAGCCTACGCGCACCAGAAGTATCCGTTTGAGCGGTTGCTCGAGTTGTTGGGCTTCAGTCCTGCGGTGAACCAGGAGCCGCTATTCAACGTCGTCATCCTGCTCGAAAATATTCACGACGCCGAAAAGATGCGGCCACTTAAGAACGACCTCACTTTCTCGTTCTCCATGGGCGATGCGGGTTTGGCGGGAACCGTCGAATACAGATCCAGCCTCTTCAACCGAAGCACAGTCGAACAGTTTACGCGGCACTACGCGCAAGTGCTCTGGTCTATGTTGGCCCAGCCTGATACGCAGATTTCCAAGCTCAACATGCTGTCTGAAGTGGAGACGGAAAAACTTCTGCGCGAGTGGAACGAGACGGGGAGTGGGTATCCGCGGGCAGCGACGGTGGCGGGGCTGTTCGAGGAGCAGGTGAAGAAGCGAGCGGCGGCGGTGGCGGTGGTGAGCGGAATGGAGCAGGTGAGTTACGGA
>JBOGOU010000534.1:0-1563 GCA_050748205.1 Pyrinomonadaceae bacterium | reverse complement strand
CCTCTCCCACTATCCCCGCCAGCATCAACTGAAACCGCTCGATCAACCCCCAAATCGTCTCCGGTTCTAAAATATCCCGGTTGTATTCAAAGCTGGCGGCCAGCGACGAATCCTTTTCATAAATGTTGAGTCCCAGATCAAACTTCGCGGTATCCGTATGCACCTTCGTGGAACTCAGCGTGAGGCCCGACAACTCAAGCGGCCTCATGGGCGCGTTCTGGACCGTCAGCACTACTTGAAAAAGCGGCGAACGGCTGAGATCTCGTTCAGGCTGCAACTCATCAACGAGCGCTTCGAACGGCACATCCTGATGCGCGTAGGCGCCAAGGCACGCTTCTCTCGCGCGTTGCACCAAACCACGGAAGGTCACGTCGTCGTCTATGCGTGTGCGTAGGACCAGGGTGTTGGCGAAGAAGCCGATCAACCCTTCCAACTCTTCGCGATTGCGATTTGCAATCGGCGCCCCTATCAGCAAATCTTTCTGCCCGCTGTAGCGCGACAGCAGCGCCGCAAACGCGGCCAGCAGCGTCATGAAGAGCGTCGCACCTTCCTGGCGTGCAATCGATTTCAGCCCAGCTAGTACGGCCCCGCCCACTTCGAAACGTTCGAGTGCTCCATGTCCACTCGCCACCTTGGGACGCGGCTTGTCCCCGGGCAGTTCCAACACGGTCGGAGCTCCTTGCAACTGCTCGCGCCAATACCGCAGTTGACGCTCGAGTTCTTCGCCTTTTAGCCATTCTCGCTGCCACGCCGCATAGTCGGCATACTGCACCGGCAACTGCGGCAAGGCCGCTTCGCGTCCTTTGATTGCGGCCCCATAAAACGCGGAAAGATCCCCGGCGAAGACGCCGATGGACCACCCGTCGGCAACGATGTGATGTAGGGTTACAACCAACAGATAATCGTCGGGCGCGATCCTGAGCAGGCGTGCACGTATGACTGGCCCGGTGCTTAGATCGAATGGCAGTTGTGCCTCACGTTCGACTTCTCGTTGGACCACTTCTTCACACTCGCTGCCAGGCACTAATTCGAGGTCGCTCACTTCTAACTTGACGCGCACCTCTGGCGCGATAGTCTGCACCGGCTCACCTTCCACTAAAGCGATCGTCGTGCGCAGCACTTCATGGCGCGCCACGATCTGACTAATACTCTTTTCCAGGGCTTCAACGTTGAGGGGCCCGGTGATGCGATACGCCAATGGCGTGTTATAGGAAAACGCGTCGGGCATCAGCCGATCCAGAAACCAGAGTCGCTGCTGGGCAAAGGAGAGGGGGACGGCGCCGTCGTGGGGAACGTGTGCGACGGGCGGGACGATCACTCCCATTCCGGCCCTAACTTCGGCTTCCAGCGCCGCGGTCAGTCCAGCCACGGTGGAATTTTCGAATATCAGCATCAAAGGAATTTGCACCTTCAACGTGTCACGCAAGCGCGTGACAACCTGGGTGGCGAGTAGAGAGTGGCCGCCGAGGTCAAAGAAGTTGTCGTGGATGCCGACTCGCTCCAGGCCCAACACCTGTTGCCACACCCCAGCCACCAACGCTTCCATCTCGTTACGCGGGCCTA
>JBOGOU010000533.1:0-7665 GCA_050748205.1 Pyrinomonadaceae bacterium | reverse complement strand
CGTCACAATAGCGCGCAATCGGAGTCGTGTCGCTGTCGGTAATCCCAAAAGTGGGCACACCCTGTTTTCTGGCTTGGAGGGCAGCCTCGACCGTATCCCTAAGGCACTGCCCGAAGCTAATTGCCACGAGTACATCCTTCGGCGTTAAGACCTCGACCTTATGCTGAAGATAGCCTGTGCCTCCTAGCGGGGCTTCAGCGTCAAAGCCAAGCCCCGACAACCCGTAAGCCAAGGTAGTGGCCAGTGAAGTCGCGAAGTCCTGGCCGACGACCAGAACGCGGCGCGAACGTTTGATTAGCTTGGCCAGTTCTATAATGCGCTGTCGATCCAGATCCGATGTCAAGGTACTTAGATTGTCCTGAGCCTTAGCCAGTGCGTGATCGATGTGATCGGCCACGCTTCGCTTCTGCCCGGCGGCGGCCTTCAGCGCCGCGTAGGGCGTGATGCGAGCAACGAAGTGCTGGCGAAGGTCGGCCGCGAAGTCTGCATAAGTTTCGTAACCCATGACTTGGGTGGCGCGCAGGATGGTGGTCGCATCGACGTGATAGCGTTTAGCGAGCTCACGGGAAGAGAGGAAACAAGTCTCATCAGCGGAGTCAAGAATGGCCCGTACCAATTGCTGGCGGCGCGGGTTGAGTTCCGGCTGTGCTTCGGCGAAGCGGGACTCGATGGTTGTCGGCGGAGCCTTCCCATCATTCTTATCAGAATTCAGAAAGCCACCCTTTGGTTTCTTGCGCGACTTAGAGTTTTTCATTGTCTCCATCGGGAAGGTTGGAAGCCCTCAGCTTCAGTCTGAAGCCCTTCAATAGGTGCCCGCTCCTTTCTCTGTATGCCCAAAAAAGTCAGTGTATTTTCTCCTGAGAGAAAAAGCCCAGATGTTAGTTAGAGAACCGAGCGTATGCATGGCGCAGAAAGATAGCAAATCGGAGTTCGTGAGGCAATAGACAATGCACCATCCGTCGCGCTATTGACATTGTGCAGCATGTGCGGTATACACCCGTCGTTTCCAAATTAGAAAGTCTCTCCTGTCCAAGCAATGAATAGATCGTCTCATGATGCTTCGACGAAAGCCATCCCTTAGGAAAATCAGCTTATTTTGTACAAGGCCAAATACCGAGCCTTGTGTTGTTGCTAAAACAGTAAACCGACTACTCATCTGGAGGTTAGCGAACAATGAGAACCACATCGATCATTATTAGACTTAGTTTGACGTTTTTGGTTTTGAGTTTGCCGGCCTTGGCACAGACGGGTAGCACCGGCGCGCTTACCGGCACCGTCACCGACTCCAACGGAGCAGTCGTAGCGGGTGTCCAGGTAACCGTGACGAATGAAGCAACGCGCGAGAAGCGAGAGGCCGTGTCGCAGGAGAACGGAAGCTACTCGGTTCCGCAGCTTCTGCCCGGTTCATACCGAGTGGAATACTCCGCGGCCGGTTTCAAGCAGGCCGTCAAGGAAGGACTTCGCATCAATGTCACGGAGACAGCGAGGCTTGATGTTCAACTCGAAGTGGGAAGCGTGCAGGAGACCGTGATAGTCACTTCCGAGGCACAGTTACTGCAGACCGAATCCCCTGCGCTGGGGCGAGTCGTAGATCGAGAGGTGGTCAGTAACCTGCCGCTGGTCAGCCGCAACTATACTCAAATCATCACCCTCTCGCCGGGGATCTCCGCCGGAGTGACCGATGCCAGGGAACTCGGTCGCGGAAGTGGTGGCGAGTCAGGGGGAAATTTCCGCTCGCACGGCGCCTTTGGCAGAGATAACAACTTCCAGATGAATGGCGTACAGATTAACGACCTGCAGGCGAGCGGCGACTTCAGCGGCGGCGTGGCCATTCCCAACCCGGATGCCATTGAGGAATTCAAAGTCCAGACCGGCCAGTACGACGCCGCCTACGGGCGGAACGCCGGCGCCAACGTCAACGTCGCTACCAGAGGTGGCGGGAACCAGTTTCATGGCGCGGCATTCTATTTTCTCCGGAACGATGCACTCAATGCGAACGACTTCTTCCGCAACCGGGCCGGCCAGCCGCGGGGCATCCTAAGGCAGAATCAATATGGCTTCACTCTGGGAGGTCCAATCAAGAAAGACAAGTTGCTGTTCTTCGGTTCATACCAGGGCACTCGCCAAATCAACGGCGTCAGCGGTGGCTCCGCAGCGAACGTCTCGTCGCCAGCATTTACAAATGATCGGTCTAGGGCTGCATTGGGCGCACTTTTCGGGGGACGGTCAGGATTTGCCGGGGGATTGGCGGTAGCACCTGACGGCTCAAACATAAGCCCACAGGCGTTCGCCCTGCTGAACCTGAAACTCCCGAATGGACAATTTGTCATTCCAACTCCACAAACAGTTAATCTCACCCAAATGAACCCTGACATACGAGGATTCTCCGCTTTTAGCGTTCCCAGCACCTTCGACGAAAACCAATTTCTGGTTAATCTGGATTTCCTGCACACGGCCAACAGCAAATTCTCGGGCCGTTTCTTCGCTGCCGACAGTGACACGATTCAATCTATACCAGGCAGTCAGATAGGAGTGCGAAGTCTCCCGGGCTTTCCGTACTTTATTCCCAACAAGTTTAGAAACTTTTCGCTGAGCCACGCCTACACCTTCAGCCCAACCCTATTGAACCAGTTGGACTTTGGGTTCAACCGAACGGACGTCAGTAAGGCTCAGCAAGAAGTCTTTAAGTTTTCGGATATCGGTGTCACTGCACCGCCGGAAGCCGAGCTGTTCCCGGTGGTCGGGGTCTCTGGCTCAATGTCAACCGGTGGAAACGGGCAGAGCGTTCGGATCGTTCAAGACCATTTTACTATCCAGGACTCGATGACGTATGTCCGCGGACGGCACACCTTCCGGTTCGGCGGAGGTATCACGCGCTCAAAGCTGGACATAGCAGACTTCACCTTTCTAGGCGGGATATTGTTCCTGACATGGCCTGACTTTTTGTTGGGACGGCCTGGCGGGCCCGTCGCTGCCGGTGGCAACGGCACTCCGTTCAGCAATATCATCGCTACGGTCGACGCACCCGGCGATAAAGACCGCTCCTGGAAAGTAACTGACGGGAACGCTTATATACAGGACGATATCAAACTGACATCCTCGTTTACTCTGAATCTTGGTCTGCGCTACGAGCGGCTAGGGCATCTTGCCGATACCGGCGGGAGAAACGCCAGCTTCGATGTATCTTTGGCCAATCCCAATCCCCCAGCCGGAGGCTCATTGGCGGGCTTTGTCGTCTCAAGCGACTTCCCCGGCACTGTTCCGGCCGGCGTGACTCAGTTGGATAACAACTTCGGTATTCGAGGCAAGGGACAAAACAATTTCGGCCCTCGCGTAGGCTTCGCCTGGAAGATGCCCGATTCCTTTCTGCCGTTTACTGAGCGGATGGTGCTGCGCGGCGGATATGGGATTTACCATACGCGGGCGACCGGACAGGCGTTTCTCCAACTGGCCACTGGTCAGCCTTTCGTGTCGACTCGCGTGGTGCAATTCCCATCCGTCCCTGGATCTGCTAGTTTTGCCAATCCGTTCTCCCCCCAGCCGACACTACCAGCATTCATTCCCTACTCGCCGGCGACTCAGCTAACTTTAAGTCTGGTCGATCCGGATTATCGGCCGCCGGTCACGCAGCAGTACAGCTTGAACCTCCAGACGGACCTCGGGCGCAACTTCCTGCTGGAAGTGGGTTATGTCGGCACACGCGGCACGCATCTGATCTATGCTCATACGCTAAATCAAGCGCTGCTGGCCAGCCCTTCAAATCCGATACGGGGAGTCACGACCAACACCACGGCGAATATCCCGCTCCGCGTTCCCATCCGCGGCTTTGCCCCAGGCGGGCTTAGTGACATCGATTCATCGGGAAACTCCCGGTACAACGGTCTGGAGGTCAGCGTCACCAAGCGGCTGAGCCGCGGCCTGCAGTTCCTGGCCGCATACACTCTCGCCCATGCGACTAACGACGCGTTCGTTAACGATGCCAGCGGTTTTGGCTTTTCTGGAGATCAGAATAACCGCCGCGCCAATAATGGCCCCTACCTGCGCGAGCACCGGTTCGTATTGAGCTACGTCTATCAACTGCCTGGCCCGAAGCGTTTCAACGGCTTCGTGAACAACTTGCTTGGTGGCTGGTCGCTTGCTGGGGTAACTACCATCCAGTCGGGCTTGCCGTTGTCCCTCTTCGGCTTCAATGGGAACAATGCCTTTGGTATTACGGGTGACCGGGCGCAACTGGCTCCCGGCTGCACGCACGCTAATCTTGTAACCTCAGGCTCGCTCCAGAGCAGGCTGGGCGGTACTTCTGGCGGCAGTGGCTACTTCAACAGGACCTGTATTAACGGACTTACGGCAACAGCCGGCGCGGCCATTTGGCCGGTGATTGAACCTGGTAGTACAGCCACCAATTTTGGCAACAGCGGCGTCGGGATCGTCACTGGCCCAGGCCAGAACAACTCCGACTTCGCAGTCATCAAGAGGACACCGATTGGTTGGCTCAGGGAAGGCGCAAACGTCGAGTTCCGCACCGAGTTTTTCAACGTCTTCAACCATCCGCAGTTCGCCAATCCCGATAGCAGCGTAACCAACGCAACCTTTGGCCAGATTACAGCGACCTCGGTTAACCCGCGGATCATTCAGTTTGGGCTGAAGCTGAACTTCTAAAGCTGAGATCGGGGAATCTACGCCAACGATTTCGGAAGCTTTCTCTTCAATGTGCGGCGGGTTTAAACGGACCGCCGCACACCCCCCTTTCTACAAAGCGGCCGTGACGTCCGAAGCCAATCCCGAGGGGATTCGCGGCAGAGCTTCAAGAAACATGAATCAAAAAAGAAATTTGACGAGGCGTCGGAAACTGTTGAAGTCGGCAGTAGGCGCAGGCGTCGCTGTACTGGCTGCGCCCATGACGAATCGCGGACGCTATCGCCTGTTCGCTTACTCGCCCGCGGAAGCTTCAAGCGAGTGCTCGCTCAGACCTGGACCGTCTAAATCAGATCTCTAGGCACAGCAAATCGCTCATTACTCATGTTCAATTATGTTCAATAAGTCAATCAACTCTGGAGATGCAAGATGAGATTTCGACCAGCCATCAACCTATTTATGCTCTCGCTGCTCTTGGCGGCGGGGTTACAGGTCGCTCAGGCACAGCCGGCGCCGCTGACAGGTTTTGATGATTACGTCAACAAAGCCATCAAGGATTGGGAAGTGCCGGGAGTCGCCATCGCTATCGTAAAGGATGATCGTATTGTCTTTGCAAAAGGTTATGGCGTACGCGAACTTGGCAAGCCGTCGCCGGTAGATGAGCACACGCTGTTTGCCATCGGGTCATCGTCCAAGGCATTCACAGCCGCTTTGATTGCGATGCTCGTCGACGATGGGAAGCTCAAGTGGGACGATCCTGCGACAAAGTACCTTCCGGGCTTTCAACTCTATGACCCGTACGTGACACGCGAGATGACCGTCCGCGATTTATTGAGTCATCGCATCGGTCTTGAACGCGGCGACCTGCTTTGGTATGCCTCTGCTTATGACCGCAACGAGATCCTACGTCGCATCCGATATCTCAAGCCAACTAACAGCTTCCGCGCAAAGTTTGGTTATCAGAACATCATGTTTCTGGCAGCCGGCCAGATCGTTCCATCAGTAACAGGTAAGAATTGGGATGATTTCCTGCGTGAGCGCATCTTCGTCCCTCTCGGTATGGCCGCCAGCAGCACAAGCATCAAAGCTCTCGCCAGCTCGGATAATGTCGCGACGCCACACGCAAAGCTCGAGGACAAAGTGCAAGTGGTTCCCTGGCGGAACATCGACAACATAGCACCGGCCGGGTCGATCAATTCCAATGTTCTCGATATGGCGCAATGGGTACGACTGCAACTTGGCAGCGGGGAATATCAGAAACAACGCTTGCTTAGCTCCGGAGCGGTCAAAGAGATGCACTCGCCGCAAACTATCATCCCGCTCGAAGGCGCGCTGGAGAAGCTTTACCCAGAAGCTCATTTTCTTGACTACGGCATGGGTTGGTTCCTGAGTGACTATCACGGCAAGAAGGTCGTTGAACATGGCGGTGCCATTGATGGGATGAGAGCAGAAATCGCGATGATGCCGGAAGAGAAGCTGGGCCTTGTGATCCTGACAAATCTGCACGGCACAATTCTGCCGCAGCCTTTGATGTACCGGATCTTCGACGCCTATCTCGGCAGCGCGCAACGCGACTGGAGTGCAGAAATGTTGAAGACGATCAAGGGTCTTCAGGATCTGGCTAAAGCCGCGGAGAAGAAGGCCGAGGCTGAGAGAATCAAAGATACTTCGCCATCTCTGCCAGTCGAAAAATACGCGGGTCCTTATCAGAACGAGATGTACGGTGACGCTAAGATCATGTTCGAAAACGGAAAACTGGTAGCGCAGTTCGGACCAAACTTCACCGGCGATCTGGAGCACTGGAACTACGACACGTTCCGGGTGACGTGGCGCGATCGAATGGAGGGCAAGGGATTCATCACTTTCAAGCTCAATAAACAGGGCAAGGTCGAAACGTTGAGCATTGAAGACATCGCGGACTTCACACGCGCCCCGGAGAAGATTGAGGCTGGGCCCGGCATCGCGCTGGCGGAAGCCGATCTCAAGAAATTTGTTGGCAAATACGCGCTGGAAACCCCGGCTCTGGAGATTAGCATTGAACTCGTCGGAAATAGTCTGAAAGCAAACGTGCCTGGCCAACCACTCTATACGCTGGTGCCAATCGCTGCGAACCGCTTCCGCATCGAGGGCGCGCCGGAAGGCTATTTTGTGCAATTCGAGATGGCGGAAGGCAAACCGAAGAGCTTAACGATGGTGCAAGGCTCAGGGCCCAGCATAACGCTTTTGCCCAAGCAGTAAGTGAAGATCTGGTCCGGACGACAACATACTTCTTGTGCGGCAGAGCCACAGGATAGAGCAAGGTCAAGAGAGAAATCGGGTAAATGCAATGCCAGATTGGAATTCAGTCAAACGGCTAGTATCAGCCATTGCGATTATTTTGCTTGTCGGCCTGTCCTCACCGGGGATGGCCCAATCGGCCGGAGCGTCCGACAGGGAACTGACAACTGCCATCAACGAGGCTCTGGAAAAAACATTCAAGCCAGATGAGCCAGGCGCGGCGGTAATCGCGGTCAAGGATGGGAAGGTGATCTTTCGCAAAGGCTATGGCCTGGCAAATGTAGAACTCGGCGTGCCGGTTGAACCGGACATGGTCTTTCGACTCGGGTCCGTAACGAAGCAGTTCACAGCCGTCGCAATTCTGATGCTGGCCGAACAGAACAAGCTCTCACTCGACGACGACATCACCAAATTCCTGCCCGACTACGCGACCAAAGGTCACAAGATAACAATTGAACAATTGCTCACTCACACCTCCGGGATCAAGAACTATACGAGTTTGCCAGAGTGGCTTTCCGGTTGGCGAAAGGACATGACGGTCAAAGAAATCATCGACCTCTTCAAGGATCAGCCGATGGATTTCGCGCCGGGCGAACGGTGGAGCTATAGCAACTCCGGCTACATCCTACTCGGCGCAATCATCGAGAAAGTCTCCGGCCAGACTTATCAAGAGTTTATCGAGAAAAATATCTTTACGCCGCTCGGCATGAAGCATTCCTATTACGACAACACAGCTCGCCTCATTCCGCGTCG
>JBOGOU010000532.1:0-12181 GCA_050748205.1 Pyrinomonadaceae bacterium | reverse complement strand
TGCGGGTCTCTGAGGGACTATTTCCTCGGCAAGGTGCTGGCAAATCGCTTCGCCTTCGCGATCCGGGTCAGCCGCCAGGTAGACGGCCGAAGCATCTTTCGCAGCCTTCTTCAGCTCCGCAACGATTCTCTTGTTGTTGCGCTTTTTTGAATCAGGAATTACCTCATATGTCGGTTTGAAATCGTTTTCCAGATCGACACCGAGTCCTTTTGAGGGCAGATCTTTGATATGACCTATCGAGGCTTTGACCAGATAGTCCTTTCCCAGGTATTTATTGATGGTCTTCGCCTTGGCAGGCGATTCAACTATGACTAGGTTCTTTGCCATTTCAGTTCGGAACAGTTGCCGTTATCCGCCCAGGTCACCGATCCCTTCGAGCCAGTAGTCCAAAGTACAGGAAGTAGTTTCGCAAATCGGCGTCGCGCGACTCTTGATTTTCACTTAACATCTCTTCGCAAATCACTTCTCGGAGGCGAACTAATTCCTTAAGTCGATGGTTCTTCCATCGTTGATCCGCAATCGTCAAGTCGAGTAGTTCGAGCATCCGGTCAAACGCTTTCTCAAAGTGAAGCTGCTCGTGACGCTGTTTCCATTGCAGGGCACGTTCGTATTCACTACCCACATTTCCTAACTGCTCAGCCAAGGACATGGTAAACCAGCGTCCACTGGCAAGTTTTGGGTGTAAATGCTGCATAAAGTCCGGCTATTGAACGAGTGTTCCCACGACTGCGAGAATCCTCTCGCGAATTTTCGCATCTTCCACACTGCGCGAGCGATTGTTCTGTCGAGGGCGAATATTAATCATAGAATCGAACTCGACCATTTCTGACACGTCTCGATCTGGATACAAGTTGATACCCCACAAGTCTTCTTGCCGCGAGTCTCGCTGTATTAGGAAAGCTTCTTCATCTGCGTGCAACTCGCCGCTGATTGCCATGATGCCTTTCTCAACATCTACCACCGCCTTCACCATGTCGCCATAAATGTCTTTTGCAACGTTCTTGAGTTGCTGCCTTGACATTGGTTTGTCGACCAACACTACATCCATGACGGTCAGGTTAGATCCTTCTCACAAAGCATTTACCCGGAAGCGCGCGCACCAACTCGCGCATTTCCAACGCCAACAGCGCGGCCGTCAAGTCCGAGATCGTTAATCTGCTACGGTCCACCAGGGAATCGATGTGCTCCGGGTTATCGGCAGACAATAGTCTTAGCAAAATCGTTTCTGGACCTGATAGTCCCTGCGGCATCAAGGAAAGCTGATCCGCCAGCGACTTTTCTTTCTTCCCCTCACCAAAAGGAGGTGGTAACAGCTTTGCTGCAATCTGAGGCGGCAGCTCAGCAGCTATATCCTGCCACTGCTGTACCAACTTGGCCCCTGCACCCTTGATCAGATAGTTTGTGCCAAACGAATTCCTCGAGGTTATGTTCCCGGGCACTGCGAAAACCTCCCTGTTTTGTTCGATTGCTAATCGCGCTGTTATCAAAGATCCGGAATTCTCCGCCGCCTCGATTACCACGACCCCGAGACTCAGGCCACTAATGATGCGGTTGCGGTACGGAAAGTTTTCCGAGACTGGCGGCGTGCCCAGAGGGAACTGTGTCAGTGCCGCGCCTCCGCGTCCAAGGATCTCATCCGCCAGTTTCTTGTGATCGCGCGGATAAACCTGGTTGATGCCCGTACCCAGCACGGCAACCGTGCGACCACCGCCTTCGAGAGCGCCGCGATGTGCGGCGGCATCAATTCCTCTCGCAAATCCGGAAATCACTGTCACGCCGCGTTGGGCCAAATCTCGCCCCAGCATCAAGGCGGCATTCTGACCGTAGGTCGAACACCGTCTCGAACCAACAATAGCTATGCACGGTTGATCCAGGCATTCTTCCCAGGCGCCCTTCACGTAAAGCGTTATCGGCGGATCGAAGATCTCCCGCAGCAGCGAAGGGTAAACACCATCATCAAGTATCAAAAGATCAGCGCCGAGCTTCCTTACATTCTCGATCTCGGCTTCGGCCTTCTGCTCCTGGTCGCGTGCGATTATGCTGTCAACCGCTTCGGGCAGGAGACGTAACTGTTCGAGCTCTGGTCTGGTTGCTCCGTAGACAGCTTCAGCGGATCCGAAGCGTTCCAGGAGTTTGGCAGCGGCGCGAGGTCCGATGCCGGGTGTCATATTCAATGCAACCCAGTCTCTAATCATGTGAGGATTCCCCGTTTCAAACTTCGTACGGCGAAGGTTATTAGAAAGCCATCTACCAAAGAACTATTACTGCTTAAATGCGCTGCTTACTGCGCTGCCATCAACGGCCCAATGCTCACGTTTACCTGCCTCCTGGGCTCCTGCCTCCTAGCGGCTGATTCTGGCGGAGGCGTGTAGGAATCGAACCTACCTGAGCCTGCTCTCACAGTCTCACTGACGGTTTTGAAGACCGCGCCGTTCACCAGAACAGATTCACCTCCACGCAAACCGCGTTTGCCCACCGAAGCGGAAACCCTACGCGCCGTCGGGCTGGGCTGTCAAGGCGCGCTGCTCCAGAGCTAACTCAGGATCGGCATCGCAAGTCGCCACTTGACCAAGCGTCTGCCCCACCCGTATTATCTGGCCGAACGAACGTTCGAACGTGCGGTTGAAAGGCCTGATTTTGCCGCCGCGAGCAACGCCGAAGGCTGGGTTTTACCGGAGCCCGGCAGGGGCCAAAATCCAAGAGGTGCCGATGATTAACTTTCAAACGTCCCCGGAACAGTACAAGCATTGGAGACTGGACATCTCCGGCTCAGTCGCCACGCTCACGATGGACGTCCAGGAAGAAGAGACCATTGCCGAAGGCTACAAGCTCAAGCTCAACTCGTATGACCTGGGTGTAGACATCGAACTCGCGGACGCGGTGCAGCGCCTGCGCTTTGAGCACCCTGAAGTGTCGGTCGTGGTACTTACCAGCCTCAAGCCGCGTATCTTCTGCGCAGGCGCAAACATCTATATGCTCGGTAGCTCGTCGCACGCCTTCAAGGTTAACTTTTGCAAATTCACAAACGAAACGCGTTGTTCGATCGAGGACGCTTCGATCCATTCCGGCAAGAAATTTGTCGCCGCCCTCAATGGCACGGCTTCGGGTGGTGGGTACGAACTGGCAATCGCGTGTGACGAGATATACCTGGTTGACGACGGCAACTCCGCTGTCTCCCTGCCGGAAGTTCCCTTGCTCGGAGTCTTACCCGGCACGGGCGGTTTGACGAGATTAGTAGACAAAAGAAAAGTGCGCCGCGATCGTGCCGATGTTTTCTCCACGTTAGCGGAAGGCCTGAAAGGCAAGCGGGCCAAGGACTGGGGCTTGATCGACGACTCTTTTCCCACCAGCAAGTTTCAAGAGTCAATTGATGCGCGGGTCCGGCGAATTGTCGAAGCCGATGGCGACAAGAAATCTTCTGCGGGCATTAAGCTTAATCCGCTTCAATTCGAAGCTACTGAGGACACTCGGAAATACAAATACTTAACTCTGAAACTCAATCGCGAGCAGCGCTATGCAGACCTGACTGTACATGGTCCAGAATCTGATTTGCCCACTAATCCTGTTGAGATTCAGAAACTCGGCGATTCCTACTGGCCATTGCGAGCCTTTCGCGAACTCGACGATGTGCTGCTCCACCTGCGTGTGAACGAACCGGAAATTGGTCTGGTTTGCCTGCGCACAGAGGGCAAAACCAACGATGTGCTTGCGGTTGACAAGACCCTCGCTGAACATAGTGAACACTGGTTGGTTCGCGAAGTCATCCTGCACATGGCGCGAGTCCTCCGCAGGTTGGATCTCACCTCAAAGAGTTTCTTCGCGATTGTCGAGCCTGGGAGCTGCTTTGCGGGTAGCTTGCTTGAACTCGCGCTCAGCGCCGATCGGGTCTACATGTTGAATGATCCGGAACAGAAAATCGAACTCGCCGCTAGCGAATTGAATGCAGGAGCCCTGCCAATGAGTAACGGTCTCACGCGTTTACAGTCGCGATTCCTCTCTGACACCGCACTGGTCGATAAGGTGCTCGAGCAAAAGAGATTTGATACGGAGGAGGCGGAAGAAGCCGGGTTGGTTACCTTCGCGCCGGACGATCTTGATTGGAAAGACGAGATTCGTGTGGCGATTGAGGAACGAACTTCATTGTCGCCGGATGCGCTCACCGGCATGGAAGCATCGCTCAGGTTTGCCGGACCGGAAACAATGGACACGAAAATTTACGGTCGTCTGACGGCCTGGCAAAACTGGATCTTCCAGCGTCCAAATGCCGTGGGCGAGAAGGGGGCGTTGACCAACTACGGCAAGCCTACGCAGGCAAAGTTTGACTACAAGCGCACGTAGGCCTGCGTTTCATCGGCGGGATATTTGAATAAACGTGGGCTTAGATTCGTCATGTATTTTCTGTCAGATTGTCGCTCGGGAGGCCGCAGCGAGCGTCGTCTACGAGGACGAGCGAATTATCGCCTTTATGAATCTGAGGCCAATAAGTCCTGGGGAGTTTATCGTCATTCCAAAAACCCACGTGAATCACTTCTGCGACCTTTCGGACGAATTATCGTGCCACATTCTGGTACAGACGCAGAGGCTTTCGCGAAATTTAAGGAGAAAGTTGCAGCCGGAAAGGATCGGATTAGTCGTCCATGGCTAAGGTGTTGCCCACGCGCATTTGATCGTGGTGCCACAGCATGGTCCCGATGATATTACTTCGGCGAAACTTGCCCACGTCGAAAACGGACAAGTGAAGTATGACGCTGAGCGTCTTCCAAAACCGACGCGGGACGAACTGAATAGATTGGCGCGGCTATTGTCCGGAACGTAGAAAATATGAGGTCGAGGAGATATTAGGACTTATGGATCTAAACGAGCGCATACCAAATAACGTAAATCTCGCGCAGGACAAAAAACTTCAGCGCGCGTTGGAGAAGTGGCTGCCGAACTACCTCGATTGGTGGCGCGAAATGGGCCCGGAAGGGTTTCAGGACAAGGACGTTTATTTGCGTACCGCGATCAGCGTCGAGCCGGATGGTTGGGCCAATTTTGATTATGTGAAGATGCCTGATTATCGCTGGGGCATATTTCTCAAACCGGCTGAGCCTGACGCGAAGATAGGCTTTGGCGACAACTACGGGCAGCCGGCTTACCAGGAAGTGCCTGGAGAGTTTCGTAATTCTCTGCGGCGCATCATCGTCACGCAGGGTGATACGGAACCGGCATCTGTCGAACAGCAGCGCCAGCTTGGCAAAACCTGCCCTTCTCTTTATGACTTGCGCAATCTCTTTCAGGTCAATGTGGAAGAAGGACGACACCTCTGGGCCATGGTCTACCTGCTGCAACGCTATTTCGGGCGCGACGGCCGCGATGAAGCCGATGCTTTGCTGGAGCGACGCAGCGGGAATCCCGACAAACCGCGCATTCTGGAAGCTTTCAATCAGCCATGCGACGACTGGCTCAACTTTTTCTGTTTTACGATGTTCACGGATCGCGATGGAAAGTATCAGCTCTCGGCGCTGGCGGAATCGGGCTTTGAGCCGCTCGCTCGCACTTGCCAGTTCATGCTCACCGAAGAGGCGCATCACATGTTTGTCGGTGACACTGGCATTAACCGAGTCGTTAAGCGCACTGCTCAACTGATGAAGGAGGGGGACGTGCGTGAACTAGGCGGCATCCCGCTGGAAATTATTCAGAAGCACATTAATTTTTGGTTCAGCTATTCCTTAGATCTCTTTGGCGGAGAGATTAGTTCAAACTCGGCCGACTTCTTCGCCGCCGGACTTAAAGGACGCTACAAGGAACAGGAGCAGTTTGAAGATCACCTTGCCGCTAATGAAACGTTCACGATGACCGTAGTCGAAGACGGACAGCTCACGACGCGCGAAGTACCAATGCGAAATGCCCTCAACGAAGTGCTTCGGGGCGAGTATGTCAGAGACTGCGAAAAGGGTCTGGCCCGTTGGAACAGGACGCTAGCTGATGAAGGAATCGTGGCACAGACTTCAGTCGGTGGACCAGATAACAGACTAAAGTCTGTTCCACCACTCTTCTTGCCCAGCACGCGTTTCCACCGCCACGTTGGCGAATACGCAGGTCACCATTTCGATATCGAAGGCAATCTGATCAGCGCGGAGAAATTCGCGCAGGGCAAGGAGCAATGGTTACCGACGCTTGAGGATCGTGAATACGTGCGGAGCTTAATGCATCCGGTAATTGAACCAGGCAAGATCGCTAATTGGATCGCGCCGCCGCCGGCTGGGGTCAAAGGCAAGCCTTTTGAATTTGAATATGTTCGTCTCTAAATTTCGGAGGATGAATTTCGGATTTCGAATTGCGAATTTGCTTCTGGATTAGGCTGAGACGACTAGAACGATGAAATACGCTACTCAAGACGTGACAAACGCAAATTCGCAATTCGCAATTCGAAATCCGAAATTCGAGTTCATTCTGAGAACTGCGGCGCGCATCTTCGCTGAGAAGAGCTATCACTCCACCTCGATGCGCGACATCTCGCGGGCAACCGGCGTCAGCCTGGCCGGCCTCTATCACTACTGCAAATCAAAAGAAGAACTGCTTTTCCTAATTCAGGACAACTGTTTTGGACGCGTGTTGGAGCGGCTAGAACAGCGTTTGACTGAAACTGCCGAGCCCGTTCAGAAGCTGAGGATCTTTATCGACAATCATCTCGCGTTTTTTGCGGCCAACATGGCCGAGATGAAGGTCCTTTCGCACGAGGCTGATTCCCTCGCCGGCGACCTGCACCTTCACGTCTCGGGTAAGAAACAGAAGTATACGAAGCTGGCCCGTGAAATTCTTAGCGAGTTGCAAGCAAGCCAGTCTGCCGAGCGGCGCGTGGATCTTACCGCCGCAACTTATGCGCTGTTCGGGATGATGAACTGGATCTACAACTGGTACGATCCGCAGGGCAAGCTGAAAGTAGCCGAGTTGGTGGAGAATGTCAGCAGATTATTTCTGCATGGATTTGTTGATGGCGTAGCCATGGAGGAATTAAACTTCAACGCCAAGACAAGGCCTGAGTCGATGAGTGTTTGGCGCGCTTCACCTCCTGACTAGTGCTCAGTTCTAAAATCGTGCGTCACTGGAGATTTCTCTAAATGGAAGATGTGGGGCAACATTTCGCGATTACCGACGAGAGACTCAATCTCGTTAGCTATCGCGTGGAAGATGGTGTCGCAGTCTTGACTTTGAGCGATCCGCCTGCAAACACGTACACCTACGAAATGATGCAGACGCTCGATGAGCGCATCCTGGCGGCGCGGATGGACGAAAGCGTTCAGGTCATTGTGATCACTGGCAGCGGAGAAAAGTTTTTCTGCGCCGGTGCGAACATTCAAATGCTCGCCCGTATGACACCGACCTTTAAGTACTACTTTTGTCTTCATGCTAACGAAACGCTCAACCGTCTCGAACAGACGCCAAAGCTAGTCATCGCGGCCATCAACGGACATTGCGTGGGAGGTGGTCTGGAGGTTGCCATGGCTGCGGACATTCGCGTCGCGCGCAAAGGCGCCGGCAAACTGGGCTTGCCGGAAGTATCCCTGGGCGTGCTGCCCGGAACAGGTGGCACGCAACGCCTCGCCCGGCTGGTTGGCAAGTCGAAGGCTATTGAATTGATGGCCGGCGGCGATTTGTTCGATTTCGAACGGGGCCTTGAGCTGGGGATCGTCAACGGTATCTATGAAGCAGAGACCGCTGACAAGTTCCTGGACCGGGTGTTGGCCTACGCGCGAGAATTCACGGCGCCAAAGCGTGCCGCACACGCGGTCGGTCTGATCAAACGCAGCGTACAGACAGGCGCGGAAATTCCTTTCGAATCTGCTCTCGCGCTGGAGCGTGAACTACAACAGCAGCTGTTCCAATCCGAGGATGCGAAAGAAGGCCTCGACGGCTACTTGAATAAGCGCAAGCCGCAATTCAAGGGAAGATAGGTTCCGGGTGTCGGGTGTCGGTTTTGCGTTTTACCGGCCCCCGACACCCGGGACCGGACCCGACACCCTTTTATGTACGAACACATCGAAGTCGTCACAGATTCCGGGGTCACCACGATTACGCTGAACCGCCCTGAGAAGTTGAACGCTTTCATCGGGCACATGCGGCGTGACCTGGCGGAAGCGCTGGAAGCTGCGGGAAGCGACCGAACTATTCGCGTGGTGGTGATCACCGGCGCAGGACGCGCGTTCTGTGCCGGCGGCGACATCGGATTCATGTCGGAACTCATCGAGCGCCAGGACACGGAAGAGTTTTCCCGGCTGCTGGGCGCGGCTCGTCGAGTAGTTACGACAATCCGGCAAATGACCAAACCTGTAATCGGGGCAATCAACGGTCCTGCGTCAGGAGCGGGATGCAATCTCGCTCTCGCTTGCGATCTGCGGATAGCTTCCAGCACTGCTACGTTTAGCCAATCGTTTGTCAAAGTCGGGCTGCATCCCGATTGGGGTGGCACGTATTTCCTGCCGCGCCTGGTGACTCCAAACAGAGCTTGCGAGATGTTCTTTCTCGGTGAAGCAATCAATGCCGAAGAAGCTTTGCGGCTGGACATAGTCAATCGAGTTGTTTCACCTGATGAGTTGGAGGGCGCCACTCGCGACCTCGTGGAACGGTTGCGCGAAGCGCCCTCAATGGCGATTGCCGCCGCGAAGCAGGCAGTTTATCTGGGCCAGTCTGCCGATCTTGAAGATATGCTTCGCTACGAGACTGAAGCTCAACTGCGGTGTTTTGAATCGCATGATGGACGCGAGGGAATCAGGGCTTTTCTGGAGAAACGCCCGCCGAGATTTACCGGACACTGAAATTGGAATTTGGGATTGCGGATTTTGAATTTCGGATTTGCGCGCTCCAGCCGACACGCTCGACAATTCAATCGCAAGCTGGACAAATCCATTAAATGAAGCTTGAGAATCGCATCGCTCTAATAACCGGCGGTGGCCGCGGCATTGGACGCGCCATCGCGCTGGCGTTTGCGCGCGAAGGAGCGCGAGTGGCTCTAGCAGCTCGCACCGCAGCGCAGGTTGAAGAGGCCGCGAATCAGGTTACCGAAGAGACCGGAGTACAGGCGCTTCCTCTGGTCTGCGACGTCTCGGACGTTGAGAGCGTTAGGAACATGTTTGCAAGGGCTGCTGAGTCGTTCGGTCGCGGACCGGACATTCTAGTCAATAACGCGGGCATTGCTGAAAGCGCTCCGCTGCGCAAAACGGATGACGATCTCTGGCAGCGTCACCTGTCGATCAATCTTTCCGGCACGTTCTACTGTACGCGCGCCGCGTTGCCCTCAATGATGCAGCGAGGCTGGGGCCGCGTCATCAACGTCGCTTCGATCGCCGGCAAGATCGGAGCGCCTTATATTGCCGCATATTCAGCTTCCAAACATGGCGTGCTGGGGCTGACACGATCCGTTGCGCTGGAAGTTGCTACAAAGGGCATCACCGTGAATGCGATTTGTCCGGGCTATGTCGATACAGACATGACCAGCCGCGGCATCGAGAACATCACCGCCAAGACGGGTCATTCGGCCAGCGAGGCTTTGGAGGGAATCAGGAAGATGAGCCCCCAAAATCGATTAATTACAGCTGAGGAGGTGGCGGCGGTCGCTTTGCTGCTCGCGTCAGAAGAGGGTCGGGGCATAAACGGGCAGGCGATCAACGTAGACGGAGGAACGGTTCTATTCTGAGCCGGCGAGGCACTGGACGAATTGAGCTGCTAGGGCTGGTACCGAAGCCACTCAACACGGAACCATTTGCGGTAGCCAATGGATCCTAAGCTCAACTAAACCAGAACAATCGATGGCAAAGCAGGTTGAGTGCTAGGATCCATTGGCTACCGCAAATGGTTCTGTGTTGAGTGGTACAAATCCGATAATACAGTCTCCCTGATCGATCTCGCTTCAAAGAAGAGAGCTTCCTTGGTGTTGAATGCCAGCGTTACTGGGCGGACGGGACGTCTGATGCGGTCCCAGTAAAGAGCTTGAGGGGTTTCCTAACAAAACGCGCGCACAAGTTCGTACACTAAACGCACTGGCAACCCGACAATATTGAAATAGTCTCCTTCAATCTCCTCAATGAACAGCGCCCCTCTTCCCTGAATCGCATAGGCGCCGGCTTTGCCCATCGGTTCCCCAGTCGCCACGTACCAATCAATTTCCGTAGCAGACAGCTCGGCGAAGCGAACACGCGTTCGCTCGCAATCAACGGCCGACCGTTTTGGTTCGCCAGACCTCACGAAGGCCACGCCGGTGAATACTTCATGCCACTTGCCGCCTAGTAATTTGAGCATCCGCCGCGCATCTTCCGCGTCGCGCGGCTGCCCCAGAATCGCGCCCTCAACTACGACAATCGTGTCAGCTCCCAACACCAGGCCGGCAGAGCGTTTAGTGGCCACAGCTTCCGCCTTCATTTGCGCGATCCGCTTCACATAGGAGACAGCATCCTCCAACTCGCTGCGGCTCTCATCGATGTTTGCCGCCTGAGCCTCAAAGGGCCAGCCGACAGCGCCAAGAATTTCCGCGCGCCGGGGGCTGCGTGAAGCCAGGATGAGCTTTTCTTTTAGCATGTGTGCTTGTCGCTTCGCGATCTTCTCCGCTACACTGCTCCTTCACTCTGAATTTGATGCGCGATTCTAATTTAAAAGCGATCATTCGCAAATAGCGGATCAGCCTCGTCGTTAAGTATGGACAGTCTCATCGGATCTCTAGGAAAGATATTGCAAGCAGCTGGTGACTCTGCCGAGGTTGCGGAAGCTGCCTGCGTTGCCGCCTGGAACCATGCTGTTGGTGATGGGCTACGCGATCACGCTGTGCCACTGCGTCTTACCCAAAAGACTCTCGTTGTCGCGGTTGCGGATTCCACCTGGCAGAAGCAGCTCCAGTCCTTGAGCGGTGAATTGCTCTTCCGTCTAAACTCTATTCTGGGTCAGACGCTGGTGACTTTTCTCGACTTTCGCGTGGATCCCAGCGCGGCGGCAAGAGCCAGATCGCAAAACGCAAGTTTGAGACAGCTTCACAAGGCAAGCGGGAGGCAGCTTCAAAACGCTGGGCTGACTGATGGAGAGCCGGTTAGTCTCGAAAACGTACCGGTAGAACTGGCTACAGCCGCGGCTCGAATCCAAGACAAGGATCTGCGCCGCGCTTTTCTGGGTGCTGCGGTAAGCTGCATCAATAGACTGGAAAGATCTGAGATCTGAAATTTGAGATCTGAAATTTGAGATCTGAAATCTGAGATCTGAGATTTGAAATTTGAGATCTGAGATTTGAAATTTAAGATTTGAGATTTGAAATTTGAGATACGCTTATGCCCATCAACGAATCCGACATCGAAAAGATTGCTCAGCTTGCGCATCTGGAAATCACACGCGAAGAGTTGAAAGTCTTCGCTCCCCAAATTTCTGAAATCGTAACCTACGTCGAGCAGTTAAACGCTCTCGACACCCGCAACGTCGAGCCTTCGCTCGGCGGCTTGACTCCGGAGGGCGAACTAACCGACTCAGCCCGTGATGACGTCGTGGCTCCGTCGTTAGGCCAGAAGGTTGCGCTCGCTGAAGCCCCGGATCCGGCTTCCGGCCATTTCCGCGTGCCGAAGGTTTTGTAGAGAGAAGTACTAAGTGCTGAATTCTGAGTACTGAGTACTGAGTACTGAGTGCTGAGTACTGAGTTCTGAGTTAATGAGTTCTGAGTTAATGAACAATAGTAGCAAAATCGAATTGTTGAGAAGGCGGATCGCGAGCGGCGAAACCAGGGCCCGCGCGGTGATTGAATCATCTATTAACGCGGCCGAAAAGCTTAATGAAACACTGAATTTATTTCTCCAAATAGATCGTGCAGGAGCTTTGCAGCGCGTTGACCAAATCGCTCAAGCCTTCAAATCCGACAAGACAGACCAGAATGCTCTGCCAGCTCTGGCGGGCGTGCCCTTCGCCATCAAGGACAACATCTGCGTTCTGGGAATGCAAACCTCTTGCGGGTCGCGAATCCTGAGCGACTATCACCCGCCCTACAGCGCCACTGTTATTGAGCGACTGCTCAGTGCGGGCGCAGTGATCATCGGGAAGACCAACTGCGACGAATTCGCCATGGGTTCCTCGAATGAGAATTCGGCTTTTGGTCCTGTCAAGAACCCCTGGGACGTAAAGCGCGTGCCTGGCGGATCGTCTGGCGGGTCGGCGGCGTCAGTGGCTGCAGGGG
>JBOGOU010000531.1:0-16916 GCA_050748205.1 Pyrinomonadaceae bacterium | reverse complement strand
ATCGGCAATCGGCAATTGGCAATCGGCAATCGGCAATCACTTCAAGCTGTACGGCTCATACCCACGCAAGGGAAAATCCTTTCGCAGGGCATGGCCTTGCCAGTCCTCGGGCAAGAGAATCCTTCGTAGGTCCGGATGCCCATCGAAAATAATCCCGAACAAATCAAAAGTCTCTCGCTCGTGCCAGTTTGCGGTGCGCCAGACACTGGTAACTGTCGGCACGTGCGTGTCCTCTTCTTTCAATAAAACCTTGAGGCGCAGCCGGTGATGCTTTGTTGTTGAAAAGAGGTGGTAATTAACCTCAAATCTGGGCTCCTCTTCGGGGCCCCGGTCTACGCCGCAAAGATCGGCAAGAAAATCGAAGTGACCATCGAGCGAAGTCTTAAGGTGGGAACAAACCGCTCCAATGCTCTCGCGAGGGACAATCGCCGTCACCTCTCCGTGCGTTTCTACAATTTCAGTTATCCAATCCGGGTGCTCACGCTGTAACGCCGTCACCATGAGGGACGGCGTTGTCTTGTCGTTGGAAGTTGTGGGAGTCTGCCCCGGCAAATTCGGCTCGTTCTCTGGTCCGGTCATGATTATGTGTAAACACCCAGCCTAAGACGAACGGCGCCGCTCATGTTTGGAAGCAATGGTGTAAGGCCGCGACTCAGCGATGATGTCTTGCTTTGCTGTGGATCCGTCTGTTACGGGCAGCGTGCCGGGTATAAAGGCCTCGCGCGCTTCTTCCTCTGGGACGTTCTTGCGGTCCCGCGACGACTCTTTCATCACCTTATCCTGCAACATCATCACCGCATGAATGAGCATCTCGGGACGCGGCGGGCAGCCCGGGATGTAAACGTCCACGGGAACAATCTTGTCGACGCCCTGAACGATCGCGTAGTTGTCAAAGACACCGCCCGAGGTCGCGCAAGCGCCCATGGAGATTACCCACTTCGGTTCGGGCATCTGATCGTAGATGCGTCGCAGGACTGGCGCCATCTTCCTGGAGACGCGACCCGAGACAATCATCACGTCAGCCTGGCGCGGACTAGCGCGAAAAACCTCAGACCCAAAGCGTGCCAGGTCGTTGCGCGATGATGTGGCATTCATCATTTCGATCGCACAACAAGCGAGACCAAAGGTCGCTGGCCACAGCGAAGATTTACGTGCCCAGTTGATGAGCGAGTCGAGGCGCGTAGTAAGCACTTCCGGTAGGGCTTCGGCGATTATGTTTTCGAGTCCCATAAAGCTCTATTACGCTGCGGTTCGAGTGCGCGCAAGCTGCCGCTTCTCCATGTCAGCGAGCAGGCGCGCCTCGGCCTCGGCTTCCCGGCGCGCCCGATCACTCCAATCAAAAGCACCTTTCTTGACGACGTAGATGTAACCGGCGAGCAGCAGTACGATGAAGATAATCATTTCGAAATACACAAGATTTCGGAGGCCGTAGGCCGGGCTGGCAAGGGTTTTGAATACTACAGCCCAGGGAACCAGAAAAATGACTTCAATGTCGAACAAAATGAATAGCATAGCGATAAGGTAAAACTTTACCGAAAAGCGCTCGCGCGCCGATCCGACCGGGTCCTTGCCACATTCGTAAGGCATGAGCTTGGTCCTGGTTCTGTTGCGCTGTCCGATATACTGGGAGATGAAGATGTTTCCAACGGCAAAGCCGGCGGCAACTACGAATATCAGAAGGATCGGCAGATAGTCTTCGAGATGGAATTGCATTTACTTGGCCCCGTCCGCTCCGGGACGCAAACAGATCGATGCGCGTCTGAGGCGATCAAACGCGCCACCCGACACGCGTGATTCCTGATTGAGAATCATTGTACAAGCCGCATCCTAGTCCAAGTGATCGAGGGTGTCAAGCAGCCTTATCTCCCGTAAATGCGCATAGAAATTGGGAATTGACCATGTAAAAAATCATGTGTTACCGTTTGACTGGGACGTTGGAAGACCACCTTATCAGAAGGCCTCGACGGCGATTGACTTGATTCGGGCGCAGCAACCGTGATTACCGGCTTCAACACAGACGTAGAACATGAAGGCGTTGTCTATCATGTGCAAACTGAGGACAAGGGACTGGAGTCGCCTCTGATCCTCTCCCTCGTCTATTCGGGCGGAGCGATCCTCGCCAGCAAACGATCGCGCTACGAAGATCTGATTGCCTCAGGATTTAGCGATGAGGCGTTAGCTGAAAGGTTGAAGCGTCAGCACCGTTTGATCTGCGCGGCAATCCTCGCCGGGCGGCTTGAAGAACTAAAGCGCATGGGCGGTCAGACGGGACCCTTAGTGCTCGACCCGGAACGCGCAAAACTAGTCACAGGCGCCACGGGTCCTTTGCCCCCCTCACCCCAAAAGACCGATCGGGTTGCAGCTCCACCACCGCAAGCAGACCAACCCGATATCTTCGCTTCACAGGATCAGCGCCACCATTCACCCCTGGGTGAACTTCCCATGGCCGAGGGCCTACAAGTCATCCTGCTCGAGGACCAGGAGTTTCGCTCCGGAAATTCGTTGGTTTTGCGGATCATGGTCAGGCACCAGTCAGGCACTGAGGATAAGCCGATTAACGGTGCGGCAGTGTCAGTCAAAGTGTTGGGAACGACATTTAGACCTCAGATC
This sequence comes from Pyrinomonadaceae bacterium, assembly GCA_050748205.1. Taxonomy (GTDB): domain Bacteria; phylum Acidobacteriota; class Blastocatellia; order Pyrinomonadales; family Pyrinomonadaceae; genus PSRF01. Next base: position 14,306 of record JBOGOU010000531.1, on the reverse strand, counting down.
TATTCCGTAAAGACCCAAAAAGACGGCATCGCCGTTGTTCCTGCTGAGATTCCTAAATTCAGTTCTGGTCGCGCGGCGATACTGATACGGGTCCTCGCAAATGGCAGAGAAACTGAAATGCGCCGCGTGATCCACGCTGCTTGATCACGCCAAAGAGGGATCCTTGGAACTCCGAGTAAATGGCGAGAGCCGCGAGGTCGCCGATAACCTTTCGTTGCAGGAGCTCGTCAGGTATCTCCAACTCAAGCCTGAGCAAATTGCTGTTGAACTCAATCATAGCGTGGTGCGCCGCGCCGGATGGGCATCTACCGTTCTTAAGGAAGGCGACAATGTGGAGATCGTACACTTCGTGGGAGGTGGAACTGCCTGACAATCGGGTGTAAAGTCGGAATTAGAACGACAGCAGCGGAGTTTGTTAAGAGATGTCTACGGCTGTACAAGATCAGAGTGACCGTCTAAAGCTTGGCGATCGAGCGTTTACCTCACGGTTAATTATCGGGACAGGGAAGTATCGCACTTACGAAGAGATGCGCCTTGCGCATCGCGCTTCAGGTGCGCAAATGGTCACTGTCGCCGTACGGCGCGTGCCGCTGGACCGCAGCGCCGAGTCATTTCTCGACTATCTGGACCCTTCACTGCAGATTTTGCCGAACACGGCGGGTTGCTACACGGCGGAGGAAGCCATCCGCACTGCACGGCTGGCGCGTGAAGCTCTGCAAACTGATTTGATTAAGCTTGAGGTAATCGGCGATCCGACCACTCTCTTCCCGGATAACGAGCAAACTCTTGAGGCCGCCCGTGTGCTCGTTAAGGAGGGCTTCGTCGTTTTGCCTTACTTTACCGACGATTTGATCATGGCTAGAAAGCTGCTCGAAGCCGGTTGTCCGGCAGTGATGCCGCTTGCGGCGCCAATCGGATCCGGTCTTGGCGTTCAGAATCCGGCGAACCTTCGTATCATGCGTGAACAACTTCCTGATGCGACGATCATTGTGGATGCCGGAGTGGGTACGGCAAGCGATGCGGCCATTGCCATGGAGCTGGGAGCCGACGCGGTATTAATGAACACTGCAATCGCCGAAGCGCAAGACCCGGGGAAGATGGCCCGGGCAATGAAGCTCGCGATCGAAGCAGGACGACTGGCCTTCGTTGCGGGCCGTATGCCAAAACGACTTTACGCTAGTGCCTCGAGTCCGCTTGCAGGCGTCGTGCGTTGAAGATCGTCAAGAAACTCACCTTGGCCTCCTTCACTGACCCATTTTCTTCAAAAGATCATCTGCCAGATCAGGAGTGATGGTTCTGAGAATGTTGTAGTGATGCTGGGCCTGACCGCGGTCCCCCAGCGTGTGATAGAGCAATGCCAGGTTGTAATGAGCTTCAGCATAGTCCGACTTGAAGTCGATAGCTTCTTTGTAGGCGGCGAGGGCCTCCTGTTTACGTTGAAGACTCTCATAAGTCATCCCCAGGTAGTTGTGGGCGACCGGGTCTTCCGGGCTTAAACGCAACGCCTCCTGGAGTGCCACAAGAGCTTCCTGAAACTTACCCAGCAGGCGAAAGGCTTGTCCCAGCGTGGCATAAGCGAGAGCGCTTTGCGGACTGAGACGCACTGCCTCTCGCAAAACTATAACTGCCTCTTGCGGCATCAGGGCCAATGCTCCGTTTGCTACCTTTTCGCTCTTGAATTTCATTCTGAACATCATGGTCGGCCCTTTTCTCGGGTTGTCGTAACTAGGGCTGCGACGCCACCAGTTTCCTCAAGAGAAAATCTGCCAAATCAGAGTCGAGGTCTTTAAGGATTTTGTATTCATCCTGAGCCTGGTTTCGATCCCCTTGCGCAAGATGGAGCAGGGCCAGATTGTAATGAGCCTCAGCATAATCTGAATGGCTTCTTCAAACGAGGCCGCCGCTGTACTGAATTCCCCACTCTCGTAGTACGCCCGACCGAGATCGTAATGCCAGTCCGCGGAGTTTGGTCTAAGGCGAATGGCTTCCTTAAAAGTAGCAATGGCCTCTTCGCGACGATCTAACTTCAAGTAAGCGAGACCGAGCGAGTGATGGGCCTCGTCCGAATCATCGTCCGCCTGGACAATAGCTTTCTTGAATTCCTCAATAGCGTCTTCATAGCGGCCTTCTTTTAGTGCCGTCTCACCTTTCTCGTAAGCCGTCTTTGGTTCGTCCGGCCCCATTCCGAGGAGAGCATCTATGTGACGGGCAAAGCGGAGGAGCGTCTCGATCGCCAACGCTTTACCAGCTATCCGAGCAAGGACATTGTTCCTCCTGAGCACTAAGATTGCATTGCCCCTGGCTTCTCGCACATAACACGCGTCGCCAATGTCAAGTTTCCGCGGCGGAGATTTGTCCGGCATGTGACCGAAACCGTCCTCCTGGAAATGGAGAATTGCCTTTGCGACAGAAGGTTGCACTATGATCCAGGCAAATATTTCCTTCTCGTCCAGCCTCCAGCGAAACCATCCTGCTTCCTGATTCTGTTGCTTCGGATATATTTCCATCAGGGTCCAGTCTGGCTCTTTCTGCCTAATACTGGTTTCGATCCGGCCCCACAGAGGGTTAGGTTTGCCCACGGCACGATCAGGAGTAGCTGCGTATCGGTAATGAAAGTTGAGGTGGGGCAACCGTTAATTAATAACGGTCAGAGGCGACTGGTCGAGATCACCCAAACATGGGGCGCGGCTTGACAACCAGATGCTACCGGATTTAGTAGCCCGAAGGCAATATTTGGTTGCCAACCGAGATTACTTCGCGGTCTTCTGCAAGTGTTGGCGATCGGCAATCACAAAACGAATCATGTTGTAGGTGATGCTCTCAGGTAGAGAATCATGTATGGGTTTGAGCCTCTCCATTCCATGTTCTTCGATGGCTTTTTCAATTTGGGCGCGGTCGGCAAGCGAAACAAGCCTGTCAACATCGAGTAATGATCCCGCGCGCAGACAGTCGATCAGGTGACTCTCGATGGTATTCGTTGCAAGATTCCGCTGCCCGGCGATTTCTGCAACAGAGAGTCCCTGGCGAAAGAGAGCATATGTTTGCCATGCTATCTTCGGTGGCAAAGTTTCTGCAGCGACGGTCGCTCGTCCGCCTTCGGGAAGCGCCAATTCCACTCTCTCCTGCTCGTGCATGACGCGATCGCCCAACTGGGTAACCGAAACCGTAGGGTATTCCCCTGGGGCAACTTGTAAACAGCGAGCGGTGACCAAAGCATCTACGTAAAGTAGGATGTCGTCTTGACGCATATCCTTCAACAGCCCGTACGTTGAAAGCTCGTTAAGATGTCCCTGCATCACGTTCTTCGCCGCAGAGCCGCGCAGCGTCGCGGCCAGCATATTCTTCCCAAACCGACCTTTCATGCGCGTTGCGCATGCGAGGATCTTTCTAACGCGCAAGGTTTCCTCGTCAGTGAGCGCCCGAGGAAAGCTAAGGGGGGATAAGGCAACGCGGTTCTTGCCAGTGCGATTGAGAGCGGGCGAGTCGCTGAAAATCTCAGTGTTAGTAAGAGGGGCTCTTGTGCCGGTATGCGGCGCGCAGTTTCCGCACGTGCCGCATTGACGCGCGTGGTGGCGGTCGCCGAAATAATCGAGTATGTGTGAGCGGTAGCAATATTCGGTGTAGCAAAAGTCGATCATTTCGCGGAGTTTGCGTTGCTCAAGGGCGGCGCGACGCGCTACGTCGTTTGTGTTGACGCGAAGTTGACTTGCGGGAGTGCTATCGAGAATGACAATGCCGCGAGAGCGGCGAGCCAACCCGCGGGTGCCGGTTCCAAGCGGAGTGGAGGCAGGCGAGACGCCAGGCGTCCCGGCAGTGGTGGTCACGATGCGTTTTATGTGGCCGGCGCGTTCGAGGAGGTAGAGAGACGATTGAACGGCCAACTCGTTCCGCACGCCGGCTCGCCGCGCAATCTCAGACGTTGAAAGCTCCAGGCGCTTCAGACCGGTAGACACGAGCGCGTCGTAAACGTCCTGGACTAGCGCGACATTTGGATACGAGCCTTCGATGAAAAAATCGTGCGTGTTCTTGTCGGCATAGTTGAATAGCAGCGCGCAGGACGACGGCTGGCCATCGCGCCCCGCGCGCCCGATCTCCTGATAGTACGCTTCAATCGACCCGGGCATCTGATAGTGCGCGACAAATCGTATATCCGATTTGTCTATGCCCATCCCGAACGCGTTCGTCGCGACGATCATTTGTGCGCTGCCTGCCATGAAATCTTCCTGCGCTTTTACGCGCATCGAATCGCTCATGCCAGCATGATAAGCACCCACGCGCAGTCCCCGCTCGCGCAATTCCAGGGCCACCTGTTCTACCGCCTTGCGGGTTGACGCGTAGATGATCCCCGAGCCGGGATGCGTCTTTGCCAGCCGCGTTATGTGCGCGATCTTTTCGCGCTCCTTTTCCGTGTGCACGACGTCAATCGTCAGATTAGGGCGGTCAAATCCGCTAACGAATGTTTGCGGTTTTGTCAGGCCCAATTGTTGGATTATGTCGGAACGAACGTAAGGCGTGGCTGTGGCCGTGAGCGCCAGAGTCTGCGCGCCACCGAGAGTCTGGATGACGCCCTTCAAACGCAGATAATCGGGCCGAAAGTCGTGGCCCCAGGTCGAGATGCAATGAGCTTCATCTACGGCAAACAAAGCGATGCGCAGAGATCGGAGCGCTTCGAGGAAGCGGTCGCTGCGAAAGCGTTCGGGCGCGACATAAACCAGCTTAAACTCTCCGCGCCGCAAGGCGTCGATGCGCGCTCGTTGTTCGTGCAGGTCTATGGAACTGTTGATGAAAGTTGCGGGCAGTCCGCGCGACCTGAGGGCATCGACCTGGTCCTTCATTAGCGCGATGAGTGGTGAAACGACCAGCGTCGCACCGCCGAGCATCAGCGCGGGGAGTTGGTAGCAGAGTGATTTGCCGCTGCCAGTGGGCATGACGACAACGGCGTCTTTGCCTTCTAGAATCGCCGCGATCACTTCGCGCTGACCTTCCCGGAATTCGGCGAATCCGAAATGCTCGCGTAGCGATGTGAGGGCGTCGACAACGGAATGCATAAGAGAGTCTAAGGGATTCGGATCTTACCATGCAAGTTGTTGAAATTTTAGGCGGTGTTCTAATTTGATTTTCTTCATCTGCCACGATTGTGAGGTTTAGCCAACAGATCCCTGACTCAACCTCACGTCGGAGCCACTCAACCCACAGAACCATTTGCGGTAGCCAATGGATCCTAAGCGCAACTAACACGGGATGGCTCACCAAACAATTCTGTGGTCGAATTGCTCACGCTAACGTTGAACTCAGGATCCATTGGCTACCCGCAAATGGTTCTGTGGCTGAGTGGCTCACATTGGGTTGAGTCTGGGATCCATCTTACCGCTCCTCGGATCTGACGCTGAGTGGGAGCAACTGTTGATCGTTCGCTTGGCCGGCTCTGCAAATGGAGACTCGTGGAAGATCATTCATAGCTCGCAGCTCGCACCACCGCTTAGAAGAATTGGCGAAAACAATCAGCGAAGCCATAGCGCCGCAGGGACTGATCGCAGCCATCATGTTCCGAGGATTCGGCGTTCCCACTGTAAAATCATTCGCGTTGTCCGAGGTGTCTGTACATCCGTTGCTCTTCCTCGAGACTGAGGTTGCGTTGCCCGGTGCGGCTGTTGGCCTAACGCGGAAACAGTTTGCAGTGCTGCCGTAACCGACGAGATCGACGATGCTAGCGTCTGTCGGGCACGTACCAATTAACGCTGTTGACCCATTCACCAAGGCTACCTTGCCGGCGGTGGCCGCCATCGCGATTGTTCCCGTTGCGTCTGGGGCGGGGAGTACTGCGCCGTTATTACCACCGGACGATTCCTGAATCAAATAATACTGACCTGGTGCGAGCGACACTGGACTAAGGACCGTAGCCGACCAGCTGGCGCTAGTTGCGCCGGCATATTGTACTGACCAGCCTGCGAGATTGACCGCAGTCTCTCCAGCATTAAAGATCTCGATGAAATCGTTCCGAAAGAGCGAGCCTGAGTTGCCGCCTCCTCCGTAGATCTGACTGATCAAGATTCTTTCCAAAGGCGAGGGTGACGGTGACGGAGCAGGCGACGGCGATGGCGAAGAAGACGGAGTAGGACTCACAGATGGTGTTGCACTCGGGGTTGGACTGGGCGACGGACTTGGCGAAGCCGCAGGCGACGGGCTGGGGGCCGGCGTAGGCTCTGGTGTTGGGTTGCTGCTGAGATTCTGCGGATCACTGGGTGTCAGCATTTGAAAATCACCGAAGTTATCATTTGAATCCTGTATGCCGCCGGCAGCGCCTCCGGGCCTTCTTTCATAACTTTGGTTGGCGTCACTTGGCAGCGGTGCAAGATGCATTCCTTCTTTGAATGCCGATCCTAAACTCATGCCCACCTGATCGACGATCGCATCATCAGGCAGAGTGAGGGCAACGCCTCCGTCATTCGTGATTCCACTTGCATAGGCTTGGTCGCCTGGTACTGGCCCGCTGTAACCACCGGAATTAGTTGCCAGGAAGTGTCCGCGTGCCGGAAGTATTGTTCCCGGGTTTATTGTCATGCGAGTACTAATAGTGCCTGAGTTGCTCGATCCCCGAATCTTCCAACCAGCAATATCAACTGCGTCGTCACTACTATTGTAAATCTCGACAAATTCGTCGTTCGCGCCGTTTGGCCCGCGCGTGCGAAATTCACCGATTACGATCAGTGGCCTTGGATTAGGAGAAGGCGAGGGACTCGATGATGGAGACGGCGCCGGCGACGGAGCTGGAGAAGCCACAGGAGTCGGGGTGCTCGTCGGCGTTGGGCTCGGTGAAGCTGAAGGAGACGGCGAGGGAGAGGGTAATGGCGCTAGGATACTTAAGATGGCTGGGGCCGACCTCACACCTCTCCCCGAAGCAGTGATTTGAGCAGTGCCAGGCGCGATTGCTCTTGTGAGACCGTTGGCGTCGACGACCGCCAGTGACGCGTCACGCGATTGCCAACCGAAAATGACACCGCTCAGCGCCTGGTTGTTCTGGTCAAGGGCTGTGGCGGTAAAGCGCAACTCTTCGCCGGCATTAATTACGGCCGCGGCCGGAGAAACCAGTATCTGCGAGATCGCTGGCTGGGGCTGGAACGCTACGCCGTTAACTTGCGTGCCTGGACTGAACAATCGCCCGCCACTGCCATTCGCTAATTGATGCACATCAAAATTTCCTGTCACGTCGGGAGAGCGAGTTAGAGACTGGTTCACATCTCCTCGCAAACCTGTAGATCCACCATACGCAAGGAAGCTGATGATCGAGCCGGTTGAGTCTCGCAACGTTATGACAGCGCCGCCGTTAAGTAGCGACAGTCCGCCGGTGGAGGACGGGAAGACTTGCGCGCCTCCGAAGGCACTGTCAGTTGGACGGGCGTGTCCTCCACCGAATACGACCATCGCGGTTCCCGCCGCCAAGATGGTGCCTGAGGCGAATGTGTGACGCACAATGTCCGGGCCGCCGGGGCTCCTCGTCTGCAACTGAAACGCACTGATATCCAGATCTCTTGCGGTTGTGTTAACCAGCTCAACGAATTCATCATCTGAGGAATCGCGCACCCCGTCGTGATTCGCATCGCCATCAACACCGTTAGCAGGATCGGCGAGGAATTCGTTGATGAGAATGTCTCGCTGAAAACTTCCGACAAATGTCACTCCGATGGCATTGCTCACCTGATTGTCAGCGGTGACGGTTAGTGTGACGGCTCCTGCGCCCCTCAGCTCTGACGGAACCAGGAGGTGAATTTCATCGAGACCGGGTAGGCTTGGCGATCTCTGGATTGATTCAGCAGTCAAGGGGTGGCCCAACGCGGCCGACGACAACTGTGATGCCCCACGAACTCCGGTGGCGAAGACAATTACGCGGAGCTGACCGCCCGTGGGATCGAAGGGTCCTGCCAGGAGAGTATCGGCGTCCAATACCACGCCCTCACCGCGACCGTCTGCGCTGGAAGTAAACAGGCCGGGCGCCGAAGGCCGGATGGCCACGCTCGTCCGGGATTGAAATCCTTCTGAATTCGTTACAACCACTTCCGCCGGACCAATTTCTGTTTCAGCCGGAACTACGAAGGTAACGCGTGTCGGAGAAACGTAAAGAATCGTTGCCGTATGGCCGTTAACGCTTATGGTGGTGCCGGCAGCCGAGAGGGGAAATGAGCCAGAGCTCGATGGACGCGCTTGTTCTGTGCTTCTGGCCAATCCGTTTCCTTGAGCGATCGCTATGCTGTCCGGGGCGATTGTGTTCTCCGGCGTAGTGACGTTCGAACGCGAGGCATCGTTTTGCACTACAAGAGTGCCGAAGGCCGGTCGCGAGTCGATCGGGGCAACATAAATCTCAGAATTGTTCGCGAGATCGTTTGACGAGACCGGGCCTGAGAGAACACGAGGAAAGTTAAATGCTGCCAGAGACCCGTCGTCGTTTAACGAAGAAACCACCTCCTCGGTTGCCGAGGCAGGCGCGCTCGTTAGCTTGGTAAACTGCCCCGTAGGAATGTCATAAACGTATAGCTCGACGCTTCTATCGCTGTTCCCCTCGACTACATTCCGCCGAGTTGCAAATGCGATTCGCTTACCATCACCGCTAATGGTTGGATGTAAAGGAACGTCATCCGCACGCACGCCGAGAGATGTGATCTGCCTTGTGGAGTTAGACTCCGCATCAAATAGAAAGACCTCGCTGTGGTTTGGCTCTATCTCGTCTGCATAGACCACACGCGAACCGTTGTCGCTGATTGCGCGGCCATACGTCATCGTTAAGGAAGTACGATTGGCATTTAGTGTGACCGTGGTACCAATCGCTCGGTTGTAAAGCAATAGATCGCAGGAGTTGCCTTGGGCCTGGTCGGTCCTGCCAAGAAAAGCGACACGAGACCCGTCACCGCTTATCTTGGCGTCTGTGGCGCCGATGTTGGCCTGAGAGTCAGTCAATTGAAGAAAGCTGTCGGAGTGGCTGTCAAAGAGGAAGATTTCGAAATTGAGATCTCCATTGGCTCCAGCAATGTTACGGTTAGAAGAGAACGCAATAAAGCGTCCATCATCTGTTATTGATGGTTGAAAGTTTCCATCACGAGTTCTGCTCCTGATATCTCCCGGTGTGGTATTAGTTATTTGCTTGAGCCCCAAGCCGTTGAAGAGAAATATTTCCGAATTCCGATCGGCGTTAGTCCCCAGGAGATCCTCGTGCGACGCGAACGCTATACGCGATCCATCCTGCGAAGCAGCTGGCGCCACCGCCCGTGATATTCCCATCTGCGCGAATGCGGCCGGGCTGGAGGCCAAATCGGCGCGCACCGCGCGAAACCCACTGCCGCCGCCGATCACTGCCAGATTGGCGGTCGATTCGAACCCGACATAACGACCGTCACCGCTAAGCGATGGATTGAGATTAATGACTTCTTCGCCAGTGTTTGTTACGCGGCGCAGAGCGGCTGTTGAGTTCGTTGGCTTCGCAGAGAAGAAAGACGCTGTGAGAACGAGGAAAAAGAGTGCGATGAGTCTCAGGCTGAGCATGGTGAGGTTGCTCCTATGAAGTGTCGAACGGTGAAGAGCTCGACTTTAAAGCAATATCATTCGCTGCGTTTAGTCACTTTGGGATCTGAGATCTCAGATTTCAGATCTCAAAGCATGGCAGCGCGCATTCTACACCCTTGCGATTAGAATACAAGTCATTTTCACCGCGACGAGCAAGTTTGACAGCTTGAATGGACACATCAAGGTTGGAAAATCTAAGATCGCGCGCTATCTTTAGCGTCTTCTCATGTCGTTTTTAGATTTCGCAGGGACAATCAGTAAGAATGAAGATACTCATTAGTGGATCGCATGGACTAGTCGGCAGCGCTCTAATCAAGGCGCTCGAAGCTGAAGGTCACGAGATTTTTCGCCTCGTGCGGCACGCGCCTGGATCTGAATCCGAAATAGAGTGGAGTCCAGACAGGTATAGCATCGCCCTCGCGCGGTTGGAGGGCTTTGACGCGGTCGTCCATCTAGCTGGTGAAAGCATTGCCAACGGCCGCTGGAATGAAGAGAAGAAGCGACGGATTCGCGAGAGCCGTGTCAAGGGAACAAAGCTGCTCAGCGATGCCCTTGCAAACCTCAAACGCCCACCAAAGACGCTAGTCTCCGCGTCTGCCATCGGCTACTACGGAAACCGCGGCGATGAGCTGTTAACCGAAACAAGCCCGCCTGGCAGCGATTTTCTTGCGGGTGTTTGTGTCGAATGGGAGAAAGCTACTGCGCTGGCAGCGGAGAAGGGAATCCGCGTCGCTAACACGCGGTTTGGGATCATTCTCGATTCAGAAGGTGGCGCGCTCGCGAAGATGCTCACTCCATTTCGCATGGGTATTGGTGGAAAGGTCGGCAGCGGCAAACAGTGGATGAGCTGGATTGCGCTCGACGACGTAGTTGGCGGCTTGCAATTTACTCTGACAGACGAATCGGTTAGCGGTCCGATCAATTTCGTGGCGCCTGGTTCCGTAACAAACGCTGAGTTTACAAAAACGCTTGGTAGGGTCCTTTCGCGACCGACGCTGTTTCCAATCCCCGAGTTCGGCGTCCGCTTGATGTTTGGCGAAATGGCCGACGCGTTGCTGCTTTCCAGCCAGCGCGTCCAACCACAACGATTGCAAGCGACTGGCTATGAATTCAAATATCCTCGACTTGATACGGCGCTGCTCGAAGTATTGAAGGGATAAGGTAAGACCCTCGTATTGGTGCAGGATTTGGCGCCCACGCTCTGAAAACTGATGATGCGCCGTCTCATCTCAATCACCGCGATGTTTCTGTTGCTGGTTGCGCCTTGTGCCGGCCAGCAGGGAACCTCCGGCCGCGTTGATAGCTATGTGCGGTCCGAGTTGCGACGCCAACGCATCCCTGGTATTTCGCTAGCCGTCATCAGAAACGGGCGGATCATTCTTGCCAAAGGCTTTGGTCTTGCCAACGTAGAGCATCAGGTGCTGGTCAAACCAGAAACGGTTTTTCAGTCCGGCTCGGTGGGCAAACAGTTTACGGCGACCGCAGTGATGATGCTGGTCGAGGAAGGGCGAGTCAGGCTCGACGACAAGATCGGCAAGTACCTGACCGAGGCGCCGGAGAGTTGGAAGGACATCACCATACGAAATCTGTTGAGTCATACCGCTGGCACGACAGACTATCCGGATGATTTCGATTTTCGCCGCGACTACACGGAAGAAGAATTGCTTAAACGTGCGGCCGCAATTCCGCTGGCTTTCCAACCGGGTGAAAATGGAGCTACAGCAATATGGGGTATGTGATGCTTGGGATTCTGATCAGAAAAGTGAGCGGAAAGTTCTATGGCGACTTTTTGCAGGAGCGGATCTTTCAACCGCTGGGAATGAAGACGGCGCGCATCATCAGCGAAACTGACATCGTTTCGAACCGGGCCGCCGGCTATCGGCTGGTGGAAGGCAAACTGAAGAATCAAAACTGGGTTTCGCCTTCGCTGAATACGACGGCTGACGGCGCGCTTTATCTCACGATTCTGGACATGGCGAAGTGGGACGCCGCACTCTATACCGAGAAGCTGCTCAAAAAACAAAGCCTTGAAGAAATGTGGACGCCGGTGAAGCTAAATAACGGCAAGCCAAATGGCTACGGTTTTGGTTGGACGTTGGGTGAGGTGCGCGTCCATCGCATAATCGAACACGGGGGATCATGGCAGGGTTTCAAAGCTTACATCGCGCGCTACGTCGACGAGAAATTGACAATCGTGGTGTTTGCCAATCTGGCGCAGGCGAACGTGGCAAAGATCGCGCACGACGTAGCGGCAATTTACAACCCGGAACTCACTCCCGTTCCCACTCGGGCAAACCGGGCTCCATAGCCGTTGCGAGTGCTTTGTGAGCGAGCGCTATTGGTGCAGTTGACTTTAAGAAATGAGATCTGATTCGTTCTAGAAGTTTCTTAACCGATCAGCGGCGTAGCGGCTTCTTTAGTTCCAAATCCTTCCAGGACATCGAAAACTTCCAATGCATATTTGACATTCCCAAAAGGCGCAGAGACTTGTACTCCCTGGATGAGGTCCCTTACATCCAGCAAAGACTCGCGCGCGATCTTCAGACCCTCATCGCGTCCGGCCTCTTTACTGATCGCCGAAGCAGCACGCATTCGCTCCATGATCGACGGCGTCACGCGAACGCCTGGAACCTCGTTGTGCAGAAATTCCGCGTTGCGATAAGACACCAAAGGCCAGATACCGGCGATGATCGGGATGCGCACATGCTCTACGCTTTGGATGAAGTCGCGAAGTTGATCCGTATCAAACACAGGCTGGGTGATCGCATACTGTGCGCCCGCTTCCACCTTATATTCAAAACGACGAAGCTCTTCTTCGGGATTGATGGCGCCCGGATTCACTCCCACTCCGATGCAGAACGCAGTGGGCTGCCCAATCGGATTGTTGCCGATGTCCAGACCATGGTTCAGTTTGTTCACCATATTTGTAAGGCCAATGGCATCGATGTCAAAAACTGCGGTGGCGTCCGGATAGGGGCCCATCTTCGGAGGGTCTCCCGTAATCAACAGCAAATTCCTGAGCCCGAGCGCGGCGGCGCCAAGAAGATCAGACATCATTCCCAGTAGATTGCGGTCGCGACAGCAGTAATGCAGCACCGATTCGATACCAATTTGCTGCTCTACCAGAACTGCCGTGGCCATCGCGCTCATGCGCGACTGGGCCCGGGCGCCGTCTGGGATGTTCACGCCATCCACGCCCGCATCCTTCAATAGACGAATAGAATCAAGAGTTTTCTGAGCATCGACGCCTTTCGGCGGCAACACCTCGACAGAAGTAACAAACTCGCCTCTGACGATCTTTCTCGACCAGTTTGAACGTTCCTCCGGAGGTATCACTTGGATGTCCGCCGGGACGATTTTCTCCACCTGCATCAGAGGACCCGAAGACATCACAACCTTCTGAGCGCGTGGCGATGCTGCCCTCACGGCGTCCGATATCAGCTTGATGTGCGCAGGGGTGGTCCCACAGCAGCCGCCAATAAACTTGACGCCAGACTGAATAAGCCTTTTGGCAAACTTGGACATGTACTCTGGTGAGCACATGTAAAACTGCCGTCCTTGAACGTCGCGAGGCAAACCTGCATTAGGCTGGGCCGCGAGTTTTTTCCGCGTGACCGCACGCATCTTCTCGATGGCGGTCAGGATGATCGCCGGACCAACACCACAATTGAGACCAATGACATCGGCGCCCCATTCGTCCAAATGTGCTGTGAAGACTTCTGGCGTCGTGCCGAACGTGGTATTGCCGTCAGTCATGATTGTCATCTGCGCAATGATCGGCAGATCACAAAGCTCCCTAATGGCGCGTATAGCCTGGCGAATCTCAGAAACGTCGGAAAATGTCTCCACCAGGAAAAGGTCAACCCCGCCTTCGAGCAGTCCAGCGGCCTGATCTTTAAACATCTCTTTGGCTTCATCGTAGGACGTAGGGCCGTAGGGTTCGATTCGCAACCCGAGTGGTCCGATCGCTCCGGCTATGTAGGCGTTGTCACCGGCGGCTTCTCTAGCAATCCGTGCACCGGCTATGTTGATGTCGCGTAGACTTGCCTCGAGGCCATACTGGTGAAGCTTGTGGGCGGTGGCGCCGAATGTATTGGTCTCCAGGATGTCGGCGCCAGCGCGCAGGTACTCGGAATGGACCTCACGGACCAGGTCAGGATTGCTGACGTTTAATTCGTCGTAGCAACGATTGATGTACACGCCCTTGGCGTAGAGCATTGTGCCCATCGCGCCGTCGAAGACATGGATGCGCTCGGATTCGAGGAGATCTCTGAAAGGTTCCATAGATTGATTGCTCTTCGAACTTGGAACTTAGAGCTTTGTACTTTGATCTTTGTTTGGGTTGCGCTGCATGACCGCGTCAGTCATGGGGCTTGAGTTCGAAAGACCAAAAACCCAAGACCAAAGCTCAAAGTACAAAGTTCTAAGTACAAAGCACGTCCTTCCAATAAAAATGTCCCGCGCTAAACAACGCGGGACTTCACGATTGCGGAAGTGTTTTCGGACTGTCCTCTCGGACCTCGCCGAGCTGTTTAGCGGGTTATTTTGCGTGGCCGCAAGTCGCCTTAACTCACCACGTTTGTCATCCGTGCTTATACGCCGTTTGGAAACGGGCTGTCAAGCAGCGGTGGAGCCGGGTGAGATTTGATCGGTAGTGACGCAAGGTAGAATGAGCCATTCAGGCGAAAGCACGTTTTTGCTTTGCTGAACCAATAACGCTGACGGGTCAGCTACCAGCGCGCGGCACGGGCCTG
>JBOGOU010000530.1:0-1899 GCA_050748205.1 Pyrinomonadaceae bacterium | reverse complement strand
TGTGTCACGCGAGTTTTAGGCGCCGCTTTTCATTTTGGATTCTTCGCCTCTCGCCTTCTTCCCTTGCCCACAAATCAACCTCGTCTCGGTTGAATCGCAAAAGGTCACCCATGTAAGCGTGCGGAAGTGGAAATTGATCCGGAGCTCGCTTCGACCACTTCAATATTCCGGCGGTAGTCGGCTCGTTCCTGTCGTTGTATAGCTGCCAGTATTCGGCAAGCTGAGCGGCGCTCATCCATTCAGGCAGTGGTGTGAGAATTTGCTGTGCGGGTCGGGACTGAATCAACGCCAACGTTTCATTTTGAGCCCGCTCGTATATCCGAGATACCTGTGTCAGAAGTTCCTCACTCATAAACCCTCTACTCATTTCGCAAAGAATCGATTCTAACTAGGCACTCATGAGTGCTTAGTCGTGGTCTTAACACGCGACGCGAACGGCTCGCGCTAGGGTAAGCCTCACTGCAAACGCCGTGCGCAAAGGCTATGGCTAGAAACTCGCGAGAAAAAACAGGTTTTCCACATAGTGATGACTTCTCTGAAGTTAGGCACGGCCGGAGGAGCGGGCAAAACCAAGCCGGGCTGGAACCACTTGGAGTGTTCGCGTTCGGGGACAGTCAGCGGCTGAAATCGTCGGCGTTTACTGACATCGAGCTATACTGCTGGAGGGGTTAATCATTTTAGGAGTTCCTTCACTTCCTGAAGGAGGTGTTCGTCGGAATTTCCTTCCAGCAAATTCGCTTTAAGCATGCGCAGCATCTTGACAAGTTTGTCGTTGGAAATGTGACCGTTTCCATTTGACGATTGCGGTTCGTCCTTTTAGTGTTCTTGAGAGCCAAGACTGGGCACGCTTTTCGCAGTCCTCATCCAACAAGTTGGCGTAGCTGTGCAGTACGGTTTCGACCTTGTCGCCGAGCATGTACGCCGCGTCTATGAAGTTTTTGGTGGACTTGATGTATTCAGTGGCCCAGATTGTTCTAATCATGTGAGGATTCATGGCCACCCCGGTGAACTTAAAGGTCGCGCTCTCGAACGCCCAAGTAACTTGTTGCAACGCTAACGGAGTTCCAACTGAGTCGAGAAAAACAAACTCCTGTCCGCTCCCTGCCTTTTCAGTTCCCATTCTAGCTTCCTTTTGGCTTGATATAAGGATAGGTCTCCATTGTGAAAGCCATTCTTCCAATAACTCGACTAGGTCATCAGGAAAGTCATGTTCGACACGATGCACCTTTCCCTTTACATGAGATATTTTCAACTCTCCCGAGGAAAATCTTACGCGCCATTTGCCTTCTCGCTTATACAGATTTCGCCCCTGTTCCGGTCTCTCAGGATTCCACAACATCTCTCTGAGATTTCGTTGCCTTAGAGGAAGCCGAATGTTCAGTCTTACGAGGAGAGACTGAAGTACCTTGTATGCGTATCTTGTATATCTCTTGTAACCAGCTTCCTTATCTCGTCGAAGCTTGCCACGCGTATCTGACGCTAACTCCGATACTCGGCGAGAATTGAGAGGGTATATTGAAAGGCCCACGCTCTCGAGGTTTCGTAGGCTAATCCAACGCTTGGTCTTATCAGTGACTGGCTCTGGCAGTCCAAGGTTGCTCCTATACTTCCTTAATTCCGTAACCCGCAGTTCAAAAATCTCCTTTTGGTTGGATGACTGTGTGATTATGGTCAAATACCTTGCGAGAGCAATTAGCCGCGCAAGATTTAAGTCTGCGGAGCCTGTAAACCTGCCTTGCTGCTCAATGAACCAGTCTATGTAGCCGATGGCATTGTCCGGGTCTGTCAGCGCGGCGAGGTCGATTGAGTCAGCATCCAGCTGTCGATATTTCACGAGGTATCCAGAAGTTCGAAGTAACGTGCCCCGATGATGTAAGAAAGTAATGACGCGCTTCTTAA
>JBOGOU010000529.1:0-16093 GCA_050748205.1 Pyrinomonadaceae bacterium | reverse complement strand
GGTGCCTCTTACAGAATGAGTTACGCTCTGTTTTCGCCTAAGTGTACCGCTGACGCACACCCAATTTGTCAGCCCAGAGCATCAGAATCCACTGGCGGCAGGGAACAAAAGCACTAATTCTAAAGGTCCTCACGTCGGTAACTAGCAGCGCCGGTTTTCCCGTGAACCTCCAAGGCGCGCACGCGCAAGAGCAACGCCGAGCGGCCGGGTTGCTACATGGGAAACGGACGCTATATCAAGCTTTGGGAGGAGCTTGGTAGAAGCTGTTAACCGATGATGTGCGCGGTGACTGTGCCACTCCTTCTGGGCGGGGTGGCATTGCGGTCACCGCGCACACCCCAGCATCCTGGCAAAACCAGGATGCCGTCTTCATAGTGGATTCTTGATGCTCAATCCCGGATCAGCGCCGATGGCGGATAAAAAAGGATTTCAGTCAACAAACTCAACATCTACACGACTGGGGATTATCCCACGCTCAAAACCTTCCGCAAGCAAGCGTTTAACAGCTTGTCGTCCGCGTTCGGTGTAGTCGAGCGTAAGGTCGTTAACCCACATTCCCACGAAGCGATCGGCTAAGGCTGGGTCCATCTCCCTGGCAAACTGCATCGCGTACTGTAGCGCATCTTCTCGATTATCGAGCGCATAGCGAATACTTTCGCGGAGGAGCTGGGAGACTTTTTGTATCAGGGTCGTTCCCAAATCGCGCCGGATCGCATTACCCCCCATCGGGAGCGGTAAGCCGGTTCTGTCGTGCCACCACTCACCCAGGTCCAACACTTTGTGAAGGCCCTTTGATTCGTAGAAAAGCTGTCCCTCATGGATCAATAAGCCGGCATCGCAGCGTCCTTCTTCGACACTTTCGATGATTTCATCAAAAGGCATTACTTCGTACTCGAAATCAGAGTTGAAGAGCCGCAATGCCAAGAAAGCGCTGGTTAGAGTGCCAGGTATGGCGATTCTAAGATTGGAGAGTTCTTCAACCTTGACGGGTTCGCGAGAAACTACCACAGGACCGTAATTGTCTCCAATTGACGCGCCGTGGGGCAGCAAAACGTACTGGTCGGCGATGTATGCGTAGGCATGAAAGCTAATAGCGGTGACATCGTAAGTCCCCCGCATCGCTTCTTCATTCAGCGTCTGAATGTCCTTGAGCACATGTGAGAACGTTATCGCGCCAGTATCGAGCTTGTTTGTTGCAAGCCCATAAAACATGAATGCGTCGTCGGTGTCGGGCGAATGCGCAACACTGATCTTTCGGGTGGCTGTTTTAGTTTGCATTGGAAAGATTCGAGATTGGGAATAAATGCTTTTTGGTGTGATGTAAAAGATGCGGCCGTTCAGGCCAAACTAACATTGCTTCGCTCCACGCGATTGTAAACCGTGTCGCGCTCAACAGCGTCAAATCCTGCGTCTTCGATCAATGCCACAAGCTCTGCCTTTGACATCTTGACCTCATTGTTCGATTCCACAGAGTAACTCTCAGAAAGTTCACCGCCCTTGGTGATCGTGCCGTCAATATCGTTGGCTCCATAATGCAGAGCAACTTGAGCCAGGCGCTTGCCAAGCATTACCCAATAGGCCTTGATGTGATCAAAGTTATCAAGCATTAGACGAGATACGGCCATTGTTTTCAGCGAATCGACTCCCGATGGCCCTGGCAAGTGTGCCAATTGCGTGCCCGGTGGGTAGAAAGCAAGCGGAATGAAACACTGGAAGCCGTGCGACTTGTCCTGTTGTTCCCGCAGACGAATCAAATGATCAATGCGGTCCTCGGTTGATTCGATATGCCCGTAAAGCATGGTCGCATTAGTCTTCAAGCCGGCCGCGTGCACCTTTGCCGCGAGATCGAGCCAGCGGTCCGCATCGCACTTATGCGCACAGATCATTGATCGAGTGGGTTCGCGGAAAATTTCTGCTCCGCCGCCAGGGCAAGAGTCCATGCCGGCATCGATCAATTGGCTGATTACGCTTTCGTCAGACAGCTTGTAAAAGTGCGCAAAATGGTCAATTTCCACCATCGTGAAAGCCTTCAAGTGGAGCTGAGGATATTTGTGCTTTAGCGTTGAAAGAAGATCGGTGTAATAACTGAATGGCAGTTTGGTATTCAGACCTCCAACGATGTGGAGTTCCGTTGCGCCCTCGCTTACGGCCTCGCCGGCTATTCGTAGCGACTCGTCGATATTGTGGGTGTAGGCGTCAGCCTCGCGGGGAGTGCGATAGAAGCCACAGAACTTGCAATCGGCATAGCAAACGTTCGTAGGGTTGAAATGGCGGTTGACGTTGAAATAGGTCGTCGTTCCGTGCTTCTTGCGTCGCACTGTGTCGGCGAGAACTCCCAGCGCTGGCAGGTCGTCGCTCTCATAGAGGGCGAGTCCGTCCGCTAATGACAGACGCTCGCTGCCCTTAACTTTTTCCGCAATTCTCAGCAGGTTTTTGTCGTGCGAAAAATCCATTACAGAGTCCTTGCAATAACAGCGCCGCCAAACGTTAAGAAGAGAATCAAGCTCACAAACGCGTTAGTTGTAAAGAAGGCGGCGTTTAGTTTGCTGAGGTCATCAGCTTTAACTAACCGGTGCTGGAAAAACAGCAGCGCTCCGGTAGCAAGAACGCCCGCCAGCGCGAGCGGTCCGAGCTTTGTTTGCCAGTATAGCGCAAGCAGCACTAGAAATGCCTGAGCGTGAAATATTCGAGCGACCCACAATGACCGGGCCACGCCAAAACGCTTGGGAATCGAGTAAAGGCCCGCCGCTACGTCGAATTCATAGTCCTGGCACGCATAGAGTATATCGAAACCGGCGGTCCAGAGCAGGACGACGAGCGAAAGTAACAGCGGGACGGGGCTATCAATAGCCCCGCGTACTGCGATCCAGGCGCCGGTTGGCGCAATCGACAAGCACCAGCCGAGAACGAGATGAGACAGCAACGACCAGCGCTTGGTGAATGAATAAAGGAGAATGCTTGCCAGGGCCACAGGAGCGAGAATCAGCGTAAGGCGATTCAACATTGCGGCAGCCAGGAAAAATAGCGCTGCTGAGCAAAATGTAAAAATCCACGCGAAACCAGTTGGCAAGAGACCCGCGGGAAGTGCGCGCATTTTCGTGCGCGGGTTTCGCGCGTCATATTCGCGATCGACAATTCTGTTAAAGGCCATTGCCGTCGAACGCGCACCCACCATTGCCAGGGTAATACATAGTATCTGACGAGGCGAGGGAAGGCCTTCAGCTGCCAGCACCGCACCCAGAAAAGCGAATGGCAACGCGAACAGAGTGTGCTCGATCTTGATCATCTCAAGGGTAATGCGGATATTGCGGAGCAGCGTGGACATTGGAGGCTTCCCTGGCGTAACCCTCTCGGTGCGCGGGCCAATACGAGGTGATTGTTGCGATAGTATCAGTTAAATCTTACTTGGAGGGTAGGTTAATCGCAAGCCAGCACCATTTGCGGGTAGAACTGACGGTTCTTCAGTCACTACACGATCCACGCGCACCACACGAACCAACACGAAATACTTAGTGTCGTTTAGTGTGTTTTCGTGGATCGTGTTTCCATTTGGTTTCGGCGGAGGCCGCGCAGTGAAACAAGAATGCGAATCTTATTTTCAAGGCAAGAATTTCACGCAAAGACGCAAAGGGGCAAAGACGCAAAGGGGCAAAGACGCAAAGAGGAAGACCTATTAGACTTTGCGTCTTTGCCCCTTTGGTTCTTTGCGTGATACCACGGGTTGCGGCTAAGGTCGCGCTGCGTAGTCTGCGCAATCGGTGGAATATCTAAAGCCGAGCCAGATAACGGTTAGAGGCTTGTGATTCTCAGATCACAAGCCTCTGACTTTCAGTCCTGTGGTTGTTTCTATGGTGCAAGCCGCCAGAAGTTGTAGTTTCCAGATCCGCTGTAAGAGTAAATCTGCCAGCGGTAGTAACCCGAGGTACCGGAATAAGAGATCGTCTCGTTCGATGTGATGCTCTCGGAGCTCGCGACGGTTACCCACGTGGAGCCGTTCCACTTCTGTAGGTACAGGTCAAAATCCGCGCCCGACGCAGGTCCGACCAGACAACCCTTATGGGTGCCGGATACGCTGCTGAAGTAATAGCTACCGTTCGGATGGTAGTCAAAGTCGCCAGTGAACGAGAGTGTCCCGGTGTAAAGAGTCCCTCCATTGCAAGCGGCAGGCGGGTCGCTTCCGCCGCCACCGGTCGTCAATAGGGAATACAGGAGTTTGTTGGGCGAGCCCGCGCCGATTCCCGTAAGGTGGTTCGTTGTTGCAGTGTTGACGATCTGGTCTCGCACGGTGGCGGGTGAGGCTGCGGAATTGTTTTGCAGATAGAGCGCCGCCACGCCAGCCACATGCGGAGTCGCCATTGACGTGCCGCTGATAGTGTTAGTAGCCGTGTTGCTGACGTACCACGCCGAGGTGATCGAGGAACCGGGTGCGAACAGGTCGAGGCAGGTGCCGATGTTTGAGAAATCCGACTTGGCGTCCGTCGAAGTCGAAGAGCCGACCGTGATGGCCGCAGCGACGCGACCTGGCGAAAAGCCACAAGCGTCAAGGCCATAGTCGTTACCGGCGGCAACGGCGGTCGTTACGCTGGCATTAATCATGTTTTGGACGGCGGTGTCGAGCATCGTCGATGCGCCGCCGCCAAGGCTCATGTTGGCGACTGCCGGTGTAATGCGGTTGGCCGCTACCCAGTCAACGCCCCCGATCACTGTAGCGTCGGTCCCGTCGCCGTTACAATCAAGCACTCGCACGGCGCGAAGCAAAGCACCCTTGGCGACCCCATAAGTTGAGCCTCCAATCGTGCCCGCGACGTGGGTGCCGTGCCCATTACAGTCCTGGCCTGTGCCGCCAAAGGCGTCGTAAACCGCCGACGCGCGCCCGCCAAACTGGCTATGGCTGGTGCGGATTCCCGTATCAATGACGTAAGCGCGAACTCCGGCGCCGGTTGGGGTGTAGTTGTATTGGGCGTTCAAAGGCAGGTCACGCTGATCGATGCGGTCGAGACCCCAGGTTGGATTGTTCTGAGTCGTAATCGCCCTCACCCGTCCGTCTTCTTCAACTAACTTGACTCTAAAATCCGTGCTCAGAACCGAATCGCGAAGCTGGACCCTGTTGGCAGTGTCTGTGCAAGGTCGAGTCCTAACACTTCAAAATCTGCTCTTTGGAGCCAGCCATTCTCGGAACAGGAAAAATTTAAGGGCCGGCGTTGTTGGCCACCGCCAAAATCGATTCAGGAATCTCCAAACACAAAACGGGGCGGGCGGCGCACCACTTGGTCTCGCCGCCCCGAGGTTGGATCCTCCTCCGCAAGTGCGTCAGAAGAATAATGAGTAGAGAAGCCGGTTCGGAGATCCTGCGCCGGCATTCGTAATCACGTTAGTAGTTGCGTTGTTGACGATGGCGTTGCGCACGGTAGTCGAAGAGGCACCCGGACTGAACTGCTTATAAAGAGCAGCCACCCCTGCGACGTGCGGCGAAGCCATAGAAGTTCCGCTGATGGTGTTCGTCGCCGTATTTGATGTGGACCATGCTGACGTGATTCCAGAACCCGGCGCGAAGATATCGAGACAGGTACCAAAATTTGAGAACGACGAGCGAGCATCTGTCGAGGTCGTCGATCCTACTGTAATCGCGTTAGCAGCTCGTGCCGGCGAAGAATTGCAGGCATTCGCGTTACTGTTGCCGGCTGCCACTGCGATCGGCACACCCGCATTGCTCAGGTTGTTGACCGCAGTGTCGAGGGCGCTCGAGACTCCACCGCCCAAGCTCATGTTTGCAACAGCTGGGGCGATGTGATTGTTCCTGACCCAATCGACTCCGGCGATGACTCCTGAGGTCGAACCCGAGCCCGAACAGTTGAGCACGCGTACCGCACGCAGCAGAGCACTCTTGGCAACGCCGTAAGTTGAACCGCCGACGGTTCCCGCTACGTGCGTCCCGTGGCCGTTGCAATCCTGCCCATTGCCGCCAAAAGCGTCGAAGACGGCTGAGGCGCGTCCGCCAAACTGAGTGTGGCTGGTGCGGATTCCGGTATCGATGATGTAAGCGCGCACGCCCGATCCGGTCCAGTTGTAGGTGTAGGTGCCGGAGAGCGGGAGGTTGCGTTGGTCGATGCGGTCGATGCCCCAGGTGGCGCCTGTTTGCGTCACCGACGCTTCCATGACGCCATCTTCTTCGACAAACTTGACTCTGAAGTCCTGACTCATAGTTAGCGCTTCAGCCTCCGTCATTTCGACTGCAAAGCCATTCAGCGCGTACTTGTAGACGTGATTGACCTTTCCTTTGTAGTTAGAAGCCATTTCGGTGGCGATATAAGGAGCGATGGAGTTTTCTCCCTTTTCTCCCACGACCGCATCGTCGAGTACGACGATGTAGTGGTTCTCGATCTTATTGGCTTTCCGGTGAAACTTCTGCTTCTGGCCCTGGCTTCGTGTGGGGGCGGAAGCAAAGATCATGAGGCCGAGAAACGCCACGGCAAGGAATACGGCAATTTTCTTCATCCTAATCTCCTTCAAGGTTGGTAGTAAGGTGAGTGGAGGGTAATGGCCGCCCGCATCGGCACGAGAATTCGCGGGAAGATGATGCCGAGATAATGAAATAGAACATTTTCGCGCGCGCGGGGCGCGGGGTTGGCAATTGATTCCGAGATCAAGCCAAGGTGTTCCAAGCGAGGTCGCATCAACGCATTGAGGTTTTTCATCGAGCGAGATATTGCCTTAGTTACGACTTCCCGTGAGTTGGGGGAAAGCGCAGTCTATAGCAGTATGGGTTAAGGGCGCAAGAGTAGGCAGACGGCAGGAGGCAGACGGCAGGAGGCAGACGGCAGGAGGAGGCAGACGGCAGGAAGCAGCCGAGCTTAGCGCTTAGTCGTTCCCGCTCCGGGTTCCGTATTGAGTGTCGCCCTCAAGGTCAGGTTTTTTCAAACTGACCCTACGCCGGCCAGGGGCGCTAACCTTCGATCTGTCGCTTTAATACCTCGCCCGCCACCCTCAGACCGACATCAAATGCCTCCTCGAAAAGCGCCACGCCGCTCAATTCCGAATGCGCGAAGTAAATCGAGCGAAAGGGTTTGGCGGCCTCCCGGCGCGCTGGTCCCCAGACGAATCCTGTTCGCGGTCGAATCATCGCGTGTCCCCAGCGCATCACGTCCAATCGTTCCACCAGGTCACGAATGTCAGGATGGGCGCGCGCGAGATCGGTCAACGCAACCTCGGCCCAGCCGCGCCAATCAGTTTCGAGGAGTCGTGTGCGTGCGGACCGCGCATCTTCATCGCAAAGTGGGTAGTAGTAGGTAAGCACCGTGGGGCCACGGTCACGGCCGGTCTGATGGGTTGCGACTACGTAGCCCAATGAAGGACTTTCGTAAAACACGTTGTCCCAGGCGAGCGGAAAGTCTCGCTTCGAGCCAGGAAGAGGACGGTCCTTCAGAGTGAGGTTCGCAACCATCCAAGATCCAAACTGAAACTCGGCGATATGAGCGGGCGGCTTATCTCGAAACGGACGAACGATGTGTCGGGCCATGAATTGCGGCGCTGCAAAGATCACCCGATCCGCCCGCAGGCCGCGCGGGTTTTTCCCATCGCGATCAAGCGTAATAACGTCAACGCGCGACCGCCCATTTTCTTCAATGGGTACTAGTTCGAATGCGGCTCGATCGAGGTGGACCTTTGGTTTGATCTTCTCAAACATGTGATTAACCAGGCGGCCATTGCCTTCGGGCCAGGTGATCAGGGGCTGTGACTCGACGTTCGGCTTTGGCATCCGGGAACAGAAATAGAAGAGACCAGCCCAGGCGCTCGTTTGATCGAGCGTCATCCCGTAATCGTCGCGGCACGCGTAATCAACCCACCAACGAAGCCGGGCACTCGAGAACCCGCGCTGGTTCATCCACTCCCCCATCGAGATACGGTCGAGGGCGGTAACTTCGGCGTCGTCTGAACACGCAGACACTGGAATGGTAAACGCCCGTCGATTTCGCGAATCGCGCCACAGAA
Organism: Pyrinomonadaceae bacterium; assembly: GCA_050748205.1. Lineage (GTDB taxonomy): Bacteria > Acidobacteriota > Blastocatellia > Pyrinomonadales > Pyrinomonadaceae > PSRF01. The sequence goes on along the minus strand of JBOGOU010000529.1, from coordinate 8,104 downwards.
CCCAGTACGCAAGCTCGACGCTAAACTTCTCCAGTTGCGCCTGGTCGGCTTGGGTTTCACCGGCGTGGAGATAAAGGCCTTCGTACCAGCGACCCTTGTAAAAAACTCGCTCCTCCGGGTCGCGACAAAGAAACTGTTCACCGACTACTGGCTCGTCGTCTTTGTCGCTGCCCTCGACCACACCCATCTCCCGGAGTAGCGAGATGAGCGTGCGGTTTTCTTTCATTGGGGCAGGGATGTAGTGCGCGCCCCAGGGAAACGAGATCGACCGATTCGATCCGGAACGAGACGTTCCGCCCGGGGCGCTTTCGAGTTCGAGCAAAACAAAGTCTTCAAACCCGGATTTCAGTAAGTGCCACGCCGAAGTTAGACCGGCGACGCCACCCCCGACGATGACAATCGGAACTCTTTGCCAGGCACCCGCTGGAACCTCAATACTCTGGTTCTCGCGCAAGCGATGACCGAATACGTCCGAGGCGCCTACAATCTCGCCCTCAGGCAGGGGAGCGACTGCACTTCGCCGGCATGCCGCGAGCGCGACCGGGAGACCCAGGAATGCTGCCAATATTTCGCGGCGGTTGAACGTGCTCACTCGAATCGCTTCCATTCACCCTCGTAGTAGCGAACCAGAACCTGGTTGTCGAGCCGGTTCACCTCCACGGGCACTGGGCCAATGTCCGTCGAGAGAGTGAACATCGCCAGAAGTGTGTTGTCATTGAGAAAACGGAGTCCGGGGGGAGGATTTCTGGGAATGTCGAAGGGAGAGGATCGTGCCAGCGCGTATCCCCAAAGTCCGAATGAAGGCACGGCTGTCTGGTAAGGTCTGACCGAGAACCCGGCCGCTTCGAGGGTGCGAATAATGCACCAATAAGAATTTCGTGCGAACATCGGCGAGGTAGACTGAACGCTTACAGCGGCATTTTCGGTCAATCTAGAGCGCAACATACGATAGAAGCGGGTCGTGTAGAGCTTGCCGAGGGCGAATGTGTTCGGATCCGGAAAATCCAGGATCGCTGCGTCATAAGGCTGGTCGGTGGTTTCCTCCGCCCAAATGAACGCATCCTCGTTTATCACTTGAACCCGCCGGTCTTCGAACGCGTGATTGTTCAAGCTTGCAAGAAGAGGAAACCGGCTCGAGAGGTTAGTCATATCCGGATCGATATCTACCAGCGTGACGCGCTCGACCGATGGGTATTTTAAGATTTCGCGCAACGCCAGCCCGTCACCTCCGCCGAGCACCAACACACGGCGTGGATTGTGCGCGAGCAGCATCGCCGGGTGCACAAGCGCTTCGTGATAGCGATACTCGTCAGTCGAACTGAACTGTAGATTCCCATTCAGAAACAACTGAAACCCGGCGCGGCCTCGCGTGATGACAATACGCTGATAAGGAGTGTCCTTCGAATGAATAATCTCATCGGCGAACATCTCGTCTTCGGCAAGCGAGGTGAGTCTGTTCGCCTGGATCAATCCGATGAGCAACAGAACAAGCACGATCACGGCCCGCATGCGTAGCCCGTTTATGCGACCTTTGATCAATGGTCGCAACAACCACGTGCCCCACAGCGCGACGCAGGCGTTCAATATCCCAAAAATCAGCGACGTGCGCACCAGCCCTAAGCGCGGGACGAAGAAAATGGGAAACAGAATCGACGCGAGGAGCGCACCAATGTAGTCAAACGCCAGTACGCGCGAGACAAGTTCCTTGAATTCAACTTGGTCCTTCAGGATGCGGAGCAGTAGGGGTATCTCCAGGCCGACGAAGACTCCGATTGCGAAGACGATGAAATAGAGGACAGGATAGAAATAGCTAACCCGTGAAAAGGTGAGAAATAACAGCGGCGCTGAGAATCCCCCCAGCACTGCCACGGCCAACTCAATATCCACAAAACGGCGCGCGAGGCCTTTGTCGATGAAGCGAGATAGCCAGGAACCCACGCCCATCGCGAAGAGATAAATGCCAATAATCAGCGAAAACTGGGTGACTGAATCTCCCAGCACGTAACTAGCGAGTGTGCCGGCCAGGAGTTCATAGATCAGGCCGCAGGTCGCAACAATCAAGACATTAAGAAAGAGTAGCGGCGCACGCTTCATGTTGACAGGTTTTGGGGAGATCTTGCGCGGTGATCGATTTCGGGCGAGACGGCCGCAGCGGCGACGAGGAACGGTGAAATCCACCTGCCCCCCGTTCATTTAACGTTGCTAAGTCGAGACTGGGCTCTAGCCGTGAATCGCCGCGGCAATGATGACTGCGCTGCCGAGGATCACCGAAGCGATCACGATGGCGAGGGCGACGTTCTGATCCTCTTCCAATTCCTTCCGCACCGAAAATGGCGCTGACTTCTCGATGACCACAAATGCCAGAGCGAAGATCACCAATCCCAACAGAACAAAAAGCAGTGTGGTGACCACGACGGGCACGAGTTCCCTAAGCGGCACAATCATTCCGCAGATAGTTGGCGCTTCCAGTCCTATTGAATCAATCAGCATCATTTTCCTCCATGTAAGCCGTAATGCCAGAAATGGAACGACCGATAACCATTCTGTCGGGCATCGGGTGGCAGCTGCTGGCGCGAGGATGTTCCGATTTCCCAACCAAGCATCGCGCCAACGGCGTATAAGGCAACAACGCCGGCGCCGAATGCGATGTAAAGTTTTTTAAACACGTGCTTCTCCTGGTTCGCCTCTGCTGCTAGCCGCAGCAGAGAAAAACTATCAGACAATGAAAACCAGTGCGGCGGCGAATCTAATCATCGTCGTCGTTATCATCATCGTCGTCAGAATCGCCGCCGAACATGCTTTCCTTCCAACGTCTGCGTTCAAAGCTGATGTGATAGATAACCATAGCAACAGGCACGACCGACACCAGGAATAGTGCCAGTAGAAGGTTAAACCCGTGCGCGACATTCTGCTCAACCCGGACCTTTATGTTCGCCGGTTGCTGCCATTTTTCCCATTGCCCTTCTAGTCGTAGAACATATCGACCGGCGGGCATCGCCGAAGTGTAAGCTGAATCTTTGCGATCGCCCTCGGTCCACGACTCACCGTCTTCAACGCCGTGGTAGTAAGAAATTTCTATCGGGAACGATTGCACTAAGCCGTTTTCGTCATTGATCAAATCACCTTCCATATAGATCCATGTATTGTCAACAGGCGACTCGGCAAAAATCCTAATGTTACGCCGGCCTTGCAACTGAAATGGATCGCTGAAGAAGACTTGAGTTCCGTCTGCATTCGGAAGCGGCGCCAGCGTAACGTTTTGCGAGTAAACTTCTCGCGACCCGCCGGAAGTGATGAGCGTAACGAATCCGGCCAACAACGCAACGAGCAAGAACAACAGCCAGTATTTGTAGATCCACTTGTACTTGTAAGGCTGATTCGGTGCAACAGTCGTAGGGCCATAAAGGCCGCTGAGCGCGAATGTGTTTTCGATCTCGGTGACCGGCATGTAGGTCCCGAGTGACCAGTTGATTTCGCCTGTTGTGCGTCGCTTTTTCGTTTGACCAGGTTGTTGAGGTTCCTCCGAGAACGCGGTTGACACTTCCTTGGAAAGCATCTCGGGAGGACAAATGTAATCGATGCCATGCACTTGTTCGCCAGACTCGACCTTCCAATAGAACTCGCCTGTTACGCTTTCGACGGTCGCTTGCGCGTCCTGGAAAATCTTGAAGGTTTTGCCGCGAAACGTCGCGGTCTGATTCGATTCGGTAACTTCACCAGGCGGAATCGCCTGAACATAATTCCAGTGATGGTCGCTCTCAACGAGCCAGCGAAAACCAATCTGCGGATTGTAGAGCAGGTACTCGGACCAAAAGTAAGTCACGCCTTCAATCATCACGCTGCGATACATGGCCCCGATTACCGTCATCTTGCCTTCCGGCAACTGGCCCTGTGAGCCGAGTGGAATAAGTGGCTGAAACGGTTGCTTTTCGAGGGCCTTCAGAAACTTGAGCTGTCCCTGATTAACGTCCAGTAGCGAGTTGCAGTTTGGACAGGTGACGCGTTCGGTTTTGTCCGGCGCGCGCAGCTCAAGTGGTCCACCGCAGTTCGGACAGCTTACCTGCGCAGCTCCTACCTGGCGTTTCTCGCGTTCAGGCGCGGATGTCGTCGTAATTCCGAGGTCGGCGAGATTGACTTGATGGCCCAGAAAGATAAGCGGCGGCGTTTCGTTGTAATCAAGTGTTCCAAATGCATTGTTAGGACCCGAGAGGTCTGCGTAGTAATAGGTCTCTCCCGGTGTCAGGAGATAGGGGATCTCACCCATTGCGCCAAGCGCGGTTGCTTTGCCTGTTTCGGCCACAATCAGCGGCGTGTGCAGCGCCAGCCCTTGAACAGTCTGACCAAGTTGAAGGTCATCGAATGTTGGAAGTTGGACACCTTGAGGAAGGGGATATTGGAAAGTGAGATAAAACCGACCTTGGGCTTCAGCTAGCCAACCAAGCCAGCCATTGGAAAACGTGGCGTACCACTCATCCCATTGCCCACCCATCTCATGACCCAGTTGCGTGCGCCCGGTCAGCTCAAATGAGACTCCGCGCCAGGTGCCGCGCAAGCCAAGAGCCAGTGGGGATCCAGTTTCGACGAGTTCGGCGACCTTGCCCAGATCTTTGAGGTCACGATCGGTTCGTGCTACAGCCGAGCGGCAGAATCCGCAGATGACGACGATTGATTGTCCGCTTTTGAATTCGACTGGCCCGCCGCAGGACGGGCAGTTCGCCTGGAGGACGCTCACCGGGCCTTCCTCCCGCGCGTTGGTTCAGACTCCATCGGGCATCGAGATGGCATAGTGGTTTTCAACTCGCACCGCGACCGACCAGCTCCTCAGTCGCCGGTTCTTCATCCTGAATCATTCGTTCGAGCACTCGAACGCTGACGCTAGTCGCGCCCAGCATTTCCCTAAGGGCTCGTTCCCAGGGCCAGGCCGAGCGGTTGCGACAGCAGTAAAGATTAAACGTGGCAGCGCGGAATTCGGGAAAAGTGTGGCAGGCGAGATGAGACTCGGACAGCAGAGCCAGACCGCTGAGGCCGCCTGGCGGCGAAAATTGATGCCACACAATTTCGCCCAGCACGTGAAGGTCCAAATCCTCTATGACTCGGTTGAAGACAGCGCGTATTCGGCGCAGGTCGGTAAGTGTTGCGGGATCACACCCAACTGCCTCAATGACCCATTCTGTGCCAAGAATCATATCGAATTTACAAACTGTCCGCGCGCGCAAGTGTAAGTTAAGAGTCCAGCCGGCTGTGTCTTGAGCATATGCCAGAAGCACAGCAAATTCAATACTCAAGGTTGTAATTTAGTTTCAGTCGAGTTCAGGGTCATTTGACATTTGGCATTCGAGACTTTGTGTCCCAGAGGTCTTTCAGTCAAATGTCAAATAATGTCAAATGACAAATGGAAAATGACCCGGCATACTATCTCCAATGGATGCACGTGAACTCGAAAAACTGTTGCAAACCTACAAGGCTGGCGATCTTGACGAGCTTGAAGTAGCGCAGCAGATAAAAAATCTTCACTACGAAGACATTGGCTACGCGAAAGTGGACCATTCGCGTTCGTCGCGCCAGGGGTTTCCGGAAGTTGTATTTGGAGCCGGCAAGACTCGGGCCCAGGTGGTGGGCATAGTAGAGCGGCTCGCACAGCGATCTCCCAATGTGATTGTCACCCACACGGATGCGGACACCTACGGTGAAGTTCGAAACGTAGTCACTGAAGCCGAATGGCACGAGTCCGCTCGTTTGATACGCATTCAGCGAGATCGTTCAGAGCTGGGGGTCGGGATAATCGCGGCAGTCACCGCCGGCACGAGCGATATACCCGTTGCCGAAGAAGCAGCACTTACTGCCGAGGCTATGGGAAATCGCGTTGAGAGAGTTTGGGATGTTGGAGTTGCCGGCATTCACCGCGTGTTGGCGGAGCGGGCGTTGCTGCAGCGTGCGCGGGTTGTGATTGTGGCCGCCGGGATGGAAGGAGCATTGCCTTCGGTGGTGGGTGGACTTGTTAGCGTGCCCATAGTCGCCATCCCAACAAGCATAGGCTATGGCGCATCGTTCGGTGGCGTGGCAGCCCTGCTTGGCATGCTCAACTCCTGTTCTTCCAACGTGACAGTAGTAAATATCGACAACGGCTTTGGCGCGGGCTTCGTGGCGAGCTTGATCAATCGAAAGTGGAGCCCTCAAGATTAGGAGATCAAACATATGTCCAATAGGTCCTATAGGTCCCATAGGTCATGAGGCGGCACTCCTGATCATGGATTGATCAGGCCATTCAGCTTCTCTGCCCAGTCCTGATCGAGGTTCTGAAGGATATTGTATTGCTCAAGCGCCGCATCGCGGTTGCCCAGGGCGAGATAACACTTGCCCAGGTTGTAGTAGGCTCGACCGAAATCCGGCTTGAGCCGGATCGCCTGCCTGAATGATTCGAGCGCCTCGTTCATTCGCCCCATCTCCAAATAAGTCTCACCCAAACTGTTTGGCGCCGAAGCGTCACCCGGCTTTAAACTCGATAATTGCTTGAAAATCTCGATTGCTTCTGAGTACTTCTTGGAGCGAAAGTAACGGCTTCCCAGTCTTTCATACGCGCTTGTGTAGTCCGCGCGCAGCTTAATAGCCTGTTTGTACGCTTGAATCTCGTCGTCGGCCCGGCCCCAATCGCGATAGACAAGTCCTAGAGCGTAATAAGCATCGGCGGCATTGTAGGGATCCAGCCGAATTGCCTGCCGGTAAGCATCAGCGGCTTCGCGATACTGCTTCAGATAATAGTTTGCCAGGCCGATGTTGAAGTACGACTCGGAGGAAGGTCGGAGGTTTACGGCTTTCTTGGAGGCCTCGATTGCCTCGGCGTGTCGCCCCAGCTTTTCTTTGCAGAACCCCGTCTGCGCCCAGGCTTCCGCGTAGTTGTTGTCAGATTCGACGGCCTTCTCAAAATAGGGCAGTGCCTTTTCGCAATCGTCCTTGGAAAGAAAACTAAGTCCATCGCGGAAAAACTGTACCGCCCTGGCGCGCTTGTTTCTTCCAGTGGCCACCACAAGATCCGGTAGCAGTGTGAGCGAACCGGTTTGCAGTTGCGAAATACGTTCCGAAGGAATTGCAAAATTTACGCTCTGACCGCCGGTGATTTGCAAGGTAGCCACTCCGATTACCTGGCCTTGCATATTTACTACAGGGCTGCCGCTTGATCCGGGGGAGATTGGCGCGGTGATTTGAATGATTCTTCCAAAGGTGGGAATGTCACGGACGGCCGACACGATCCCATTCGTCACGCTTCCTTCAAGGCCGAACGGATTGCCGATGACGACAACGCTTTCGCCTTCCTGCGGCGACGTACGATCCAGCATCAAAGGTCGCACCTGGTTGGCCGGAGTCTCCACTCGGAGTATCGCTATATCGCCTTCGGCATCGACAGCCAATACGCCTTTCACTGGATAAACGCTTCCTGTTGATGAGTGAATCTCGGCTCGGTAGGCGCCTTCGATGACGTGCCGGTTCGTCACCACGCGGTCGGTGTCGATAAAGAAACCGCTGCCCCGCGAGAGCTTCTCTCCGCGTGCGTCGAACGTTTCGATCGCCACTGCGGACGGTTTAATGCGCCGAACTAGTTCTGGAAGCAGGTCTTGGTTAGCGGCGGGGAAGGCCGTAATGATTGAAATAACTAGCAGCAGGAGGAATTTCATCTCTTAAGCATTATGCCACTTTTCCAACCCTCGCGTTCTCTCCGGCTCGTTGCGCTAACCCCGACCGAATAGGACGGTTTTAATCTCGGCCGCGGTTCTCGCGCCCTGGCTCAGGGTGGTAGAGGCAACAGAGCTTCTAGCCCGCGCTCACTTCCACAGTCAAGCTACTCCGGCCGGACAAGACATCTCCGAGTCTCTACAGACCGGCAAGCGCCAGCTTTTGAATGCGGGCGACTATCTCAGACAGCTTGACGTCCTCACTGGTCCGCGATCGCCGGTCAAACAGCTCGACCAAGCCGTCAGAGATTTTCCTTCCAACCGTGATGCGATAAGGAATGCCAATCAAATCGGCGTCCTTGAATTTCACTCCAGCGCGTTCGTCGCGATCGTCCAACAGGACATCCAAACCCGCGCGGTGCAAGGTTCTATAAAGC
>JBOGOU010000528.1:0-15882 GCA_050748205.1 Pyrinomonadaceae bacterium | reverse complement strand
TCACGCAAAGACGCAAAGGGGCAAAGACGCAAAGAGAAGCATACCATTCTCCGGATTCATTGATTTGTTCTCAAAGTGTTCTTTGCGTCTTTGCCCCTTTGCGTCTTTGCGTGATCACCATGTTCCGCTATCACTCTGGTACTCTATTGACAATTCACCCGATGCGTCCTAAACGAATCTTGTTACAACGGTGAACTGCTGGATTGACATTCACGCGTGAAATCTACCAAGCGCTCTACAGTCTGTGGTTGGGAAAATGGGAACTGCTATTTGACTGCCTGCGATGCGTTGGCTGGACGGTCATCCGCATCGTCGTGTGCTAGCACAACGACGATTCCCATCAGCCACCAAAAGACGAGTGCCACCTCGCCGTCGCCGAGATTGTAGTTAACTAGCGAGCTCAAGAAGAAACCAGCAATGGCCCCAGTGGCTCCCAACAATAGACCGTGTCTGTTTGTGTCGCCGGAATCTCGGAAAAAGTATTCCGCGCGAGTCGTGATCAGCCAAAACGTCGCCATGATCAGGAGCCAGAAGATGAGTGCGGGTAGACCGCGGTCAAAGGCTAACTGAAGAGGTGTTGAATGCAAGTCAAGCATGTCACTTCCCGGAAACCCCCATTCATTCCAGTGCAAATGCATGGCGTCCATGCCATGACCGAAAACGGGATGAATCAATATTCGCGCGGCTCCCACCTTCGCTACTGTGGCGCGCAAAGAAGCGCTCGGGTCTTGCAGGCTTAAGGCGCCCGCCGCACGAGTTTGCCAAACGACAAAAGCCCCAAAAGCGAGAACCAGTATTAATGCCGCGGAAACCGCCAGGCGTGCGCTTCCTCTTGCGGCGCGAATCGTCATAACGCACGCGCCAAGCACAAAAGCCACTAATACAGTTCTCATCGCCGTCAGAGCAATACCCAGCGCTAACACGATGGTGGCGGCCGTGGCCAACTTAAAGCGAAGGTTGGCGCCATGGTTTTTGAGATTTGCCAGCGCGAGCCCCAGAGCTAATTGAGCAATGATCTGCAGGACCTCCGAATAGGTTTCGTAATGGCGTGTCCATCCGGAAGCGCGAAAGCGATGTGTGGAAACTGAGCCGGTGATTCCGGAGGGCGAAGCACGCCGCTTGAGTTGATCCGTGACCACAAAGCCCGGACGTTCGACATGCTCGCCACGCGAAATGATGCTCAGCCGCAGCTTTGTTCCCGACGGAGTAGCTCGGATCAATTCATCAATAGCGGCCGTTGAGTAAACCCGCTTGCCGCCAATTCGCCAAACAGCGTCACCTGGAATCGTGCCTGGCTGTAGCGGACTGTCACTGGAGATTGAATCAACAACGACTCCTCGTCCGCGGAGCAGATCATAGACGCTGTAGATGGTGCCGGTCACGCCTGAAAGGACCATGACACAAACTAGAAGAGTCGCCGTGCGTCTTGTGACTACGGCCTGGGTGAGATAGAAGAGAAAGAGGACACAGACTGACTGCAATTTGGCGATGCTAATCTGCGGCTCTTCGGAAAGAAGAGAGGAGGCGATTGTCCAGATAAAGAATAGCCAGATTGGCAAATCGAGTTTCGTATGACGGATACCAGTCTTTCGCGTTGCGATTGCCCGGCCAAGCCAGCCAACACCCACGATCGCTAGGGCTATTTCCGCCCCCGCGATCGAATGGGGCGCAAAGGCTGCGTAGAGAACGAAACCTGCCATGGCAATGCGCTGGCTTAGCAGGGCCAATGATGATTCGATGGCGTTGGCAGGAGGGTTAGATGGGGCGATCATCGGCTAGACATCAAACGAATTCAAACCGCAAATCGGCTTACTTTTTCTTCCGTCGATAATCGAACGGCCAGGTTGAGTTAAAAGTGCGCGCAAACTCTTGAAATCAATGGCGTTGACAGCTTCAGTTACGCGTGTTAGCGTATTCTTCGACTGTTTCGTTCTGGGAAATAGTCGCTGAGCTGATAAGGCGATTGCCGGATGAAATGGTCTCTCTACCCGCCGCTACGATTAACGCCGCTGCCATATTTGATGATACATAATACTACCGATGGTTTTCGAAAAGGCTAAGGTTCTAAAAGCCGCTGAGAAATTTTTGTCGCAGGGGAAGATCAGCGCTGCGATCAAAGAGTATCGTCAGATCGTCGAACATGACGAGGATGATCTGACAACTCTTAACATGCTCGGCGACCTTTGTGCACGCGCTGGACAGCACGACGAGGCAATCGCCTGTTTCTCGAAGATAGCCGAGCACTATCGGGAGCAGGAGTTCACTTTAAAGGCGATCGCGATGTACAAGAAGATCGAGCGGCTCAAACCGCACGATCCGGCCATCGCCGCCAAACTGGCCGCGCTTTACGCAACTCAGGGGTTGGCAGCCGATGCGCGCCACCACTATCTGATAGTAGCGGATGCCTTCACCCGCGCGGGCCGCACGAAACAAACTCTTGAAGTCCTGCACAGAGTTGCCGACCTCGATCCAAACAATACCGACATCAGGTTAAAGCTCGCCGAAGGTTATCTTAAGGAAGGCTTAAACGTCGAAGCAGCGCAAGCCTTCAGCGAAGCGGCAGCGCGTCTATCCGAAGCCGGTCAATCTGAGAAAGCTCTTAGTGCTTTTACTAAAGCTCTTGAGTTTCGGCCCAATGATGAGACTGCCCTTAGGGGCATCATAGGGGCACACGTTGCCATGGGATCGGCGGATGAGGCTGCTGAGCTTCTGGAGAGAATAATCGCGGAAAGACCGGACGAGCCGGAGCTTGTCTCGATGCTGGCCAGTGCTTACATCGCCGCTGAAGATCCGAAGGGCGCCGAGCGCGCCACCGCGACGATAGTTGCGCATGATGCGACAAACTACGGTCGTTTCATGGAAGTCGTCCAGCTTTACCTGAAAAACGGTGCAATCGACGACGCAACAAGAATTCTCGCCGGCATCACCGAGCAATTGCTTGCGGGTCGAGAAGAAAACGAGTTGTTAGAACTCGTGCGGGAAATACTGGCCCAGAATCCGGAACATGTCGAAGCGCTCCGACTGCTTGTCAGAATCCATTGGTGGCAGCGCGACATGGACAACCTGCGGGCTGCCCTTGAACGACTGGCCGAGGCGGCGGCAGCGGCAAACATGACAGAAGATGAACGGTATGCTCTGACTCAACTTGTTCGTCTGGCTCCCGATGAACGTTATTCCGCGCGGCTAGCGGAATTGGGAGGCGCTCAGGAAACTGAGGAATCGGCCTTTACCAGCCAACCTTCGATCTCCGAGGTCCCGTCATTCGAAAGCTTCGCCATCGTTGGTGAGGAAGCGGCGGCCGCGCAACCCGAAGAGGGTAGCAGCACGGCAGCAATGGAGTTTGAATGGAATTCAGTCTCTGAACAGCCGGCGCCGGAGCCGAGTGGCGTCTCTTTTGCGGATCTCAGTGAGGAATCCGCCGTTGCGTCCGACCCTGAAGTAAGTAGAGTTGAATCGTCAGTGGAAGGATTTGAACTCAGCAGCGGCGCGCTTGGCGAAGGTGTCGGCGCACCTTCAACTGGGGAGCCTCCCGTCGACCAGGCAAATGCCGAGTCGCTGATCCGCCAGGAATTGGAGAGCGTCGATTTTTACATTACGCAAGGCTACGCAGATATCGCAGTAGATACTCTTGATTTGATGGAACGGCAATTTGGCCACCATCCCGAGATCGCTGCCCGTCGTGAGAGGCTCAAGGCCGGGTTGTCGGCAGGAGGTCAAGAGGCAGCCTCCCCGGCTCCCAGCCCGGAGACGCTTACAGCTACTGACGACCTTTCAGATCTTGGAGCGACGGCGTCTTCACGTGACGGCAAAGGCATTGACGCAGGATTAGCTGAGATTTTTGAGGAGTTTCGTGCGGCGGCCGAAGAAGAACCAGTAGCGCAGGAAGATTTTGAAACTCATTACAACATGGGTACTGCCTACAAGGAGATGGATCTCGTCGATGAAGCAATCCAGGAGTTTCAAACCGCCGCAAGCCTGACAAAGCCGGGAGACGGAACGTCGAAGTATCTTCAGTGTTGTAACATGCTGGGTCATTGCTTTTTGCAGAAAGGAATGCCTCGCGCGGCGCTCCCATGGTTTAAGAAAGGGCTTGAAACGACCGGCGCCCACGAAGATGAGTACAAGGCGCTGCGTTACGAGCTTGGCCTGGCCTATGAGCAGTTGGGCGATCTGACCCGCGCCCTCGAGATGTTCACTGAAGTCTACAGTGTTGACGTTTCCTATCGCGGGGTGGCGGACAAGCTGCGAGAAATTGAAGAGCAAAAGAAAGTTAAGAAGCGTCGCAAATAGTTCGGGTTATGTCAGCCAAACTTAGCGTTATCTTCTACATCATCCTGTGCCTGGAAATCGGCATCGTGCTCACACTGCTGCCCTGGATTCCCCAGGGGTTTCTTGGCTTGAGTGATTGGGGAAACAACTATTTTCTGTTATACGCTGCACGGAAGACTGGTTTCTACAGTCTGCAAAGTGTGGTCGCTTCCGGATGGGTCAGGGGCGCCGTTACAGGTCTTGGGATATTGAACCTCGGTATGGCGTTTTGGGAAATCTTCCACTTCAAGCAGACGCTCCGGGCCCTTCAGGGAAACGCCGACTACACCAGGAAGAATGCCGCTCAAACTGATAACGCCAATAATCTATCTAATCACGAGCGGCGAGACTACCCCCCAAACAACGCCAGCGAGTGAAGACTTCTCACGGCTGCTGAAGGTAATCAAAGCTGCTGTTGCCGGCGGCGTTGATCTTCTCCAACTTCGCGAAAAGAACCTCAACACTCGCGTCCTCTTTGAACTGACGGCACAGGCCGCCGAGATCACGCGAGGTAGCAGTACTCGTTTGCTTGTCAATGATCGTGCAGACGTTGCCAGAGCGGCTGGAGCGCATGGAGTCCATTTGGCAACGCGTTCTCTGGAGACCTCCGTGGTTCGCAAAACCTTTGGCGATCAATTGCTAATCGGCGTATCGGCTCATTCGCTGGAAGAAGTTAAGGCAGCTCGCGACAGCGGCGCAAACTTCGCCGTGTTTGGGCCAGTCTTTGAAACGGCAACGAAGCAGGTGTACGGTGAGCCGCAAGGCGTGGAGAAGTTGGCCCAGGTCACAGGAGAGTTGGCTCCGTTTCCAGTATTGGCGCTGGGTGGAATCACATTGGACAATGCCGGCGATTGTTTTCGTGCAGGGGCAAGCGGTGTTGCTGCAATTCGCGTCCTGAACAAAACGGATAAGTTAGGCCAGGTAGTTGCAGAGATTCGTGCGAAGTTCCAGGAACAAGAACGATGACTACTCAGCGCGAAGGGATTTTGCCTCCGATAGCCTTAACCATTGCCGGTCTCGATCCTTCGGGAGGAGCTGGCGTCATTGCGGACATCAGAACGTTCGCCGCATTTGGATGCTTTGCAACGGCTGCAATCACCTCGCTTACATTTCAGAACACGACGGGTGTATTTGGCACGGTGCACCAGACCGCTGCGACAGTCCGGGCCCAGGTCACGCCGATCATTGAGGACTTCAGTGTGGACTGCGCCAAGACCGGGATGCTGCCAACGCGTGAAGTTATTGCAGAGGTCGCGCGACTGTTCCGAACGTTTCTGCCAGCGCCCGTTGTAGATCCGGTCATGCGAGCGACTTCCGGAGACGATCTCATAGATGACAATGCTGTCAGCTGTCTGGTCTCTGAACTGTTTCCACTGGCGCAGGTAGTCACTCCGAACATCCCGGAGGCCGAGCGACTCACAGGACTAAAGATATTTGATGAAGCGGGAATGCGTCTCGCCGCAAGCAGGATTCGCGAGATGGGGGCCCGCGCAGTGCTCGTCAAGGGCGGTCACCTGGCGAGCAGGCAGACGGCAGTAGGCAGGAGACAGGGAACGGAGATCAATGATCTAAACGATGAGTCAGCCGTCTACGGGGAGGCGATCGATGTGCTTGACGCGGAGGGCACTATAACAGTCTTTCGCTCTGAGCTGATTGCCAGCGGCGAGGTTCACGGCTCGGGCTGCACACTGTCAGCCGCAATTGCCGCAGGCCTAGGCAAGGGCATGACTTTGGAAAACTCAGTCCGCGCAGCAAAAATCTTTGTTACTGAGGCGATTCGTCACTCGCCTAAGATCGGGCGCGGTGCTCGGCCGCTATATTTCGATAAGGGCCACTTGGTCCATGAGAGTTGAGAGTCGGTACTAGTTTCAAATCCCACCCACGGCAGTGCTGTGAAAAACTTTAAATCAGCCGCGGATTAACGCTGATAACACGGATCAGACCAAATAGGTTGTTAGAAAGCCTGTTTTGATCTCTGTTATCCGCGATAATCTGCGGCCAATTCCTTTCTTTCACGGGTACGGCAGTGAGTGGCTATTCCGAATTACCCTTCGATGGTGACCTTCTCCATCTTCACTTCCGAGGTTGGTCGGTCGTCACGGCTCGTCTGCGAGGTCGCGATTGCGTTCACTACGTCTTGTCCGTCCGTAACTCGTCCAAAAATCGTGTAGCTTGGCGGCAGCGCATAATCTGAATGCATGATGAAGAACTGCGAGCCGTTTGTGTTTGGGCCTGCATTGGCCATCGCCACTGTACCCGCTTTGTAGCCGCGCTGGTAAACCGGCGAAGAGGGATTGATCTCATCATTAAAGCGCCCACCCCAGGCCGATTCGCCGCCGCGTCCGGAACCGGTCGGATCACCACCTTGAATCATGAATCCTTTAATAACTCGATGAAAGATGATCCCATCGTAGTAGCCGCGTTCAGCCAGCGTGATGAAGTTCTCAGTAGTTTTCGGAGCATCCGTCTCCAGCAGCTCGAAACGAATTGTGCCCTTGTTGGTTTGCAGTACGGCAGTGCGATTTGGCATTAATAGTCTCCTGTAGGCGAACGTCGTGGCTCGCCGGTTGTTTAGGGTGCACTTTTGGTGTGCGCCCATCGAATACTATTGTACGAGAATGAATCTTTCGATGGCTAAAGCCACGCCGTCATCATCATTGGTAGTTGTTATGTGCAAGCGTTCAATCTCGTGCAAAGACGACTCTGCATTGCCCATTACTACACCGATCCCAGCGTAGGCCAGCATCTCGAGATCGTTAAAGTTGTCGCCTACCGCCATCACTTCTTCGCGTGAAATAGATAGCTCCGAGGCGGCGGCAGCTACACCCACACCCTTCGATGCCTCTGGGTGGACTATGTCGAGCAAGGCGAAGTCTTTGTCGGCATAGGCTGTGCCGAATACCTTGACTGTAGATCCCAATTCTTGCAGCAGGACATGTTCGAGTGCTTTCATTTCGGCGCAACCACCGGAAAAGGCAAGGTGAATTGGTTCGTGGTCCAGATATTCTTCTAAAGAAGCTACCTGGCGCACTGCATCGCGCCCATTTTCTCCGTGGATTCGACGTGCCCAGGCAACGTATTGCCGCGCCGCCCTGTTGTCGCCTCGAAAGCGATCGTAGATGAGAACTCCCAGGCCCTCATGATCGTCGCTAAGCATCGGATCCGCGCCCGCTGCTCGGCCGATTTCCAGAGCGTGACGGGCCGCCGAGAGTGGCAGCGGCAACACGGCTACCGTCTCGAGCGTCTCAGCATGCTTAGTTAGCGCGCCGTTATGAGCAATCAAAGGGACGTCGAGGCCGAGGCGGAGAGCTATAGGCTGGGCGTCTCGAAAGCGTCTGCCTGTAACAAGGGCAACGCGCACTCCGCGCTCGCGCGCTTGCTCGAGAGCCCGGCCATTGCGTTCAGTTATCTGCCCTCGCGAGTCAAGCAGAGTTCCGTCGAGATCCAAGGCAAGCAAACGTATCGGCATAAGGTCGGAAAGATCAAAGTTAAAGGAATCGACGGGAAAAGGCAAAACGGGGCACAGGAATTTCGGTTTGCGAATTGGTGATTTCGGATTTTGTGTAGCGCAGCCGAATAAATTCTGTTTGAGAAGTTCTGAACAACGCCAAGCAAAAGCTCGACCCGGAACTGAACTCGACATTGGTTCAGACAAAATCCGAAATCCGCAATCCGCAATCCGAAATTCCTACGGTTTTTCGTAAGACTCACGATAGCCCGGCGTCTTTTTACTAAAGATTGAAGAATCATGTTGGCACGGATCACGCCAGTCGAGGTTACGTCTGCAGAGGTTTCCGTGGTTACATAGGCGCATTCGAGTACATAGAGTATGGCTGGCGACCTTATCAACATTGCACGTAAGTACGATACGGATAAGGCAGTCCACACAACTTACCTCAGAAATTACGAAGAGAATTTCAAAGACCTCGTCAACAAAGATGTGCGCTTGCTCCAACTCGGGATTAGGAAGGGCGGCTCGCTACAACTGTGGCGTGAATACTTCCGCACCGGCCTCATTGTCGGTCTCGATCTGGAGCCCGTTACGATTCACGACGAGAGCGGCAGAATTCGCGTTTATCAGGGCGCTCAACAGGACACGAATCTCCTTGATCGAATTGCTCGTGAAACGGCACCCGAAGGTTTTGATACTATTATCGACGACTGCTCGCATATCGGAGTCCTCTCCCGCGTTAGCTTCTGGCATTTGTTCGATAATCACCTCAAGAGCGGCGGTATTTACGTAATAGAGGACTGGGGGACTGGTTACTGGGGCGATTGGGTTGACGGTGTAGAGTATCGTGCGGGATCCAAGGGTTACAGCCACTATCTATATCGCTTGATGCGCGGGCTTGCGAGGTTGCAACGAAATCGGCTTCTCTCCCGTTTACCATTGGTCAGAGGCAGCCTGAGTCGGATCAAGGCAGCTGTTGTCGGATTGCAGTATCACAGTCATGAGTACGGCATGGTGGGGTTCATCAAGGAATTAATGGACGAGTTGGGTATGGCAGACATCACCCATGCGGAACACAGCTCATTTCCTCACCGGTTATCAAAGTTTCGGCAGATCAAGATGTACCCCAGTCATTTGTTTGTGACGAAAGCGTAGATAGGTTTTTTTAGGCCTTGGACTTCTATGCTTTAGTGATTAGTGTTTTATTGAGGTTCAAGTTAATCCGCATCAGCAAAGGAAAAGGTGCTCGCGGCTCTGTTGGTGAGACGCCCCTCCCTCAGTGCCGGCGCAGGCGTTTGCCATTGGACCCGCTGGTGCTACTATGTCCGTCATTCCCCCTCGCAAATAGTCCTTACGGAGGTAAACAAGACAATGAAAAAGTTAAGTGTCTCCATCTGTTTGCTAGCCGTGGTTTGCGTATCAACCATAGCTTTTACCGATGGCTTCAGGAGAATACATGACGACCACTGAGATTCTTATCGCCTATCCTGACTAGGCGGCCAGACGTCAGAACGCTGGGCGTGGGCAGCAATCGCAAATCAGGGGCGGCTCCAGGCCGGCCGTTCCTTCTCGCTCAAAAATAAGTCACCCGGTGCAGCACGTTTGCTGCACTCAGCGTAGCCTTGCCTAGCAATTCCTTGGTAATAACCAAATTCACAATTCACCAGGCAGATCTTGGAATTAGCAGCTTTACCCCTATTTATCTCACCCCTCTTGCATCATACTGGGTCGTTCGCTCCCATTTTTCACTACGAAGGGAAACTCTCTCGATGAACGTTACGCACCTTGAGTGCGCCGCGTGCGGACTGGAACATGAGGCACAACGGTTGCAGAACCTTTGCGGGAAATGTGGAAAGCCCCTGCTGGTTCGTTACGATCTGGAGCGGGCGGGGAGCTGTTTGACAAGAGAATCTTTGAATAGTCGCCAGGCCGATATGTGGCGCTATCGCGAGGTCTTGCCGGTCGAGAATGACGAAAACATCGTCACGCTCGGCGAAGGTTGGACGCCTATGCTCCGGGTCGAGCGGCTGGGGCAGAGAGTGGGACTGCCGGAGCTTTACATCAAAGATGAGTCGCAGAATCCCACGCAGAGCTTCAAGGCGCGCGGTATGGCGGCG
This sequence comes from Pyrinomonadaceae bacterium, assembly GCA_050748205.1. GTDB lineage: Bacteria > Acidobacteriota > Blastocatellia > Pyrinomonadales > Pyrinomonadaceae > PSRF01. The sequence continues at coordinate 6,006 of JBOGOU010000528.1, read as the reverse complement.
GCGGTTTCAATGGCTAAAGAACTGGGAGCCAGGAAACTCGCCGTACCTTCGGCAGGTAATGCGGCAGGAGCACTGGCAGCTTATGCGGCGCGCGCCGGCCTCGAATGTTTCATCTTCATGCCGGCAGACACGCCGCGCGCGAACATAGTTGAGTGCGAGCAGACGGGCGCGCACGTAACTTTGCTGAATGGGTTGATCACCGACTGCGGAGCAGAGGTCGCTCGACGAAAAGAAGCCGAAGGTTGGTTTGACGTTTCCACCTTGAAGGAGCCTTATCGCATCGAAGGAAAGAAGACCCTGGGCTACGAACTCGCGGAACAGTTCAATTGGACGCTGCCGGACGTGATCATTTATCCCACCGGTGGCGGCACCGGACTGATTGGCATGTGGAAGGCATTCGACGAGATGGAAGAGATGGGATGGATCGGATCAGAGCGACCGCGAATGGTGACTGTGCAGGCGGCTGGTTGCGCGCCGATTGTGAGCGCGTTCGCAGCTGGGAAACGTTTTGCGGACGAATTTCCCAACGCCGCTACGGTGGCTTCAGGTTTGCGGGTGCCGCGGGCAATAGGAGACTTTCTAATCATCGACGCGCTGCGCCAATCGCACGGGACAGCGGTAGCGGTTACTGATGAAGAATTGATCGCCGCGACTGGTGAGATTGGCGCCGTAGAAGGTCTCTTCTGTGCGCCGGAAGGCGCCGCTTGCCTGCCCGCTCTTAAGAAATTGACGGCGGCCGGTCAAGTGAAAGCTGACGAGCGAGTGGTTCTCTTTAATACCGGAGCTGGCGTCAAGTATCTGGAGGCCTTCTCTTGATGGACTTTGATTTGAGATTTGAGATCTGAGATTTGAGATCTTAGATTTGAGATTTGAGATTTGAGATTTAGAACGATTTTGGAGGGATAACTTTCGTGAAGTATCTGCTGGTCCTGGTCCTAACAACTATGTTGTTGAATTCGACGCTCGCTTTGGGGCAAGCGAAGGATTCAGCGTCGAGCGCCACTGAGTCGTCGCAACTGGAAACGTTGCGTCGCTCCGGGCTCGAAGCGCTTTACAATCTCGACTACGAGAAGGCCCGTAAAGACTTCGGTGAGATTGTTCGACTCTATCCGGATAATCCCACCGGTCCGCAGTTGTTGGCAGCGCGGGTATGGATCAAAACCCTTTATGAGTCCCGACGTTTGCAGTCGTCGCTCTATAGCTCGGAGTCTTTCTACAGCAAGGGTGACGACCAAGTCGATCCCAAGATTGTGGCGGAATTTCGCAGTCTGACCCGCGAAGCCAAGAGGTTCGCGGAAGCGCGGCTCAAGAAGAATCCCCGTGACGTCGAAGCACTAGACTCCCTGGCGGCCGCCGCCGGGCTAAAGGCATCATTTGAAGAAGCAGTGGAGCGTCGCCACTTCGCGGCACTAAGGGACGGCTCAGAAGCCGTGGACCGGCACCGCGATGTCCTGAAGCTTGACCCGCAGTTTGTCGATGCATACCTGACGATAGGTCTCTATGACTACGTGGTGGGCTCCTTGCCGCTACCGGTAAGGCTGCTTGCGGGAATCGCCGGAGCGCGGGGCTCAAAGAAACGAGGGCTTGCCGCGATCGAGCGGGTAGCAAAGGAAGGCCGCTGGTCGCGCGACGATGCGAAGTCGCTGCTGATCCTTCTTTACACGCGAGAGAAACGTTTTGCCGACGTTTTGACTCTCGCCCGTGAGCTGAGCGCAAAGTATCCGCGCAACTACCTGTTCCGGCTGGAGGCGGCAGATGCATTGGTGGCCCAGGCCGCCCTGGAACGTAAGGCCAAGAACACGCAGGCGGCGGCTAAAGCCGAGCAGGAAGCCTTCGCCACCTTTGAGGATCTACTGCGCGACCGATCTGTGCGAGAAACCGTTTCGCGAGCACTTGATCTGGTTCACTTTAAGTATGGTGAAGTCCTGCTCACCGCCGGGCAGGGAGACCGAGCCGCGAAAGAGTTTTTGGCTGCCACGAAGGTCGAACGAGCCGAACCGGCATTGGTCACGATGTCTCACCTTTACGCGGCGCGTGCCTTTGATGTCGCCGGCAAGCGTGACGATGCGTTGACGCAATATCGGCAAGTACTCTCCCGTCCTGACATTTATGACGCACACGATGGGGCGAAGAAGGGTCTGCGGGAGCCCTTCAAAATGGAGAGCGCCAAAAACAACAGTGAATAGCACGGCGCTGCACACGTAAGCGACTGGCAAAGAAAAAGAAAGCCGACGTACGAGATCATGAGGACTAATGGTGAAAGTGGTGCAGGGGAGACGCGTCCGCGTCGGCTACTCCTGTGTCTTGACGGCGTGCCACATGAAGTGATGGAGGCCACCCGGCAAAGGGGTCTCTTCGAGAGTTTCGGTGCGCCCTCGCGTCTCCTGTCTCCTTTTCCAACGATGACCAACATCGCGCTGTCTGCGATGCTTGGCGCCACCGCGCCACTCGGTTACGAGAGTCTCTACTTCGACAAAGGCGCGCGTCAGTTGCGCGGCGGCGTGCGCAAGTACATCGGTTGGCGCACTCCCGACAAGATCCCGTCGTCCTACATGGATGAGCTCGATTATCAGGAACCGCTCGCTTTTGAGTTTCTTGTCTACGTAGCGCCTGAGAAAGTCTGGCGCACTGACATGCGGCGCTTTCGCGATCACTTTCGTGCGGCGCCACAACAGCGAGACTATTTCGCCTTCCTCAAAGGTACTGATGGCCTATTGCACATTCGCGGACCGCGGCGGTTAGCGGTAGCCCTGGAGTCGCTCGACAAGATCTTGCGAGAGATTCAAACCTTCTGTGGCAAAGAAACCGAGATTGTGCTTTTTTCCGATCACGGTATGAATCTGCGCGAGAATCAGCGCGTTCATCTTAAGACCCATCTAGGCAATAGAGGTTTCTCGCTCAGCGGCAGCTTTGCTGATCGCTCGCGCCCGACTCTGGCGATTCCAGCGTTTGGTCTCTGCGGCTACGCAGCGATTTACTGTGGCGATGGGGCCGCCGTTCCTGATGTCGCTAACTCTCTGGTCGAGCTTGAAGGCGTAGATTTCTCAATCTATGCGGAAGGTGCAGCCGCAATTGTCATTACTGGCACAGCAGGGGTGGCAAGGGTAGAACAGAAACAGAAAAATGGCGGCGTTAGTTATCGCTACATAATTGCTGACGGTGACCCTCTACAACTAAAGCCGATCATCGACTTAATGAAGCGCGAACGAAAGCTCGATGAGGACGGGTTTGCCTCTGACAACGATTGGTTGGAGGCTACTACCAGCCACATCTACCCTGATCCCCTGGCAAACCTCTACACCTCAATACACACCAACAGGGTCAGACACACGGCCGATGTCCTCGTGAGCTTCCATGATGGTTACTATTACGGCTGGTCGCCTTTTGCACGCCTCACCCGTCTTGCAGCCACTCACGGCAACGCGCTTCGGCCCAGCTCAACTGCCTTCCTGATGAGCACTCACCGTACTCTTCCACCGTATGTCCGCGCTGACGATGCGCAACCTCTGTTGAAGGGTTGACGCATACCGCCTAACCCAGTACAAACCTTAACAATAATGGAATCTGAATTGAACAGGTCTGCTCCGGCGGTCGAGACATTCGATCTTGTGCGACGTTTTGGCGATTTCACAGCAGTCGATCACTTGAACTTGCGTGTGCATCGAGGAAGCTTTTTCGGGTTCCTGGGTCCAAACGGAGCAGGTAAGTCCACCACGATAAAGATGCTTACAGGCTTGCTCGGCCCTACCAGCGGGAGGATTCGCGTGTTGGACAGGGATCTACAGGCGGAGCCACTCGAAGTGAAACGGAGAATCGGTGTCGTACCGGAAGATCTGAACCTCTTTGAGAGATTGACTGGGGCGGAGATGCTGGCCTTCACCGGCCGCATGTACGGCTTACTAAAAAGCGAGATTGCCGAACGCGCCCCTGAGCTTTTGGAGCTGATGGAACTGGAGGCGGAACCGAAAAAACTGATCGTCGAATATTCTCACGGCATGAAGAAGAAGCTTTCGCTTGCCTGTGCCTTGATCCATCGCCCGGAAATTCTCTTTCTCGATGAACCCTTTGAGGGTATTGATGCAATCGCCTCACGCACGTTGAAGGACTTACTATCGCGACTCACCGCACGGGGGCTTACAGTGTTTCTCACTTCACATGTGCTGGAGATTGTTGAACGGCTTTGCAGCGACATTGCCATCATCTCCCAGGGCAAGCTGCTCGCATCAGGCTCGCTTGCGGAATTGAAAAAAGGAATTCGCGTGGACGGCGATGGCGAGGGACTGCGTCCCATTTCGCTCGAGGAGTATTTTATCCATATCGTGGGCGGCACCCGCGCTTCGAGCGAGGAAGAAGTGCTGCAGTGGCTAAGTTGACTACCAGTTTCAGGTTCTGAACACTCTATTGAGTGTCCGGTCGCTATCTCAGGCAGAGGCGCGAAAGCGCTCTGCGGTTCTGGCGCGAGCCTTTGCCGCTTCAACCTCCCGATCCCGGGGAGGCGCGTTCGTAACGAGAGACTGAAGGAGCTCGTGCGCGGCCTGTGCCACCTGGTCAACAGCATGATTGAACGCCGGCTCATTGACCTTGGAGGGTTTTGTGAAACCGCTGAGTTTGCGAACGAATTGCACTGAAGACGCGCGGATTTCCTCTTCCGTCGCGGGCGGCTTGAAATTGTGTAAAGTCTTAATGTTCCGACACATAATAGCTGTTCTCCACTTATCGCTGGAGCCAAACGGGCTCCCAGCTCAGCATTAAAGATAACATCTAAACCGGGAAACTTGCGAAACCGGACGCGGTAAAACGGAGCGTCCGCGGATGCCAACGGGTGCTGCCACTCAACGTTATTGGAAGCCCTCACAGAACCATTTGCGGTAGCCAATGGATCCCGGCATTCAACCTGCGCTGGGATCACATTCTTGAGTGGTACCGTCCGCTGGCTACCGCAAAGTGAACGGCTCATTATCTTGAGTGGTGGGATCCATTGGCTACCGCAAATGGTTCTGGGTTGAGGGGCGTCGGTGATGAAACTTGCCGCGCATTTGGGGCGTAAGAAGATATTGAGGACAAACACCATGTTTTGTTCAAGATGCGGAATCCAGGCTAACGAGCGTGAGAGGTTTTGCCGGGCCTGCGGTACCGCCTTTGATAGCCCACTGATTGCGCCGGTAGAAGAGCAGTTTCCGCGAAGATATACCGGGAAGAGTTTGGTCAGTGCGCCGTCAAAGGACCCGGACGAGTTAACTGGAAATGGCATTGGCAGCGTAATCGTCGGCGACGGCTTTCTAATAGTCGCAGTATTTCTCAGCGTAACGAGCACAACGATCAGCAGCCTCTTGTGGCTGTTGTTGCTGATCCCGGCATTTTTCTTTTTTGGTAAAGGGTTTGCCGATGTACTTCACGCCCGGCAAATCCGTCGGTCGTTGAAGCAGAACGAAATAACTACCGGAAGAACCGCCGTGGCCGAATTAGACTCAAGTCGAGGATCAGTCATTGACGCTCGCACGGCTCATGCGTCTGGCGATTTACTCTCACGGTCTAGTGTGACAGACAGAACCACTCGCCAACTCAGAGAGTAGTGGGCCTGAGAGTGTGTGCATGTGGAGTGCGCTCCTGGTTGGCTTATGAAAGTCAAAACTGACTATAGCAATCCTCTTGATCGTTTGTGGCCTTGTTATTGGTCGGTTGGCTTATGAAAACCCATGTTCGTTTCAGGAATCATCGCGCTGAAGAGCTTTAGAGCCGGGTCCTAATGTGGGCGGTTTGGGGCAAACAGAACTCTTGGTATGAGTACGTCGGATTCTGGGGCTGCCCGATAAATATTATCGGCTTTGCCTCAAAAGTCACGAGCCCGCTGCCGTCTCGGCTTTGCCGCCGGATGTGAGGCGCGGGCTCTGCCCCGCCGACAGCGGGCCAGATTAATCCCGGGCTCTGCCCCTGGTTCGGGCTTTGCCCCTCGGATTTGCTGGGCCAAAGGCCGCACCGAGGGCACAGCCCAAAAGAATGAAAGCA
>JBOGOU010000527.1:0-2205 GCA_050748205.1 Pyrinomonadaceae bacterium | reverse complement strand
CCCCAGAATAGGCCAACGAGAACGACCCGACGCTACCGCGTTACGGTACTGACTTCATGGTCACCGCGACTCCAAACGCCAGCTTTGCACCGGCGCCGCCGTTCTCTATAATCTCACGAGTTCGATCCAACATTTTCAGCACCAATAACCTTCCGGAGAATTCTTAATGCCTGCAACCAATCATGTAAACGTCAAGCAGGGTGATGTGCTTCTGCTCGTGGGGACAACGAAAGGCGCTTTTGTTCTTAAGGCTGATTCAAAGAGATCAGACTGGGAATTAGGAGGACCCTACTTTCCGGGGCGCGCAATCTATGCGCTTACTTGCGACGGCAGAGAAGGACGCGATCGCCTCTGGGCAGCAGTCAACAGCTCATTCTGGGGGTCTTACCTGAGCTCATCGAATGACTTCGGCAAGACGTGGACGGAGCCTGAAACCTACGGCGTAAGGTTTCCCGACGAAGCTAACAATTCGGTCAAACAGATCTGGCAGATCGTGACCGGTAACGCAGACGAACCAAACACGCTCTACTGCGGCGTAGAGCCCGCCGCGTTGTTCAGATCAGACGATGCCGGCGAAACATGGTCGCTGGTAAAGGGTCTCTACGATCATCCGCACCGGCCACAATGGCAGCCTGGTGGCGGCGGTCTCTGTCTGCACACGATTCTGCCCGATCCCGACAAGAAAGAGCGCATGCACATTGCGATTTCTACCGGAGGCGTCTATCGCACGGACGATGGCGGGCAAACTTGGAACGTGCGCAACAAGGGCGTGCGCGCGCAATTCTTGCCACCTGACAACTGGTATCCCGAGTTTGGCCAGTGTGTTCACAAGATTGTTAGCCATCCATCAAATCCCCAGCGCCTTTTTCTGCAAAACCACTGGGGACTCTACAAGAGCGATGATGGCGGCGACTCCTGGCAGGATATTGCCAATGGTGTTCCCTCCGATTTCGGCTTTGCCATGGAGATCGACCACAACGACCCGGATACGACTTACATCATTCCGCTCGAATCGGATCAATTTCGTTGCACCCCGGAAGCTAAACTGCGCGTCTATCGATCGCGTAATGCAGGACAATCGTGGGAGCCACTTACAAACGGCCTGCCTCAGGAGAATGCATTTGAGACTGTGTTGCGAGATGGCCTGGCGGGCGATACGCTGCAACCGACGGGGCTTTATTTCGGCACACGCAACGGGAGACTTTTTGGCTCAGCCGATGGCGGGGAATCCTGGAAGGCGATAATGGAGGGTTTGCCGCCGGTCGTCTGCGTCAAGACCGCGAGGGTGGGCAATCGATTATGAAACTATTTGTTTAAACGGTTTCTGATTTGCTCGCGACTCTGACACCCGGCTGAAGCCGGGTGTGAATGAGAAGGAGCTAATAGCCTTATTGATAACAGGCATGCTTACTTTCAACATCGCAGGGTTTTTAACTGATTTCACCAGCGGACAAAGCGAGATTTCCATTAACTCCTCGGCCGCGACTTTAGGGGAAGCGCTAAACGAACTATGGCAGTTGCACCTTGGATTGCGTGATCGCGTGATAAATGAACAGGGTCAACTCAGGCCGCACGTAAACATATTCCTCAACGGGGAAAACATTCGCCGCAAGCAAATGTTAACTACGGTTCTCGAAGACGGCAGCGAGATCACGATACTTCCAGCCGTAAGCGGGGGGAACTCTCAATTAAGCCGCGAGTCGGGAGCCAAAGTTAGCGAATAGGTGTCGGGTGTCAGGTACCGGGTGCCGGGTATCGGGTATCGGGTTCCAGGTTCCAGCAAGGCCTCAGTAAAACCGGCACCCGGCACCCGATACCCGATACCCGATACCCGACACCCGACACCTGAGACCTGACACCGGTCCGGTTTTTGATTATCGAATTCCACTTTTTCGGGCTACGATTGGCGCTATGAAAGCAACCTGGAACAACGCAGAACTTGCGAAAAGCGACAAAACAGTTGTGGTAGAGGGGAATCATTATTTTCCCCCTGAAGCAATCAACAAAGATTATTTTCAGAAGAGCGACAAACATACAACCTGTCCCTGGAAGGGTGTGGCGAGCTACTACGACATCGTGGTTGATGGCCATGTCAATAAAGACGCGGCTTGGTATTACCCCGAGCCGAAGGCCGCTGCTGCCCAAATCAAGGACCATGTTGCATTCTGGCGCGGCGTGGAGGTGGAAGGGGGATGAGTCACGAGT
>JBOGOU010000526.1:0-3492 GCA_050748205.1 Pyrinomonadaceae bacterium | reverse complement strand
GCTCATGCCCATTGAAAGCTCGCCCTGACTCTCACCAAAAAGACCGTCGGCCGCCAGCTTGTCGCGCAGTTCACGCAGACTTCTAAAGTATGGGCGAACGCCCGCAGAATCTTCAAAGAAAGGCGGTAGCGTCATTAATCCTCGCAGCCGTAATCGCGAACACCTGCTTACCACGTTGAACAACTCAGGTAATTCGCGTGCTGATACTCCAGACTTCGTTGTTTCACCCCCCAGATCGACTTGGACCAGCACGTCTAGTTTATCTCTCCCTCCTTCCGCGCAAAGACGATCAAGTCGCTCAGCCAGGGAGACTGAATCAAGCGTGTGGATGATATCAAACAGTTTTACGGCACGATTTGCTTTGTTCGTTTGCAGGTGACCTATCAAGTGCCAGCGGGCGGCCTTATGGCCCACTCGAGGTATCTTCGACTCCGCTTCCTGAACGCGGTTCTCGCCAAAATCAGTAACACCGTTGGCGATTGCCGCAAGCAAGATCTCGACCGGATGCGTCTTGCTAACAGCCACAAGGGTGATTTCTTTTGGGTCGCGACCGCAGCGCCGGGCCGCAGTCTCAATTTTTCTCCGAACCTCATCCAGGCGCTGGCCCAATCGAGCGGAGGCGTCACTTAATTCAATCATTCCAGCCTCAAACAATGGAATTGAAAGACAACTATAACAGTGGGCCGGTAACTACGCGACTTACACAGTTGCATGATGGGGTATGGTTGATTAAGGTTTCTTGACACCCTCTAAACGCGTTCGCATAATGAACCCTCACTGCTTGCGGATGTGGCGGAACTGGCAGACGCGCAGGTCTCAGAAGCCTGTGATGGCGACATCGTGGAGGTTCAAGTCCTCTCATCCGCACCAAAGATCCTAGCCCCTGACAAGAGAGCGAACCTGTTAATCAGCTTCGCTCTTTGTTCGTTATTGTTGGTAGAAGGCAACCTCCGGCTGGGAAACCTGCTCAAATAATTTGTCACAGGAATCCCTGGGGCGGTGTTTTGTCCATAGAAGTGGATAAATCGCCCACCGGAGATCCCCCCGGGTTGGAGTAGATAACAAGGACTAATTCAAAGGTAAAACCAAATGAGCCTCGAAAGTGCGGCCACTATCGAATCCGTCAGCCGACGCGGATTGCGCAAGTCGGGCCGGTCCACCAATGGGCCGGTGCAACTAAGAATTGCTGAACATCCAGTGCGGGACCGCGTGCAGCGCCTGGTTGATCTGGCCCTCTCACTGTTGAGTGAGGCGGAGTCTCTGGCAAGGGATAAAGCCTTTACCGAAGCGTCGGGCCAATTGAACAATCTGAACGTGGGGGAGGGGATCGACTTTTACAAAGAAGTCGAGCGATTTGAGGTTGAGCTAATCAGGCTGGCTCTTGATCATACACGGGGCAGGCAAGCTAGCGCGGCCAGGCTGCTGGCGATCAAGCCGACAACCCTGAACTCAAAAATCAAGCTTTACGGAATCAAGTACTGACAGGCAGTCCTAGGAGGCGCGGGCATCTTGCCCGCACTTAACACTCCACGGGGGAATGCGGGCAAAGATGCCCGCGCTCCAGCTAGTTGACCGCCTCTGAAGCACTGTCTGCCTGTGACTCGCGCCCATCCGAGACAGTCAACGGCTGTTCGTCAAATAGACTCGAGTCGACAAGCGTCTGAACCCAGTATTGGCCCGCGGTAGGAAAAGTCACATTAACAAAGAAGCTGATGTTGTCCGCAAATCCTCCTGCGGCAATCTCAAACCGGGTAGGCTGAGACACGACCACCGGTTGTTTGCGATCGGTAGTCAGAATTCGCACCTCAGACAAGTGGACGCCTTCACCGCGCCAGTGGTTCACAACGGCAAACTTGATCAGCGACACTGGTAGCTGCTGCACCATAATGTTTTGGAACACGCCCATAAGAGAGAGTTTATTTCCGACCTCCAGGCGAACGTCGTCGCAGAAAAGCGTGTACAAAAGTTCGAGTTTTTGACTAGTGTTCTCCGGCGTACCCATTTTCACTCCTTCACCTGTGGAGCCGCAGCCATCCACATCGCACTGTTCTCATAGTTTATCGTTCCGCACTCATCTTACGCTCTCCCGCACCGACAGGCTACTGCACAGCCTTTTGTGATGGTGTCCCAACTAGAGATTTGGCCTAGTGGAAACACGATCCACGAAACCACACGAACGAAGACGAAAATTTGTTAGTGATGTTTCGTGTTTTCGTGGATCGTTTTTTATCTCCCCCTACTTCACGGACACGCGGTTAAAACATCAACCTAACATTCCCTTGAACGTCTTCTCGTCAATAACTGTGACACCCAGCTCTGTTGCTTTGTCTAATTTGGATCCCGCCTCTGCACCGGCAAGAACGTAGTCCGATTTCTTACTTACTGAAGAGGTCACTCGGCCGCCACGAGACTCAATCAACGCCCGCGCCTCGTCGCGTGTAAATTCCTCCAGAGTTCCCGTCAAGACAAACTGCTTGCCGGCGAACCTTTCATCGGCAGTTGTCGCACCCCGCTGCTCGATCTTCACGCGGACGCCGGCCGCTTGCAGCCTGTGACACAGATCCAAATTGCCAGGATCGTCAAACCAATCTCTAACGCTCTGCGCGACAGTCAAGCCAATCTCAGGAATATCGTCGAGCTCAGCAACCGTAGCCCTAGTCAGGGACTCCAGGGAACCGAAATGCCGCGCAAGAATTGCCGCGGTCCTGTCGCCCACGTGCCGAATTCCCAAAGCATAAATCAGGTTTGAAAGATCGCGGGATTTGCTGGCATCGATCTGGGCTAACAGATTTGATGCTGACTTCCTGGCCATTCGCTCAAGGCCGGCTAAGCCTTCCAGAGTTAGCTTGTACAAGTCGCCGGCGTCGCGCAGCATTTTTTTCTCAACAAGTTGATCGACCAGCGACTCGCCCAATCCTTCAATTCTCATAGCACGCCGGGAGGCAAAATGAAGCAGGCGACCCTTTAGCTGTGCCGCACAATCGGCAGCCACGCAACGCGCGACAACCTCACCTTCTGGTCTGGAAATCGCTCCGCCGCACACCGGACACCTCTTCGGCATGCGAAATCGCTTCTCATCTCCCGTACGCTTCGACTCGATAACCTTGAGTACTTTTGGAATTACCTCGCCGCCCTTCTCGATCAGCACCCAATCGCCGATGCGCGCACCGAGGCGTTTGACTTCGTCCATGTTGTGTAGGGTCGCCCGCGAGACTGTGGTTCCCGCAAGCAGCACCGGCTCCAGATTGGCCACCGGGGTTAGTGCGCCCGTGCGCCCCACTTGCACCACAATGTCCTGAATTCTCGTTGTCGCCTGTCGCGCGGGATATTTATAGGCGACCGCCCAGCGCGGCGCCTTTTGTGTCGTGCCAAACTCATCTTGGAGCGCAGTGGAGTTGACCTTGACAACCAGTCCATCGATTTCGTAATCGAGGTCATCGCGCTGAGATTCCATCCGGTTGCAGAATTCGATTACTTCATCGATCGATGAAC
>JBOGOU010000525.1:0-7384 GCA_050748205.1 Pyrinomonadaceae bacterium | reverse complement strand
GCACAGCATCCGGTCGCTACCGCTCTCGGTTCAGTAAAGTTCGTACCTCCCACGGTCGCGCAACGTTGATGAGAATTTCAATTAGGACACCACCAAACCCTGATCTGTGAGTTTACGGCAGCGCTTCGACGTTAATGAAGAACCTGAATTGGCCGGTACGCTGAACGCCGAGTACGAAGCGAACATCAACACTCGCCCCAATTGCCAGAGGATTCGCCAGGGTTATGGTGCCCGCTGAAAGCGACGAGTTGAACCCACCACCAAAAGGCTGGTCGGGCGGCGCCTCCAGGGTTGTGCCGGCGACGGGGATGGTGCTCATTCCCGCTCCGCACGGCGAACGATCCACTGTAACGGGAATCCCAATTGACGACAGGGGTCTTAGATCAGCGATTCCCGAGGGCACCGGGAACGCCGTTAGATCGATGATGCGAAATCTAAGGCGCGCAACATTCCCGCCCGTGATGTTGGTGAAAGTGCGTCGCAGCTCAAGTGTGCCGAAAGTAGAGTTATTGTTCGGATCTGAGTTGTAATCACGCACGCGATTTGCAGGTGATGTACTGCTGACGCATGGGTCGAGCAGATCCGTGATGATCGTGGAGTTGCGTTGAATCGGCGACGAGAGATTTTCTGGACCCGGAGCCCCGAGACGTTGACCCGCTCCCGCCGAGATGCCGTTGGTGTCCACGAAGTAGAAGTCGTTAGCGTTATTGTTCGTGTCCACGGGCAGACCGTTTGCCGGACACGGACCGAACGTTGTGACTGAGCCTTGCTTACCACAGTTGTCGCGTACGAAAGAGTGGTCACTTGCCGAAGGCGACAACGAAGGATAACCGGAGCCTTCCTTGTAAAGCACGTTTGCCTCAGAAGTCGAGCCCGCGGCGTCGAGGCGATTCGCCGTGACGAAGCTGACAGGATTCGCGGTGTTGAAGATCGCTACGCCGGCGTTATCGGGAATCTCAATGGTGTAGGTGGCGTCGCCCGTAGCAGTCGGTGTCGCTCGCGGAACGTCTACCTTAGGCGGCGCGCCTTTGCGGCTCCGGCCCATTGGAGAGATAAGATCCCCGGAGACAGATGCGTTGCCGCCCGGGTATGAGCCGAGCGAGTAGCCTACCGAATTCACGCCGAGATAATGACCGCCTGCGGGAATTACTGCGCCATTTGGAATCGTGAATCGAGCGACGCCGTCTGAGGCGACAACGGCAAATCCGGCGGAGCTATCGAGAGCGTTGACCGTTAAGCTTGAGCCGCTCGCGTTGTAGACCTCGATAAACTCGTCAGCTACACCGCCGGGACCGCGCAAGCGAAACTCGCTAATGAGCAACTGCCCTGCCGCCACTGGAGCAGGCGCGCTCGGGTTTCTGATGCGCTCGACCGTGCCACCCAAACCAACGACGTAAATCTCTCCCGCCTCATCCTCACCAAACGAGGAGATACTGCGAGTTGTGTCCAGCAATACGCGCTGTCCGCCTGCATCGAAAATAAAGATTTCGCCGGTGCAAAAGTCTCCGAAGATGTATGAGCCGAAAGGCAGGCTCGCCCGCGCGCCGCGATAGACGTAGCCGCCAGTAATTGAGCAGCGTCCGCCGGTGTGGCCGTATTCCGTTATGGGAAAGGTGTAAGGCGTGGTTGGTGTGCAGGAGGCCGGTCCGAGTCCCGTACAGAGCGAGCCTTCGAAAATCCGCCAGCCATAATTGATGCCGCCGGCAGACTTGGCGCTTTGAAAGTCTACTTCCTCGCGCGCGCTCTGGCCCACGTCGCCGATGTATAAGTCGCCGGTCTGGCGATCAAAAGAGAAGCGGAACGGGTTACGCAAACCAGTCGCCCAGATTTCATCGCGCCCGGGTGTTACGCCGGCGAAAGGATTATCCGGCGGCGAGGCGTACGGCGGCTGATCAATGTCTATGCGCAACATCTTACCAAGCAGCTCGTTGATGTTTTGCGCACGGTTGCCGGGATCGTTAGCCGACCCGCCGTCACCTTTGGCAATATAGAGAAAGCCGTCCGGTCCAAACTCGATCATTCCGCCATTGTGATTGCTGAATGGCTGTGGAATAGGAAGGATCACTGCCTCGGTAGTATCAGCGATATTAGGATCTGCTGCGCTGGCGTGGTACTCGGCAATCACGTTTACGCCGTCGGAATTCCGCGTGTAGTGAACGAAGAAGCGGCGATTAGTTTCATAGCTCGGATGAAAAGCCAGTCCCAAAAGACCGCGTTCCCCGTTGTTCAAGACTCGCGTCGTGATGTCCAGGAAGTTGGTGGGAATCGTCGCACCCGGCTGGAGAACTTTGATGATCCCGCCCTGCTGAACGATGAAGAGGCGGCCACTGCCGTCATGGGCATGGGTAACGTAGAGCGGACTAGACAGACCTGACAACACCGGATCCAACACGATGGTCTGAGCCGAGATGCCCCATGACAGTACGACCAGAAGTGCTATCAGGGAGACCGCTTTTCTCATGCGGATGACCTTTCAAACTTGAGGGAGGACAATCTCAAATCTCAAATCTCAGATCTCAAATTTCAGATCTCAAACAGAACAACAACTAAGGGAGAGGTGGTTGCCCATCTCTCCCTCAGGTTTGTGCGATACACAAGGCATCACAGGATTAGACTACCGCAGACCATCCGCTGACGCGGGCAGCTGGGCAGAGCCCAGCATCAAGCTTATGGCAAAGCCTCTACATTAAGAAAGACCTTAAACCTGCCTGTCTGCTGGACGCCCATCAGGAAGCGAATGTTGATGCTTGCGCCGGGCGCGACCGGGGTCGCCAGCGTTACAGTGCCCGCCGAGAGGCTGGAGTTGTACCCCCCTGCGTTTGGCTGCGTGGGCGGCTCCTCCAAAGTCGTCCCTTGCACGTTCACAGCGCATGGTGTCGGCGCCGGGCTACACGTCGCGGCATCGTTAATCCCGCTGACAATCACTAACGACGAAGTCCTGGCGCGGAGGTCGGCGACGCCGGCGGGTGGGGGGAAAGTAGATATGTCGACGACGCGGAAGCGCAGTCGAGTCACCACGGCTCCAGTGTTGTTGATGAACCGCCTACGGATGTCCAATGTGCCGAAGATGGAATTATTCGGAGGATCGGAGGTCAAATCGCGCACACGGTTCGGCGGGGTAGCGCTAGGGTTACCCATGCCCACCGTTGCGTCGAGCATCACTCCTGCAATCGTGCCGTTCCTCTGGATGGGACTGGAGAGGTTCTCCGGTCCCGGGGCTCCCAGGCGTGGGCCTATGCCGGCGCCGGCGCTCGTGCCGGTCGTGTCCACGTAGAAGAAGTCGGTGGCGTTGTTGTCGGTATCTTGCGGACCCGGGCCAGTAGGACTAGGACAGGCCGGCGTCCCTCCTCCAGTGCAGGCGCCACTTCCCTGAGCCTTGCGGTACCAGGCGTGATCAAGATTAAAGGTTGTCATAACAGGCAATCCCGTACCTTCAAAGTAGGGCGCAAGTGTCGTGGTGAAGCCAACCGCATCGAGGCGGTCGGCAGCCGTGAGGCTGGTTGCACTGCGGAAGACTGCGACGCCGCTGTTGTTCGGGATGTCGGTGGTGAAGGTTGCGTCGCCCGTGGCCGTGGTGCCGTTGCCTGCGGGGTAGTTCGACAGAGAATAACCGATTGAGTTTACACAGAGGTAATGCCCACGAGCGGGAATCGTGGTGCCGTTCGGGATTGTGCAACGCACGACGTTGTCCTGCGCGGCTATGGCGAAGCCGGCCGTGCCGTCGAGAGTTTGGACGGTCAGAGGCGAGTTATTATTGTTGAAAATCTCGACGTACTCGTCGACGGGCCCGTTGACAGCGGAGGGCCCGCTAAGACGAAACTCGCTGATGAGCAGATCGCCCGCGCCAGCAGGCGCGGTGACTTTCGCCCACCAGGTAGCCCAGCGCGAGTCGTTCACGGCGGTGCCGGTCGTACCGACGCGCAGGCCCGCGTATTCCTGAATGGTCCATAAGTCGCGGTCGTTCGAGGGATCGACTACCGTATGACTGTAGTCACCCCACCTGTTTCTCGGGGCCCCAAAGTCCTTTTCGTAATAGTCTTCGCCGCTCTTGTAGATTAGGGGATCGCGCATGGTTCCGGCAGCATCCGTTCCCAGGCGGAAGGTGTAACCGGCATCTGCATAACCGTCTGACTCAAACTCGGAGAAGCCAAACAGTATGTCATTATTCTTGTTAGCTGAAATTGATGGATAGGCGTACCACTTGCCACCGTTTGTGGCGGTCGCTGTAACGTCTTCAACGCGCCCTCCATCAAAAAAAGTGCCGTCGTTGTTGAGCACAGTCCATTGCGCGGCGGTGTGATCGATCGGATCGCCGCCGGGAATGTCGATCCCAATAGTCTGGGGATAAAAAATCTTTCCGTTGCGGAAGACAACGTTGCCGCGAATAAAGGCGTCGCCGACATCCATCTTGCGGATGATCGGGGGGCATACTTGCGTCGGCAAGCCCACGCCCGGGATGCACTGTTGAGGTAGGAGTTCGCCTTGGGGTTGGACCCAGCCTCCCCCAGGGCGAACCCTGGTCACGCCAATCGTGAATACTGGTGCGGATGGCGTACCCGTAATTGTAGAGAGCTTGTACGTTGCGCCGGCGCTAGACAAATGCAGAACCAGGTAGAGCGTGTTTTCGGTAGCTGAGAATGTGAGTGCGGGATGATTGCAGAAGCCAATGCCTGCACCAGTGAACAGGGTGCCGCTGGCGGTGCCGCCCCGTAACTGCGGGTAATCTAATACCAACGTCTTGAAGTTATTGTTCGTGTTCGTGGTGATGCTAAACATATTCACCGAGATTGCAGCCCAATTCTTGTTGGAGCCCATCATCGGGAAGTCTGCCCATTCGCCACCCGCGGCGCAGCCGGGCGCACCGTTGGCGCAGCCGACTATGAAACGGAAGAGTGTATAAGTGCCTTGTGGGTCGCTTGTGTTCGAGATACCAACCAAGATGGAGGAATTGGCCGTCTGCGCATTCGAGACGACGGATAACAGCCAGCGGTCGTTGTAGGGATCGTATTGAACGCGTGGGTCGAAGGGCGAGGTTGCTCCTGTTGAGGCCCAGAAAGCGTCTATCGAGACGAGGCTAAGTTGAGCTCCCGTAACCTTGTTCTGCACTTTGTAGTTGTTGTTAACGTTTACGAAGACTTTATCGAGTCCCACCGCCCCCATCGTGTCCGGCGGAATAGTGAAATTGCCCACTTGGCCACCGCCCAATGCTTGATCGACCTCACCCTGAAAGTGAGTGGACGGGGAGGGAGAAGGAACATCCGGTCCCGGGACGATGTCGTTTCCTCCTGGCGGTGCGGGCGCTTTATCATCGCCCGGCGTTTCCTTTTCCGAGTCCGGAATCGTCATCGGCATGGGAGCTGCCTTGTATTGAGTGGGCTCGGGTTTCCTCGCTCGCTTCCTTGCCTGCTTATCCGATAGCTCCTGGAAATTGACGATTGTTGTGGAGACAGGGCGTATCAATTCCGAGGAAATGGTGTCGTCCTTCTGCTTGGAGGAGTCGACCAGGTTTCTCGTTGTCTTCCCACGGATAGATCGCACCTGGGCGTAGCCAGGTGTAAAGCCGAATAACACAGTCTGACTTAGCAGCGCCAGAGATAACATGAATCTTCCCGTGATGCGCAGCCGGCTTGATAATCTATTACGATTCATCGGTACTCTTCTCCCGTAAGGGTGGTTGGGATGTGAATCCACTTGTGGGGCTTTTAAGCACATCAAGGTAGGATGTTTGATACTTAGAAGGCCCGCTGGTTGACGTTACTCTCACTCTGAACGAGTGAAGGGATTCTGCGAGCCGGGAGACTGGGGGTTTCTTCAAGCTCGGCGCCCTGAGATGTAATCAAAAAACAAAGTGGAATGACTGAGTTGCCAGAAAATTCTGCGCGGGAATGATAATACAGGGCGCGTGTCCTAGCAACACTTTTAAACTCCAGGGGTGTCCTGATTTCGTGCGAAGAGACATTGGAGCGCGGGCATCCCCGCCGCTTAGTTAAGTCTTAGCTAACATAACTCAAGCTCTTTACTTGGACCGCAGGTGTCTCGCCAGCCCGCGCGCCGATGGTCAATTGCCAATTACAATGTAGGTTCGGGCGGTAACCACTCGCCGAACCCACAGGAGCTGAAGCCTTTCAGCGAACCTTGGGCGGGCCTGCCTGACCAATTCCTTTACTGCATTTTCCGGTCTCTAGATTCACCGCGCCAAGAAAGATCGGCGGTCGATCCCGCTCTCCTTCCTCTTCAATGACATCGGTATTGCCTTGAGTCAGTGTCTTCGTAGACTTCTCGCGAGCCTCTCTCTCCTTGCGCTCTCGTTCGCGGGCTTCCTTCCGTGTCAACCGCCTTGGTCGCGGAATTGAAGCTGCTGTGAGGTAGAGCATTGCTTTACCCGAAGCGGCGGCGCGGTATTCGACTGCGGTCGTTCCAAACTTCCCGAGACAAGCAGCCATGATCTTCAGTGCTCGTGATTTAGGAATTGTGCGTTTGAGATCGGAGGTTGAGGACAATAAGCTCGCCACGCTATGGATGTCAGTTCTCTTTCCACCTTCTGTATAAAATCCGATGGAGTCGTTCACAATAGTTTCATATTCGTTGACCCTAAAGTTCCAGACCACACGTCGATCGCCGGGCTGGTCAAACACTGCAACAACGCGGAAATGCTCATCAAAGTAGGGCTCGGACATCCCTGTCTTCAGAATAGCCTTCCGGGATCCTTCCATCAGCCTCTTCTGACTTTCTGTGAGAGCTAACGCTGAATTCCTTGCCTCGCTGGTTTTGTCGGTCGGTGAAGGTTGCTGTTGGCTTGCTGCTGGCTGGGAGGTATTAACGATGCTTTGCGCGTTGACGAACTCCCTTAACGACAGAATCAAAAAGACCAAAACCAGAAACTTCAAAAACTGTTTGGCATTTATTGCTTTCATGATCAGGGTCGGCATTCATTTTCATGATCGAGATAGTGGCTCATGAGTTCTATCTTGGAGCGAAGCCTCAGGTTCTTCATACGTTCTCCATTTCCTGTTCATTGTTTCAAGTAGCGAGTGAAACTCCACTACCGGCAGCGTAATAGCGACCGGAGCCTAAGGTCAACTTAACAAGCACCGCTCAACCAAAGAACCATTTGCGGTAGCCAATGGATCCTGAGCTCAAAGCCAAATGGAAGCACTCACAGAACCATTTGCGGTTGTGTGGTTGTGCGGTGCCAGTCGAGGTTGAGCTTAGGATCCATTGGCTACCGCAAACGGTTCTGTGGTTGTGCGGTGCTGGTCGAGGTTGAGCTTAGGATCCATTGGCTACCGCAAACGGTTCTGTGGTTGTGCGGTGCTGGTCGAGGTTGAGCTTAGGATCCATTGGCTACCGCAAATGGTTCTGTGGTTGAGCGGTGCCCTCAAAC
>JBOGOU010000524.1:0-12728 GCA_050748205.1 Pyrinomonadaceae bacterium | reverse complement strand
CATCTGGAATGGATGCGGGTGCAGAACTACTCCGAGCAAACCGTGACCGGACGTGAGAAGCATCTGCGCCGCTTCACGCTCTGGTGCGAAGAGCGCAGCATCACCCGGCCAACCGACTGATGTCACCAAGCCAATCCTGGAGCGCTACGGGCGCTGGCTCTATCACCATCGCAAAGATGACGGCCGGCCGCTTTCGTTTGGTTCGCAGTATGGGCAGCTCATGGGCGTGCGCATGTTCTTCCGCTGGCTGGCGCGGCACAATCACATTCTCTCGAATCCCGCCTCAGAGCTTGAGCTGCCGCGCCGCGAGAAGCGCTTGCCCAAGCACGTGCTCACTATCAGCGAAGCCGAAGCCGTGATCAATCAGCCGAACACCAACGAAGCGTTGGGCCTGCGCGACCGCGCCATCCTGGAGACGTTCTACTCTACGGGCATGCGGCGCATGGAATTGGTCAATCTGAAGCTCTTCGACGTCGACTTCGATCGCGGCACGGTCTTGATCCACGGCAAGGGCAAGAAGGACCGCATGATCCCGATCGGCGATCGCGCCCTGGCCTGGATGGAAAAGTATCTCAACCAGGTGCGGCCGTCGATTGTGGTCGAGCCGGATGAAGGCTGGCTGTTCCTCACCAAGGAAGGCACGCAGATGATCGCCGACCATCTATCAAGCCTGGTCAAGCGTTACGTCGAAGCAGCCAACACCATCAAGACCGGCGCCTGTCACTTGTTCCGTCACACTATGGCCACGTTGATGCTCGAAGGCGGCGCCGACGTGCGCTACATTCAACAGATGCTCGGCCACTCACGACTTGAGACCACGGAAGTCTATACCCACGTCTCGATCAGAACCCTCAAAGCCGTTCATTCCGCCACGCATCCCGCCCACTTGCAGCGCGCATCAGAACCGAAGTTGCTTCCGCCGGCTTTGGAGTGCGCCGGCTCCGACGGCGCTTTGGATGTTGTCAATGAAATCGATCAGAGCGACGAAGCATCGAGTGACAATGAAAGCGATCGTCACAACGAACTTCTTTTATCTTTAGCTGCTGAAGCTGCTGAGGAAGAACATTCGCTGGCTCCATCTCACTTCGCCAGTTGAATCCAATCGAGAGTTGCCGAGTCGTGAGTTGCGTTACTCAGTCAACGTCCGCTGCGGCAAAAGCGCGCGCCGCAAACGTGAGTTGCGCCGCGCCCGTTTGCCTCCGCTCTCTCTAGCGTGAGTTGTCGCGCTCCGCGTTCTCCATCGACGGGCAGCGGCCCCGGACGGGCGGGGTCATCCGATAACGCGGCATTATGTCCTGGTCAGACAATGGGCCTGCCGCGATAAAGCGTTGCGTCATGCCCATTGCACCGGCACATAATGGGACGTTATCCGACGCCCCCGCCCGCCCGTGCCCGCCGCCCTCCGTGGTCCTGCGTAGCTTGACGCGTTATCAACCTTGGGCGTGTGGCCCGGGTACTCGGTCACGTCGTGCGTCGCGTCCGAGACGCGGAAATCGCGCGCCCGCAATTGACCTGTAAGCCATTTTCAAACGGCGGGCAAGGCCTTTGCCTGTCTCGATCCGCACTCTGCGCGTTGTCGCTGAATGAAGCCTCGGGGAGCAGCTAAAGAGTGAAGCTTGACGCTAACCCTCGATGAGTAGTTCCTGCTAAACTTGCCGCTGATGAAACGGCCGGCAACAGCAGCTAAAGAGAAAACAAGATCGTCTGGTCCATCGCGAAGTTATCCCAAAACTCGCGTCAGGGCCTCGCGACTTTATCAAGCAGCCTTCATCCTGGCGATCGCCGAGCTAACCCGCAGACTGCATCAGGCTTACCAGCAGGCTTACGACAAACATGCGGCTGACCGGTTACTTCCGCAGAATCAAGAGCCGGGCATTCATGAACGACGAGATGCCATTGGTCCATGCGCCGGTAGAACCTACCGAGATTTGGATTTCTCAGTTCGCCGGCAGTATGGTGGGAAAAACGGGCCATGGGAGACAGCTGAACAGCATATCATGAGGAGACATGTCAACCCCGCCAATGCGCAAACTGCGGGCCAATACCATTCGTATCTTAGATATGATCACGCCTTGGGTTCGCCTCATCATGGCAGAACAGGGGTTATGTCAGCAATCATATCGATCGGCCAAGCAACTTTCTCACAACCTAATGCGATACGATATCTCCATGACGCCAACGGCAGACTGTCTGCCATTGCTTTTATGAGAACGCTAGAAGCAGTTCAAGTGAACACTCATGGATCTACGAATGGGATTGGAACACCTAGGCTTGCGGATGGGGGAGGAATAACGAGTACTAATATCCTAATCGTTGGTCCAGATTGTAAGTCTGTTCAAACCTCATATCCGGGTAATAGATTACCGTAAGTTTTGGGGCCAGGACGAAGAGTTCAGGTGAAAGACTCCGAGAGAAACAAGAGCGGAATAGCAAACGAACCGGTCGAACCGAACATGCATGGTGTCTGGTTAGTGGCTGATCCGAACGCATTTGTTCTGAATCCAGGGCACGCATCTGAACGCGATCATCCGCTGACTCTTGGCCTCAGCCATAAAGAGTGGTTCGCTCTTTATTTTGACGTTCTAAAAATCGATCAAGGAGGATACAGAAAATGGGCCGATCAGAATCCATTGCAGGCTCAGAATAGTATTGTTGCTGAGTTCAGTGAGGAGATCTCGGAATATCCAATGCTGTCGCGCATCCGGGGTTACCTATTTGATGCAGTATTTGAAAGCGATGAGGTTGAGCAACTTCGTCAAGAGTGCTTGCGCGTGAGAGAGCTGACGAGTAATGAGGTCGCTTTAGGTGCACTAGATAAGCTACTTAGTATTTGTGATTCGGCGGATAGAGAAGGGTTGAATATCTATTTTTTGGCTGATTGACTTCCGCAGAACCCCTCACAACCATCAGCGAAAGGATTTCCTTGCCCGCCGTCCGTTGCTGAGATCTTCACCGGAAGAGACCAGTCGGAAGTTGGAAAAGTGCTAACCGCTGCTGGAGAACTGTTCCCTAAAACTGGCCGTGAAGAGGGAGGTTGGATCTATATGAACAGAAAAGGACGTCTGACAGCCCGGCTGAATGACCGAGGAGGTCAAAACGTCAGCGGCCTCGGAATGGCAATCGACTTGAATAACCCGCCCATTGTCAGAGGATCCATCGTCGTCGCAACTTTCCATACGCACGATTTCGGTATGGATCCAAGTATGCCAACAGGCGAGAAGCGCTCTCTTCCCAACGATCTATGGACCAACGAGGAGCAAGGCGTTCCTGGAATAATTGTAGGTGCTGGAGATGTTAGGGGGTTCAACGGCTACGGCCCAAAACGCGGCTATTGGCGCCAACCCTTGCCGAAGAGGTGCGACAAATGACTTTTTTACGGGGTTGTAAGAGCCCGTTTAGACGTAAGGGTTGTTCATTGCTGTGGTGTTCTTCGTGCTTGAAAGTGCGACACTCAACCACAATGCTCCTTCTGTTGCTGATGATCGTTGCAACTACGACAGCTGAGTCAAGTTGTTCTAATTTCAAGAACCAAAATTCGAGGGAGCAACGAGTTATTGTCGCCTCGCCAGACTTTTGCGACTTAGTGCGACGGCCAGAGAATTACGACTCTAAAAACGTTCACGTACGATCAGTATTAACGGGATTTCATGAGCCAGCTTTTTACGGTGGTTGCGACGGTCAAAACCGTTACATTCGCGCCGATTTCAATTCGAAGTCACGTAACCAATTAGTCCAAGGTGTCACCAAGCTCGGGGATCAAGGGATGAAAAGCGGTAATTTTTGGGTTGATGTAGTTGCAAGTGGTCGATTTGAAAAGATTTCCGACTCCGATTGTAAGAGCGTAGTCAAAGAGTCGGGGATGCCAAATCGCTATTACCCAAACTACTGTTACCGGATCGCTATCGAAAATGTCGAACGAGTAGACCCTGTACCAACAACAGTCACGTGGCCACAGTAGCTTCCGCAGAACCCCTCGCAGCCACCTATAGATGAGTCCGGTGTACGACAGAACATCGCAAATCGGCTGACGAATAACTGTAAACAGTACATTGCCAACCTCATCAATGAAGCGGCGCGTCAAAACAAAAAGAATCCGGCAGTATCAACTAACCTCCTTGACATATTTGATGCTGTGAAATCACAAGGTGGATTTCATCGCCTTCAGGTGGGTACGCACCAAAACCCATCCTATAGTCATGTCCTTGGTACGATTCCCGGAAAAAGCGCGACTGTTATGGGGCAGCGCTTCTGGATGGCTATTCTTACGAATACCGTATCGTGAAGAAGAATCATAAGTGGGTGGTTAAAGGCCGCAGACTAACGGGCGTGTCCTGATATCCCGCAGAATACCTATGATCCTCGCGCGGATTTCAGGGACATCTAATCCCAATTATCGCGTCGGGGTTTTTAGGACGAATCCGAGCGACCCTCATTATGCTAGCGGTTTTGGTGCCTCTGGATTCATTAGAGGATTCAAGATCCTTCTAACCAAGTGCGACATTTTGTTTTCTATCTTGGCGCGGGCTGGGGCATCGGATCAACTTTGGCGAACAGGGGATTGTACCGCGCAGAAGGTACGAACAATCCTCGAGTTGCCGATGTTGGGTTGGGCTTGGTAGGAACGGATCTAGGGAGTCGCTTCACCGGTAACTACAAGCAGCTCGCGCAAGACGTCTGCATCGTGTGTGCGGTCAAAGCGGCAACCTGAATTTACCTTAGATTGATCCGCCAATAGGGGAAACTAACATGAAAATCGGTGGAATCTGGTATCTGAGACTAATCGCGCTAGGCACGACCTTCTTGGTTTCAATGCTCAGCTTAAGTTGTGTAATGTTCAGTCGCCCTCACCGGGGTAAAGATCCTCTTGAAACATGGCTTACGGAAAACAACGCTTTTAGGATTCGTGTTACTTCCTATGAAGAAAAAGATGCGAACGTATCGGGAACATATTATGTCTTCGAATCAACCGCGAAAGCTTCGACGGCATGGCACGAAATCATGACTCTTCGACACGATGATCGGCCCGATCTTCCAAAGGACCAGATTCGGTTTTTAAACGATGAGACTGGATATCTCTTCATGGAATGGATGTATGCAGTCACTAGCGACAGCGGCAAAACTTGGTCGGTGTGGGATGCCACGAGAGACGTACCAGATTGGCAATGGAGTAAGTATGGAGTTATTAGGGACGTGAGAATTGAACCGGGTGGAAGCGGCACAATGCTACTCAAACCAATCAGCGACCCCAACAGTAAAGTCCCAACTTTTCGCACTCATGATTTCGGTCGCCATTGGCAGGTGGAGTGAGGTAGAGCTACGACAACACATATAGGTTGCTTCCGCAGAATACTGGATTTGACCTTCCCGGGATTACGAAAGCTGTCAACAATATTCTCTCTCAACAGCCTTGCATTGATTTTGCCAAAGCAATTTTCAACTTGGTTTCAACCAAAGATAATCCGGTCTTAAGAGGAGGGGATCTTCAAAAGATCTTCCAGTATTTTTTGGCGCAGAAAAAGGGTGGTTACACACGAACAAAACCAGCAGGTAGTGCAGGTTATGGCAGTGTCACAGGCTATCTGGATCGAGGAAACGCAAAGATTTTCTCACGTAGATACACTTCGCTGTCCAGTGGGGAACAGACGCTTGAAGATGCGGCTACAGTAGTGGGGGACATAGTCTGCGCCCCACATCCCGTGGCAAAGCCGAAGCGGCAGCATCTCCAGATTTTTGAGGCAAAGCCGGTTACTGCGCACACTCCCAAAGATTTGTGTCACCAGCGATTGCCTTCATACTAGACTTCACGCGCGCGGGGCTGCTAAAGTAATAAAGTGCTCGCCGCTCCCAATTCTAAGGCGAGCGCCTTACGTTTAGAGCGCATCGGGTTTTGCACACGCGCCGTTGTTCCCCGGACCTCCGTCGCTTTCCAATCCTGATATCTTGAGTTTTTACTAACACTCGCTAATTTGAGGTGTAGAACGCAGGCGAGAAATCCTGGAGATTGTTATGCCTTCCCCCTTGAAGAAAAACGTCTCTCGTTCGCAGAGAGTCACGCTCATAGTTTCAGCCACGGCCGCCGTCGTGCTGATAGCCGCAACAGCGGTAGTCATCTACCAAAGTCGCACACCTGCTATCAAAAGGATTAAATATTCAGAGCTCTACCAGATTGCAGAGGCAGGCTCGGCCGCTTCGCTAACTGTCGAGGGCGAGACCTTAACGGTGCAAAGCAAACAGGGCGCACTTCTCCAGGCCACTGTTACAAGCGAACCCTTCCGCCAAGGTGTGGTTGAGTTGTTCAGGAAAAACAACGTTCCGATTGAATTTCAACCGCTCCAACCCGGTTTGGCGGGAACGCTGCTGACTTGGGTGGCGCCGGTGCTAACGTGCTTACTACTGGGCGTTGTGGGATGGCGAGTCTACGTAAGCATGCACGGTAGCGGCGGCAGCTTTAGTCTGGTCAATCACGATGGGAAACAAGATGTCACCTTCGCCGATGTCGCCGGCGTAGATGAGGCGACATCGGAACTTTCCGAGACAATTGAATTCCTGCGCGATCCAGTGCGGTTTGGACGACTGGGCGGACGAGCGCCCCGCGGCATACTGCTCTATGGGCCACCGGGAACTGGAAAGACCCTGCTGGCGCGTGCGGTAGCGGGTGAAGCGGGCGTGCCCTTCTTCTCGGCGTCAGGTTCTAGCTTTCAGGAGAAGTTTGCCGGCGTGGGAGCTTCGCGCGTGCGCAGGCTTTTTGCCGAAGGAAGGAAACTTTCGCCCTGCATCATCTTTATCGACGAGATAGACGCTCTCGGGCGACAGAGGGGCCGCAGTAACGACTCAGCCACCACAGATCAGGATCAAACGCTCAATCAACTCTTGATTGAAATGGACGGTTTTGATCAAACCTCGAGCATTGTCGTGATTGGATCCACGAATCGACCCGATGTACTCGACCGTGCTCTAACGCGACCCGGACGTTTCGATCGAGAGATCGCAGTGAATCTAGCCGATGTACGCGGCCGTGAAGCTGTCCTCAGGGTACATGCGCGCCGGCTGCAACTGGAGCCGGATCTCGATCTTAGCTGGGTAGCTCGTGGAACGCCGGGTTTCTCCGGAGCAGATCTCGCAAACTTGCTAAACGAAGCGGCAATCGCCGCGACACGTGACAACTCGGAAGCGGTAGGACGTCGGCACATCGAATACGCCCGCGACCGAATCTTGATGGGTGCGGAGCGTCATGGATTCATGATCGATGAAGACGAACGTTACGCTACCGCCGTTCATGAAGCAGGGCATGTGGCGGTGGGATTGGCAGTCAAGAACGGCGATCCGATCCATAAAGTCTCGATCCTTCCTCGCGGACGAGCGCTGGGAGTGACGCAATCGTTACCGGAGCGCGATCGTCTTATGAAAAAGCGCGAGTACCTCGAAGATCAAATTGCCGTTTTGTTAGGAGGACGTGCGGCCGAGCAGGTCCTGCTCTCAACGATGACTGCTGGTGCTTCGAACGACATTCAACGTGCCGTCGAGTTAGCCAGGAGTATGGTAGGCGAATTTGGCATGAGCCCGCTCGGACCGATTTACGTGGGTGATTCCCAAACTGATCTGCAGAGTCAAAGGCTCCTCGATCGCGTGGAAGACGCGACTAACACGATTATCAACAATCAGCTTGCGAGGGCCTGCGAGGTGGTTTCAGCCCGGCAAGACTCTATTGCACGCCTTGTTGAACTGCTGCTGGAGCAAGATACGGTCGAAGCTGATGACATACAACGATGCTTCGGGAAGAGCGATAATGAGCCTGACGGTCAGACTATTCCCTCAGCAAACATCCCGCATCACCTGTCTCCTAGCCTTCGGCCTGCGCTGGGGTGATCATCGCAGCCGTACATGGCGAAGGCTGGAAGGATTAGCGATTGGTTCTGGACGGCCGATAGCGCAGCTGCACTCTGACTAACATCGGCTCATTCGATTTGGCGTTCGGCCGGTAATAGACAACCTGTGGAGCGGGCCCGTTCGCCTTTAGTATCGCGCTACCACTCTTTGCGCTGTCAGAAGAAGCTCCCGCTTGCTTCTCTTCTTTGGTCCACGTTTTTCCGGCTCCGTTTTCGAGTTCAATCGCCCCCACCTGAGCGCTCCATTGCTTCTCCCAGGCTGCTACCTGGGCCTCGGAGAGCTTCTGTGCTTTGTCAGTAATGTCGATGCCTTCGAGAGGGGTCGGCGTCACAAACACACTCAGTATCTCGGCCACGTGTTCTGGTCTGCTACGGCGCATTCGAAAGTACGGAGGGCCATCGTCCTGCCCGGGAACCTCGATCAGTTTGCCTACCTTCACGCTGTTGTCGCCATTGAGTGTGCGCGTGGTGGGAAAGATGAGGTAAGGCTCGCCAACACTGCCATCGGCATACTGTTCTCGATCGATCACATAGAGATAGCCTGTACGGGCTGCCTCCACACTGATACGTAAACGATCACCTTCCGTCAGTTTCGTACTTGCGGAAATGCGTTCAGGCAGCCACTCAACATCGTCTGAGCCTTCATGAACGATTAAACGCTCACCCGTATCAGAAGGCGTTGAGCGACGTAACCGCCAGACCGTGACGCCCACAACTGTATCTCCTGAGACGCTGCTGATTGGGATTTTCGGAGTGGCAATGCGGTAACTTCGAGCCGGCCTTTTGCGCTTGGAATTCGCCTGTGCCCTTCCAGTGTTAATGAACGCGGTATCCCACAGTTTGCGGGTTGCTTCGTCAGGAGTCTGACCAAGGACGGGCGCCGCTGATCCAAACAGGCAGCACGAAGATATCAAAATGATAAAGAACGAGACCTTAACGTTTCTCTTGCTTTTCATAAACACTCTTTCTACCCCTCAAGAACATGGTATTCCAAATCCGAAATTCGCAATCCGAAATCCGAAATCCTCTCTACTTCCATTCTCCCTGCAGCACAAACGCCGCCCAGTAATAAGGTGATTGCCATTGTGGATGCCGCGCCATTTCAGCCTGAGCTTTGCGCAGCGCCGCGGCTGGTGTCAGATTCTCCTTGAGCATTCCTCGATAAAAACGCTGCATCAAATCCGCTGTAGCCTTGTCGTTCACATTCCAAAGACTCACAACGACGCGACGTGCCCCTGCATACATAAATCCGCGCGTTAGGCCTACCAATCCTTCACCTTTAATCTCTTTACCCAAGCCGGTCTGGCAGGCACTGAGCACGACCAACTCAGCCGGGAGGTTCAAGTTGTAGATCTCATTCGCCCGCAGAAACCCATCCTGCGGTTTTCCCTGCTCATCCACAAGAGAAAGCACAATTGCCGAGAGGTCCGGACGCTCACTATCCAGATAGCCATGGGTTGCGAAGTGAACATAGCGGTAGTGGCTCAGGTCCGACCCGCTGGCTGTGGCGCGGCTGGCTTTGAAATCCAGCGCTTTGAGATTTGATGTTTGAGGCGCCACGGCGAGAATCTGGTCCGCCTCCTGGCGCGTGAAACGCAGCCTCTTGATTGCTAACTTTCCGGTTGAATCATCCGCCAGATGCTCTAGTATCCGCATGCTCGCAAGGCCATCGCCTTGTGCTTCTTTCCGTCCATCGCTCTTCACATTACCCCTTAGCCGATCGTCGGCAATAGAAAAGACCGGATCGGCGATCACGGCGACCGCCCGGGCGGCCGGCTTTCGACCAGCCAGGCTCTTCCGTTGCACCGCCAAGGCTGAAGCTGATGGTAAGTTGATAATTTCATGGTCCATGATCAGTGGCCGGTATTTATCATAAGTCCGTGGTCCAATGCCGGTGATCACTGGTGCACTGCTCGACGAACGTGCGCCTCCCGGCGAATCCTTATTGACTACGGACAAAGCGGAAAACGGCACATACAGCAACGCATCGTCTGCAACGACGACCAATCGCTTGGATCCGAGCTCCGACGCGACTGGCCCAAGCACTATGGCGCTCAACTCTCTTGCGGCATCACGCAGTTGCGAATCTGCCTGGTCCAATCTGCTCTGCTTCTGCGCCACAGTTTCACCTGGTTTGATGGCGCTTCGAGTAGTAAGCAACTCGTAGACCTTCCGCGCCGTCTTCTGGATTTGCTCCCGGCCCGGCAGCTCATAGGCTTTGAGTGAACTCGGCGTTACCGCCCACAAATAGCTGCGTTCTTCTCCGAGAGAGTATTCCAGCAACAGAGTATTTGGATCTAACTGCTGTTGGATCTCTTCCAGGCTGAGCGGCTGGGGCTGCGTGAGTGCCGCATAAGCCGGACTGGATTTGCGAATTGCTGCCTGCACCTGCTCAAACTCATCTTCAAGGGCACTAAGCTCTCGCTTCACTGTTGCGAGCTCCTCCTTGGCAGCCTTTTGAGCAAGCAGTTGTATTTGGCGCTGTGCTTTAGCATTCAAAAGTTTTCTGAGGTTATCCTCCCGCTCGATTATCGCAGCATCGACACCCCGTCTAAGGTCAACGTGCGCTTCATTCAACATTTCCGTCGTGCTACGGGCACGGCCACGTTCACTTACACGCAATGCCTCCGCATCGTATGCTCGCGACGGATTCTTAGCGTGCTGCTGCATCAGGAGATCGATGTAAAACTCGTAGGCCCTCTTCATTGAGGCCAGGTAAGACGCGCGCAACTGCTGGCTGGTGGAACGTGTGCGTACCGTTTCAATCAGGGTTAACGACTCCTCAACGCGTTTTTGTGCCTCATCAAGATTGCCGCGAGAGCGTTGAGCACGGGCGCTGCCTTCGAGACCAATCGCGACATTGTTCAGATCACCAATAGCGCGAAAGGTGGAGATTGCCGGCTCAAATTGCTCCAACGCCTTGTCGGGCTGGCCCAGGATGTTGTAGACGTTCCCGAGATTGTTAAGCGATATCGCTTCTCTGCGAAGACTTCCGGTTGCGCGTTGGATTTGAAGAGCCTGCTCGTGATAACCGAGGGCCTTCTCTGGTTGTTTCTGCGCCAGATAAACCCCGCCAACCAGATCCAGCGTTTCGGCTTGTTGAGCACGATTTCCTGTTTCCTTCTGAATCGCCTGGGCCTGCGCATAATAGTTTAGTGCCTTCGCATAATCACCAGAACGGGCATATGCATTACCCATATTGCTCAGGGTGTAGGACTCAGCATTCTTGTCGGCGACAGCCTGAAGCAGGGGCAAGGCCTGCTGTAAATAATCGAGCCCCTTTTGCGGCTCGCCTATGATGTTATAGGCAACGCCAATATTGTTCAGTGTGATTCCTTGAGTTCGTTTGTTGTCTAGAGTTTTAAAGATTGGTAAGGCTTGCAGGTAATAGTCCAGCGCCTTTTGTAGATCAGACAGGTCAAAGTAGATCTTGCCAATGTTATTCAGGACCGATCCTTCAGTGTCCTGAGCGCCAACGGCCCTAGCCATTAAAAGCGCACGCGCATAATGATCGAGCGCAATTTTTGGATTTGCCAAGACGTCATGCGTTCCGCCGAGAAAGTTTTCTACCTCTGCTTCAAGCCTTCGATCACCTAATTGTTTCGCCAGTGGGAGAGCCTGGTCGAAGTAACCGAGCGCAGAACGAAATTCATTCAGTTGAAGGTGAGCCAACCCGATGAGGCGAAGGGCGAGCGCCTCTCTGTAGGTGTCGCCTGCGGCTTTAAAATTCGGCAGCGCCTGCAAGTATTTCTCGATGGCAGTCCGCTTGGCAGTGGCCGCAGGCTGTGAAAGCAGCGCTCGAGCCTCTTCGAAAAGCCTCTGCGCGGCGACATGACCCTTATCTGATTGAGTGGCATCTCGTTTCGCAACAATCCTGATTTCGTACTGGCCAGGGGCTGCATTGGCGTTTCGCGAACTTAAGTCCACGCGATAGTCGCCAGACTTGCCGGCAACTACCAGCACGGGCTCAGTATCCCACCGAGCGTTAGGGCTGTCGGTAACTGCAATTTTGTCCCCGTCCGGCCCAAACAACGTTACTGCAATATCAATCCCTTTTTGTTCCACCAGAGCATAGAAAAACTCTCCCGCATTCAAACTAACCCGATAGGAATGCGTTTCACCGCCATTAAGTTGGCGGTCACCGGCGGAAATTAGGGGAGGCGCTTTGGTCTGGTCTTGATTGGCGCTGGATAAAGTTTGAGAAAGCGCAAGCAGGAAGCAGATCAGGATAAACCTACGAAGCGTCGCAGAGATGCGCGGGTAGGGATACGCATTCCTTCTAGAAAGAAGCGTCGAGCGGGATAGGAAACACGATAAATTGTTTTCCATGGCTTCATTCTCAAAACTCAGCACCTTACCGAGACAAGGGTGAAGGCGTGAACGAGCTGCTTATGAACTCGGTGCTTCACCCTTGTCAACGCGGGCCGCAAACTTTGGGGCGCAAAATCAACCGAACGGGTCATTCTCAGGAAGCATCCGCCGAAGCAGCCTTCTCGCCTTCTGATTCCGAAGTGGCTTTCGGAGCCTTCTCATCTGGGACCTGAGTACCTGCCTGAGCTGTCCAACTGCCGTTTTCGTCGCCCGTAGGCGAGGTTGGTTTAGCGTCGTTGTTCCAAATTCCCGACGTACTAGTGCCTTGCACGAGGGGCGCGCTTACGCTCACCGTCCACTTGTTACCTTGGAATTCAAATTCCGAGAAAACCGGAGGGTTGGTTGTACTCGAAGAAAGCGTCGTAGTCGCGGTCGAGTCAGTAAGCTTGTAACCACTCATGGTTTGAATGATCTGGCAACCATTCAGTTCACTTCCGGTAGCGCCGCCAGATTCGCTATTTAGTATCCAAT
>JBOGOU010000523.1:0-3142 GCA_050748205.1 Pyrinomonadaceae bacterium | reverse complement strand
CCTGAGTGGAGAGCGCCCACTCGCAAGACAGCCTCACTCGATAGAGTTTGAGCAGGTGCGCTTTCGATACCTCGAACGCGACGTTCTGAAACATCTGAGCTTTTGTATGAAACCGGAGGAGACGCTCGGTCTGCTCGGACGCACCGGCAGCGGCAAGACAACGATGATCCGGTTGGCCTCCCGCTTATATGATCCAACTGGAGGTCGCATCCTTATAGACGGTGTCGATCTCCGAGACGCTCGTCTTCGCGACCTCCGCCGCAGCGTCGCCCTCGTGACGCAGGACGTTCATCTGTTCCGCGGCACGATCCGCGACAATCTGACATTCTTCAACTCGAACGTGAGCGATGAGCGGATCTGGGAGGTTCTTGATGAGCTGTCTATGCGGTCATGGATTGGAGAGCTGCCGGAGAAGCTCGACACGATGCTCGGAGCGGGCGGCAGCGGGCTTTCGGCTGGGCAAGCTCAATTGCTTGCCTTTGGGCGGGCTTTTCTCCGCGACCCTGGCATCGTGATCCTCGATGAGCCTTCGAGCCGTATCGATCCCGCCACTGAGCGTCTGGTAACACGCGCGGTTGACCGATTACTCAAAGGCCGCACCGGTATCATTATCGCGCACCGACTGGCAACAGTTGAGCGCGTCGATAAGATCATGGTGCTTGCTGATGGACGCATCCTCGAGTACGGCTCGCGCGAAGTGCTGGCCCGCGATCCGGACTCCCGGTACAGCATGCTTTTGCGGCTCTCAGCCGAATCCACGAGTCTCGATGAACAGATGGAGCACATTGAATCGACGACGAGTCTCGATGAACAGATGGAGATTGTATGACAACTAACGGCTACCTACTCCGGCTAATTGCGTGGCGCCGTGCCGAGTTTGTGAAGAACTGTTTGGCGTGGACGGCCTTTCACACCCTGCCGTTGGCCTATGCTTTGCTGGTAAAGGCTATCTTCGACACTCTCTCCGGCCGGGCGCCGGTAGGCCGCAATCCATGGACCCTGATCGTGATTCTGGCTTCGGCTTATGCGTTGCGCCAGATCGTATTTGTCTACTGTTTCCAGCTCTTCAGCCATTACAACTATACGCTTTATGCGTTCCTTCGTCGTAACCTGCTCGACTATCTGATGACGGCTGGAGGGGCGCGCATATTACCAGAGTCGCCGTCAGGAGCAGTGACTCGCTTCCGTGACGATATCAGCGATATCAACCTCTATATCGAGCGCTGGGTCGATGTCTGGGGAAATCTTGCCTACAGTGTCTGCGCGATCGCGCTTCTGTTCTGGATTGATCCCGTCATCGCGGCCCTCGTCTGTATGCCGCTCTTTGCCGGAACATTACTGATACGCCTGCTCCAACAGACCATCCGCAAGTTTCGCCTTCAATGGCGCGAAGCGACGTCCCGTGTGACCGACTTCATCGGTGAGACTTTCGCCGCGGTCCAGGCCATCAAAGTCGCGGGCGAAGAAGATGCGATGACCGAGCGCCTTCGAGTGTTGGGCCATGAGCGCCGAAAACGTGCAGTCATAGATGTGCTGCTGATCGAGATGATTCGCGCTTTTAATAATGGCCTTGTTTATGTCGGTGTCGGGCTGCTGTTGACAGCTGCGGCTTGGAAGATGGGGCGTGGTTCGCTGACCGTCGGTGATCTTGCGGTGTTCATTCAGATACTCCCGCGAGTCACTCTGGTTATGAGCTTCGTAGGCAACATGATGGCTCAGCAAAAAAGGGCTGACGTCGCGATAGAGCGGATGGAGGGTCTGTTGGTTAACGCGCCGAAAGGTCAACTCGTCAATCCGGCTCCGCTGGTTCTGACAGGGCCGCCTTCATCGTTTGTCTCTAGTCAGCGTGACGGGATACGTCTGGAGACGCTTGACGTCGTTGACTTGAGCTTTCAGTATCCGGGCACCCAGGCGGGAATTGAGAGGCTGAACTTCTCGCTCAGACGTGGCGATTTCGTCGTTATTACGGGTCGCATCGGCGCGGGCAAGACTACATTGCTTCGCGTGCTTCTGGGGCTACTACCGAAGACGTCGGGTCAGGTTTTATGGAATGGCCGGCCGGTTGAAGATCTCGCATCGTTCTTTACGCCTCCTCATTCAAGCTACACGGCGCAGATCCCGAGGCTATTTAGCGAAACGCTGCGCGACAACGTGCTGTTGGGCGATACACACGACGATCATCTATTGCCAGCCCTAAAATGCGCGGCGATGGAGACTGATCTGGCCGCGCTCGAAAACGGTGTCGGTACGATGGTCGGCGCACGCGGCGTGAAGCTTTCGGGTGGACAGGTCCAGCGCGTCAGTGCGGCCCGGATGTTCGCGCGTGGCGCCGACCTTATGATTTTTGACGATCTTTCGAGCGCGTTGGATGTAGCGACGGAGAAACAACTTTGGCAGAGTCTGTTGAGCGAATCTCAAGCGACGTGTTTGGTTGTGAGTCATCGCCGGCCTGCTCTGCTCAGGGCGACTCAGATCCTGGTTCTCGAGAATGGACGAATCACCGCGCGAGGCACGCTCAATGATCTGCTGGCGACCTGCGCCGAAATGCGACGAATCTGGGACGAAGACTAATATCTGAGTGCTGCCGAACGGGTTATTCTCTCGGTAAATTTTTCCCCTTGATGAGTGTCTGAGGAGATGAGCGAATTCTTCGGATCGCAATCTCGCCCGCCGTACTTTCTTCTCCACTCACAAAGGCGGTGATAAGTAGATCATTTCCTGATTTTACTCACCGCACGTTGTTGTACGTAAGCCACTTTTGCCTATTCACTTAATACTACCGCGAGGATTGGTTCATATGTGCTTAATGCTGTTCCGTTCCGAAGGGTTACTAAAGAGCTATTTCTCGTTGTCGTAGTGGCTAGAGATTCATAGAAGAGGATACTAAGAATGTCGAGCCAATTAACTCTAGTTGAAAAAGAGCGACTGCTGAAACTCGCCAAGTCTTTCCGTGTCGAGAGTATTACGCCTACTTTGCCTTCAATCTCAGTCGTCGAACAGAGGGAACATCTTCCCTTGTCGTTTGCGCAGCAGCGGCTGTGGTTTTTGGCGCAGATCGGCGCCAGCCAGGCCTATCACATTGCCAACGGCTGGCGGCTGAAAGGGCAGCTTGATCGCGGCGCTTTACGGCGGGCGCTGGACC
>JBOGOU010000522.1:0-1296 GCA_050748205.1 Pyrinomonadaceae bacterium | reverse complement strand
GCTTTGGTTCGGCAAGTAGGAATGAGATTAGTGGCAATTATTAATGGCGCTTCTATCAATGACTCTTCAGAAGCTATCAATGGCCCTTCCGAATCGTTTCCGGCCTAATGCGGTAGCAATCAATCTTAGACAGTGGCTCCCAATCAAAGCGGGCGGGGTTTTGAATGGTGGTTACCAGAGGTTGCGACGCACAGTTGAACACGACGTAGAGCCAATAGTCATCGGCTAGACGCTGGGCCGTTTTGTATTCATTAGCGGTGAGTGCAATCTCCCCAACCGCCGCGCGCCATATACGCGACGCTCGCGTAGGATCGCCGCGAACCGAGCGCAGCTTACTCCCTTCTCAGCTCTTCTGGAATCCATCCAGACCACCTGAAACCAACAGCTCAATTACCAAGGAGCTAAGAAATGTTTGCACGACATGTCACTATGAAACTCAAGTCCAATTCGGTCGTAGAACTCCCGCGGATTATCGAGAGCGACGTTCTCCCGCTGCTCCGCAAGCAGAAGGGATTCCGCGATGAGATTAGCTTTGTTAGCCCAGAGCGTTCGCTAGCCGTGGGTATCAGTCTCTGGGACACAAAAGAGGACGCGGAAGCTTACAATGGCGCGGGATATCCGGACGTATTGAAGACGCTGTCGAAAGTGTTGGAGGGAACACCAACGGTGGAAACGTTTGAGGTTGCTAATTCGACGCTCCACAAGATCGCGGCTAAAGCCGCTTGAAGCAGACAGATTGGTAACTGCGAAAGGGGCGGACCGGGTCCGCCCCATACCTCCGCCCCCACCAACAAAGTAAAGGAGACTTATGCAGCAGTTAAGAGAGCGCGGCATCTATACCCTACCTGAGGGAGGAGAATTCGTAGCGCATACAGTCTTTCGTGGCGGCTATGTTTTCTACACTCCGGCGGCTTGGGAATTTTTCGGCATGCACGCCTACGAATCTGATGGAACGGGCAACATTCATTTACATGGGCGGTCCACCGGCTGGCACATCAAAGATCTAACTGATGCCGGGCGGACGGCGCGCTCTCGTTCCAGGAGCGGTGCTGCCCAGCAGGCTTTTGTAGGATGAATAGGCTTAAACTGTGATCTTCCTACTTGTGCGTTGATACTGGAGTAAGTTCAAAGAGATTCTCATGGAAACCACAGTTAATAAGATCGTGCCCCACGAAGACATGGAAATGGAAGTACACATCCATTTTCTTGATGAGTCTCATCGCCCCCACCCTGAAGCCAATGTGATTGTTTTTATTGAAAAGCAGGATCATCCTCTTTCTGAGGTAAGGAGTCTTG
>JBOGOU010000521.1:0-47947 GCA_050748205.1 Pyrinomonadaceae bacterium | reverse complement strand
GCGTACCACCGTGTTCGGCAGCGGCATACTTGTAGGCGGAATAGTAAAAACCCTTTTCAGTAACGCCTTCGAAGTCCTTTTCAAGATGAAAACTCTCTGCCGTGGGCCAGTAGACCGTCTCCGAATCAAATGGATAGGACAGATCAACGACTGTGCCTGTCGGGAAACCGGCTGTTCGCCTCTGGCTTACGGCAAAGGCAGTCACCAAAGCGAATGAAAGCACAAAAGCGAACGCTTTCATCGGTGAACCCTCCTCTTATTTGTTGAAATGTAATCTCGTGTTGTGCGGAGGCATGTTAGCGCAGAGTGGCTTGTAGGTGCATGGAAATTTTGACAATGACCTCGTAGAAGGCGGAAAGACTGAAGATGGTCGTGGCGGCGAAGAAGGAAACCAGCCCCAGAGGGCAAAATCGGAATGTCACGATTCTTCCGATGGCAATCAGCGTTCCCTGCATACGGGATTAAACCGCCAAGACGCCAAGAACGCCAAGACACGAAGAAAGGCAGACTCAGTTAAGTTGAACAAGAGTCACACTCACCCGTTTCGAACTCTTTTATTTGACTCCCTGGCGTTCTTGGTGTCTTGGCGGTTGAATCCGGTCGGGTCTGGTTAACCTGTGCGCTTACGGCTACAATCCGTCTGCTCTGCTAATGACCCTTTTCGAGATTAATGCCGCGGTCACTTTGCGCTGACCTGGTTTGCGACTCCAACGCCTATTTCAATGATCGACTTCAGCATTCCACCCGAACTTGAAGAGACGCGGCAGAGAGTTGCCGCGTTCATGGAGCAGCATGTCTATTCAAATGAAAGCAAGATGGTCGAGGATGAAGGTCTACCGCCTGTTCTCGAGACCGACTTGCAAGACAAAGTGAAAGCGCAAGGGCTTTGGGCGCCGAACCTGCCACAAGAGTGGGGCGGCATGGGAATCGGTTTCATAGGGCAGGCGCTGGTCAATGAGATCATAGGCCGATCAGTGATCGCGCCTCGCATCTTTGGCTCAGCCGCTCCAGATGCCGGCAACGCAGAGTTGTTGCTTATTTCTGCGACGCCTGAACAGAAAGAGCAATATCTCCGTCCGCTGGCAGCGGGCAAGGTACGTTCTTGTTTTGCCATGACCGAGCCTGAAGTTGCGGGTTCGGATCCGACAGGTCTGCGAACAAGCGCCCTGCAAGACGCAGGCGAGTGGGTGATCAACGGGCATAAGTGGTTCATTAGCGGCGCTATTGGTTCAACTTTTGCAATCGTGATGGCGGTCACAGATCCAACGGCCGACTCTCATCGCCGCGCAAGCATGATTCTCGTTCCCACAGATACGCCGGGTTTCAAAATCATCCGGGCCGTGCCCGTGATGGGTTCGGGGGGCGTGGGCGGTCACTGTGAGATTCGTTTTGAGAACTGTCGCGTTCCCGCCAGCAATCTTCTTGGCGAAAGAGGCCAGGGCTTCAAACTGGCCCAGGCGCGGCTAGGACCGGGACGGATTCAGCACTGCATGCGCTGGATCGGAGCCGCGCAACGGAGTTTTGAAATGATGTGTCGTTATTCGCTTGAGCGGCAGTCGTTTGGCGAGCCTCTAGCGAAAAAGCAAACCGTACAAAACTGGATTGCTGACTCGGCGGCGGAAATCAATGCCGCTCGCTTGATGACCCTAAACGCTGCGTGGAAGTTGGACCGTGGCGAGGATGCGCGCATCGAGATTTCGCTTATCAAGTTTTATGGTGCGCGCGTGCTGCACGAAGTTATCGATAGAGCAATCCAGGTCCATGGCGCGCTTGGCTATTCCAAAGACACACCCCTGGAGATGTTTTACCGCGATGCGCGAGCGGCG
Source organism: Pyrinomonadaceae bacterium (assembly GCA_050748205.1). Lineage (GTDB taxonomy): Bacteria > Acidobacteriota > Blastocatellia > Pyrinomonadales > Pyrinomonadaceae > PSRF01. The sequence goes on along the minus strand of JBOGOU010000521.1, from coordinate 46,121 downwards.
AGAATCTACGACGGGCCTGACGAAGTTCACAGACAGGCCGTGGCGCATCGTATTCTTCAATCCTTCAAGAGCGAGGCCTAGTCCTCATAGAATGACAGCACATGATGGCAGCATTGCGGTAAGGACGGGCGAAGAGCTGGATGCCGCAGCTCTGGATCGTTATCTGCGAGTGCTCCTGACCGCACGGGGGTTTGATCTCGCTTCAGAAATAGAGATTGAACAGTTTCCTGGCGGACACTCCAATCTTACCTACCTGGTTCGTTACGGTCCTCAAGAGTTTGTTCTGCGGCGCCCTCCTATCGGGCCTGTGGCGCCCACGGCTCATGATATGCCGCGGGAGTTTAAGCTGCTCTCCGTGATCAACCCTCACTTTCCACTCGCTCCCAAACCGATTCTACTCTGCGAAGACGCATCGATAATTGGGGCCCCATTCTATTTGATGGAGCGCCGCCGCGGCTTCATTGTGCGTTTTGAAGTGCCTTCCCGGATTGCTGAGAGTATCGAGCTGCGCAAGGCCCTAAGTGCGACAGTGGTTGACACTCTAGTGGCGCTCCACGCAGTGGACATTTACCTTTCGGACATCGTCAGCATCGGCAAGCCGGACGGCTTTGTTGCTCGCCAGGTGCGTGGCTGGTCTGAGCGTTGGGAGCGTTCCAAGACTGGTGAAGTGCCGGAAATGGACGAGGTAATGCTCTGGCTGAAAGAGCGCATTCCCGCTGATGCCGGGTCTTCTGGGCACCGTGCCACGATAGTTCACAACGATTTCAAGCTTGATAACCTGATGCTTGACGACCGGGAGCCTTCGCGCGTCGTGGCAGTGCTTGACTGGGAGATGTGTACAGTCGGGGATCCGCTCGTTGATCTGGGTCTGCTGCTTAGTTATTGGACCATGAGCGGAGTGGATCAGAGTAGATCGTTACGCGCCGTGACACACGGGCCGGGTTGGATGACACGTGAGGAGATTATTGAGCGGTACCAGGCGAAGACAGGCAGGGATCTTTCTCAAATAGTTTTCTACGAGACTTTTGCTCGCTTTAAAGTCGCCGTTGTGGTTCAGCAAATCTACTTTCGCTACGTGAAAGGACAGACGCAGGACGAACGTTTTCGCAATCTCGGTCAACTCGGGCACTCACTGATATGTGAAGCTCTTGAACTCGCTCAGCGGTCCGGAATTTAATCTGAAATGGGTAAGCTTGGCCAACAGATTCTACGTTTCGATTCTTTGCCCTCGACAAACCTCGAGTTGGCCAAACGCGCCGCCGAGGGTGCTCCTGAAGGTCTTTGCGTTGTGTCGCGCGAGCAGACTGCCGGTCGCGGCCGTTTGCAGCGGCATTGGATTTCGCCCAAAGACGCGGGCCTCTATTTCAGCGTTCTTCTCCGGCCAAAGATTGCTCACAATGCGTGGCCTTTAATCACGCTCTCCGCCGCTGTTGCGGTTCACGACGCATTGCTGCACGCTTGTGCCTTGAAAACTGACATCAAGTGGCCAAACGACGTCATGGCGGATAACCGAAAGCTCTGCGGCATACTGGCCGAGACTGTGGAAACAAAAGTAGGCCGCGCCGTGGTACTGGGAATAGGTATAAATCTGACGGATTCAGCGCTCCCGCCCGATCTTGAAGAGACTGCTTCTTCCGTTGAAGCGGCCTCGGGTGTCCCGCCGGATCTGGAGGTCGTCCTAAGTGCCCTGATTCTGGAGGTCGACCGTCGTTACTTGATGTTGCAATCGCCGAAGGGAACAGAAGAGACGATACGCGCCTGGGGCGAGCGGTCCTCCTATGTTGAGGGAAAACGAATCATCCTGTCGAATGGTAGTGAAATTCTGGAAGGCACGTCACGCGGCCTTGAAATTGACGGCGCATTGCGCTTGGAAACGGAAACTGGTGAGATCAGGATTGTGCGAACCGGAGATCTAACAATCAGGTCAGTAGTTAAGGGATAAAGGTGGAGCGCGGGCATCCTGCCCGCACTTCGAGTCTTTGTAATGGGACGCAGGTTTGGTCCGCAGCGCACGCAAGAGCGGGCAGGATGCCCGCGCTCCGTGGTTATCAGCACGAATGGAATCTAAACGCATCATTCTTACGACTTTCGGATCGTTTGGTGACATTCATCCGTACATGGCAATCTCCATGGAGTTGCAACGCCGCGGGCATGAGCCCGTTATCGCCACCAGTGCGCTCTACCAGGGGAAGATCGAGGGCGTGGGCCTGCGGTTCGCCGCCGTTCGTCCAAATCTCCCGCCACCTCAGGAACAGGATCAGGAGATGATGAACAGGGTAATGGAACCGAAAGCCGGCCCTAAGTACCTCATGGAGGAACTCATCTTCCCACACGTGCGCGACGGCTACGACGATCTGCTCGCAATTTCTGCCGGAGCAGACCTGTTGGTAACTCATCCCATCACTTTCGCCGGCCCGCTTGTCGCGCGGAAGACCGGAATACCATGGATTTCAACAGTGCTTGCGCCGTTATCATTTTTCTCGGCCTATGATCCTCCAGTTCCGCCATTCTGGCCCTGGCTGGTGAATCTCAAGGTGTTTGGTCCGGGAGCTCTGAAAGTCATGATTGATTTCACGAAGCGGACTTACCGGGCCAAGTCTATTGACGTTTTTCGCGAGGAGCTGGGAATCGCTGATTACGGCAATCCGATCTTCGATGGCCAACATTCACCAGAGCTTATTCTCGCACTCTTTTCTAAAGTTTTTGCTGCTCCTCAGCCTGACTGGCCACCGCAGGCGCGCATCACTGGTTTCGCCTTCTACGATGGGCGACATGAAAAAGAGATGCCTCCGGAGTTACTGCAGTTTTTGAATGCTGGTCCAGCGCCAATCGTGTTTACGCTGGGTTCTTCGGCCGTTTGGGTAGCACGAGATTTCTTCCACGAGAGCATCGCCGCTGCGAAAAAGTTAAAGCGGCGCGCGGTCCTTTTGATTGGCGACGAGCGCAACCGTCCTCAGGAGTCTCTGCCGCCGGAAATCATTGCCGTTGATTATGCTCCATTCGAATCGTTGCTTGAGCGCGGCTCGGTGATGGTCCATCACGGCGGAGTTGGCACCACTTCTCAGGGACTGCGCGCCGGCATTCCAACATTGATTGTCCCGTTCGCCTTCGACCAGTCTGACAACGCAGCTCATGCAGAGAGACTGGGAACCAGCCGCACTCTCTATCGCAAGCAGTACCAGGCTGCGAGAGTTGCCGGAGAACTTGAAAAGTTGTTGAGCAACCCACAGTATGCAAGTAAAGCGAAACAATTTGGCCAAAGCCTTCGGGCTGAAAACGGGGTGGCGATGGCCTGTGATCTAATAGAGGATTTTCTGCAGCGCAAACCAAGACCGCGGGAGGAAGGCGCAGAACTGGCTTATGCTTCTCGTAATTGACGTCGGAAACTCAAATACGTCCCTGGGCGTTTATCGTGGTCCCGAGTTGGTGGCCCACTGGCGGCTGACCACGAATCGGGCCCGCACGGTTGATGAGTATGGCGTGCACGCGCGTAACCTGTTCGCGCTGGCAGATATTGATTTCAAAGGGATCGATGCCATCGCCATCGCTTCGGTAGTGCCACCGCTCAATTACACGCTGAAAACGATGGCAGAGACCTACTTCCACTTGACTCCTCTTTTCGTGGACCATACGGCCAATTCAGGAGTCAGGATTCTTTACGAACCGGCGGCGGATGTGGGTGCTGACAGAATTGTTGATGCGGTCGCCGCAATTGATAAGTATGGAGCACCCTGCATTGTTGTCGATTTCGGTACCGCGACCACCTTCAATGCGATCAACGATAAAGGCGAGTATCTGGGCGGCATCATCACTCCGGGCATCATGATTTCCTCTGATGCGCTTTTTGAGCGGACGGCAAAGCTGCCCCGAGTCGACATCAAGCGTCCGCAAAAAGTAATCGGGACATCGACTATCACTGCGATGCAGTCTGGCCTCTATCACGGATACGTCGGGCTTGTGGACGGTGTCTTACGAAAAATGCTTGAAGAACTTGGTGGCAGCCCTCGCGTAATTGCCACCGGCGGGCTGGCCCCACTGATTGCTACAGGCTCAGAGTATATTGAGCTGGTTGATGAAACTCTGACCTTGGAAGGGCTGAGATTGGTGTACGAGCGGACAGCCAGTCCAAAGTCCAAAGTCCAGAGTCCAACGCCGGAGAATTAAGGCTGTTGCTAACTTTGACCCGGGGACGTTGGAGATTGGACATTGGGCTTTGAATTATTTCAACTATTTTACCGAAATCGAAGACGCTTTCATTCGCCGCCGCGGCAAGCACTTGCTTCTCAGTCCGATGGACTGGGCCTTGATTGAGAGTTGGAAAGAGATGGACGTTCCGCTGCACGTGGCGTTGCGCGGAATCGAGAAAGCTTTCGACTCCTGGGAAGCCAAACCAAGGAAGCGAAGCGTTAAATCTCTGCTTTACTGTCAGGAGGAGGTCGAAGCGCAATACGCCGAGTGGTTGGAGTCTCGCGTCGGCGCCGAAACGGAAGTTGGCGGCGAGGGTGATGCGGCTTCAACTCTCAGTGCTGATGACGAGGACCTACCCTTTCCTCGGCAGGCGATTCTGCAACACTTGCGACGAAGTCGATCTGCTCTCCTCGAGCCTCTTGAACACAGAAAGCAAGCCCACGAGGACGATCTCACTGACGCTCTCTCGCGTGCCGCGAAACTTCTTGAGGAGTTGGAACGAGACTGCGACCCTTCGATGCGTCTGGATGCACAAAAGCTAGAGGTGTCGCTGACCGGGTTGGAGAGAATGTTAAGCGACGCCATTCTTTCAGCTATTTCTTCAGACATGCTCGACGTCGCCCGGAGCGACGTGAAAGAACAGTTGCGACCTTATCGGAATCAAATGGATACCGCAGTTTACGAACAAACGTTGAGCAATCTTTTGCTGAAGAAGCTTCGGGAAAAATTTGGGGTGCCCCGCCTCAGCTTATTCTATTTGTAAATAGTGACCCAGACTTAAGTCTGTGACGAACGGTTCGCCTCGCTTACTACGGCAGCCATCTACTTACGAGAAAGAATTCAAGCCTGAGAGTCTCAAAGGTTGGGAAGGTGGGCTTGCCCCCGCTCAAGTTGCACAGCCTGCAATGTCAGAGGAACCTTTCAACCTTGAGTGATCCTCCGAAGTGAACGCTATTGCAACTTGAGCGGGGGCAAGCCCACCTTCCCGACCTTGAGATTCCCGGCTCGAAGGGTTAGATCGCTCCGATTTATTTTTGGGACCATGGATAGCGCTACAACTGTCGAGGTCGAGATCGAGCGCATTCTGCCCGGCGGTGTGGGCATAGCACACGCCCAGGGTCTGACAATCTTTGTATCGCTGGTTGCGCCTGGCGATGTTGTGCGCGTCGAGATTGATCGAACCCGCGGCAAGGTCGCCTTTGCTTCAGTCAAGGAGATCATTAAACCCTCCGCTTTGCGAGTTGAGCCGCCTTGCCCTTATTTTGGCCGCTGTGGTGGCTGCGACTTTCAACAAATGAATTATGAAGCGCAACTGAACGCCAAGGTCGAAATCATTCGCGATTGCCTGCACCGCATAGCGCATATCGAAGTGCCGCCTGAGTTTGAAATCTATCCGTCGCCGCAACAATGGCACTACCGTGCCCGGGCAAATTGGCAATTCGATCCGCAGACAAAAGCGCTCGGCTATTTCGAACGTGGCTCGCATCGCGTATGCGACGTCGCGGAATGCGCCGTATTGGAGCCAGCTCTGGCGACAACATTAAGTGAGCTGCGGGAGAAAATCACCAGCGGCTCTCTGGGAATGCCGCCCCCGGAATCCCCGGCCGGACAGCTCGGCTCGCGTGCCAGTACTGATATTGAAGCCGTAGTTGGTGATGAGGGGGTGTCGATCTCCCCCAATTGGGGTCGTCCTAAAGCGGAAACAGTTAGTCGCAAAATTGGAGCTGAGACTTACTACCTCAGCGCGGAAGCGTTTTTTCAAATCAACCATACGCTCCTGGAACCTCTAATCGCGGAGACAATTCAGGACACGCGCGGCACGACCGCTCTCGATCTGTATTGCGGCGTTGGTTTGTTTACCCTTCCTTTAGCTCGACGGTTTGAGCGTGTAGTTGGCGTTGAAGCAAACCCAACTGCCTCCGAGTTTGCCCGCCTGAATGTGCAAAACGCGCAACTGCCGAATGCACGGATCGTAAACGCCCGCGTCGCAGACTGGCTTCGAGACAATGGACGATCGTTAACAAGCGCAGATCTTCTTCTGCTTGATCCTCCGCGCGCAGGCGCCGAACCCGCGGTTGTCGAGGGAGTCCTGGCGCTGCGGCCGAAGCAGATCTCTTACGTTTCTTGCGATCCGGCCACGCTCGCACGCGATCTTAAAATGTTGCTCAGCGAAGGATATGCTCTTGACTCTGTAGTCGCATTTGATATGTTCCCGCAGACTCATCACGTCGAGACTTTAGCTCGACTCACCCGACACGAGCTGGAAACTACTGCCAGGACCGTTTGATCCTAAAACATGCACGCTGTTCCTCACCAGCAAAGCTTTTGCGCTAACCCTCTCACGTACCTGGCGGCGGCGTTTGGGACGGGCATACTCGGGTCCCATGTTCTTAATCCATCCTTAATTCCTCTGTTAGCCCTTGCTGCCGTGGCTTCGTTGTTTGCCGTGGTTGCCGTGCTCAAACAAAGAACTAGAGTCGCAGCTGCCATTCTGAATGTTACTTTCCTTCTGGCCGGAGCTTGCCTGGCCTCCGTTGAGAAGCAAAGCGTCAGGCCAGACAGTTTGAAGGCACTTCTTGACGGGGGAGCAATCGCTTCTGGTCAGCCAGTTGAATTGACTGGAGTACTGGAGCGTCAGCCCGAGCTTGCGCCTTCGAGCCTTTATCTCACCCTGCGAAGCGAACGACTCGCGTCAAAGAGGTCGGAGCAGAACGTTGCCGGCGTGGTCTTGCTTCTTGCGCCCATTGACCAGAAAACGAGAGCGGAAGAATATGAGCGCCTCGAGTTGCGTTATGGCGCGCGCGTCCGTGTGATGACCGCACTCAACCGTGCCGACAATTTCCGTAACCCGGGAGTCTCTTCGCTTACAGAGTATCTGGAACTCAAGGGATATGACGCGACGGGTGTGGTCAAGAGTCCTCTGCTCATTGAGCGGCTTGATGATGAGCGAGTATTTCTTCCCTTAGCCTGGCTTTACGATTGGCGCCAGCGGCTTCAGAACCAGATCACTGCGCGTTTTCCACCACAGACGTCGAGTGTCCTGCTGGCGTCGCTGTTGGGCAACCGCTACTTTCTTTCGCAGACAACTGCTGAGCGATTTCGAGAAGGCGGGACATTTCACGTTCTGGTAATTAGCGGCACGCACATTAGTTTTCTGGGTGGTTTGGTATTTGTAGCTGCTCGACGAATCACAAGGAAAAGAGGTTGGCACTTTCTTCTTTCCTTTGTGGTCCTGTGGGGATATGCCCTGGCCGTCGGAGCGGAGGCGTCCGTGGTTCGCGCGGCCTTGATGTTTACGATCGTAGCATTTGCTCCCGTGGTCGCCCGGCACGCCAGTGCACTGAACGCGCTGGGTGCTGCCGCGCTGGTTTTGCTCGTGTGGCGGCCGGGCAATCTCCTCGATCCCGCGTTTCAACTTACATTTCTTTCGGTACTCGCCATTGTAGTGCTGGCCTGGCCACTGCTTCAGCGAATTTCGAACATTGGTTCGTGGCGGCCGACGCGCGATACGCCTCACCCTCCGGCATGTGCGGCCTGGCTGCGAAGCGCTTCGGAAGTGCTCTTTTGGAGTGAGCGAAACTGGCAAAGGGAGATGGCGCGGCTCAACTACAGCTATGGACTATTCAAAGCGCCCCTGGCAGCGAAATTAGAACGCTATCATCTGCAACGGTTTTTCCGTTACGCGTTTGAAGCGTTTGTTGTGTCTGCTAGCGTCCAACTCACTCTGTTACCGCTTCTAATCCTTTACTTTCATCGAGTGTCTCTGTCGTCTCTTTTTTTGAACATCGGCGTTAGCGTATTGATGGCGATGCTCAGCATAACAGCGCTGAGCGGATTATTAATCGCCCAGGTCAGCTCTGCGCTGGCCTGGCCTCTGTTCAGTCTAGCCAATGCGTTTAACTGGCTTATGGTCCACAGTGTGGATCCATTTGCGCGATTGGGCATCGCTTCGCTGCGCTTACCCGAATATTCAGGTTGGTCGGCCTCCATTTACGCCCTCTACTATCTGCCGGCGGTAATTCTCGCGGCTTCTCTCTCCAACTGGAATCCGCTGGGCCAAACCCTGGCTTGGAGACGGCACGCCTTAGGCGCAGCTCACGCTGCCGCGTTGGCTCAGGTGGTTGCTCTGGCCCTAATCATCACCCATCCGCGCAGTAGCGACATGGCTGACGGGCGGCTGCACGTGAACTTTTTGGACGTCGGCCAGGGAGATTCGGCCTTCATCAGACTTCCGGATGGAACGACGCTGTTGGTGGACGGCGGTGGTCGGCCAAAATTCCAGGCCAGAGGCCGAAGGGCTGACGGAGATCCCGATGAAGCGTTTGAGCGCGATACACGTAGCATCGGCGAGGCGGTGATTTCTGAATATCTCTGGGGGCAAGGAGTCGATCGTCTTGATTACGTCATTGCGACCCATGCTGACGCGGATCATATCGATGGTTTGAGTGCGGTGGTCCGGAATTTCGCCGTGCGCTCCGCTCTTGTTGCTCGTACGCCGCGAGACGATGTCGAATTCGCGGCCTTCTACGACAGTGCGCAGGCGGAAGGAGTTCCGGTTAGCGTGATCGGCGCTGGCGATCTTCTTCGCTTTGGGTCGACAGCAGCGACTATTCTCTGGCCTCCGCCAACGGCAGACCCTCGGGCTCGCTCCGGCAACAACCAGTCAATCGTTCTGCGACTACTGTTTGGTCAGAGAAGTATTCTCCTCACTGGAGATATCGAGAAACGTGCAGAAGCTGCAATGTTGGAAAGACCCGAGGTTAGGCAACAACTTCGTGCCGATGTCGTCAAGGTGGCGCATCATGGAAGCAAGAGTTCTTCGACCCAGGGTTTCATTGACGCTGCAAGTCCACGTTTCGCCATTATTTCAGTGGGGCAAACCTCAATCTTTGGGCATCCACACAAAGAGGTCAGCGAGCGTTGGCGGTCTACGGGCGCGGAGGTTCTGACTACAGGCCGCTGCGGGATGATTACCGTGACTACTGACGGGCAGAACCTGGAGATGATTACCTTTGTAAGAAAATGAGATTTTCAGCGGACACGCTCGAAATACTCCGCAGGAAATCCAAGCTTCGCCAGAACACTTCGAAGTTGGCCCGCGTATTCTTCGTTTACTTCATCCGGCGCCGGCGCGTTGGGCAGGTTGTAGCATAGCGCGGAAACTGGTGCACCACTTAGAGTCGTGCAGGGAACCGCCTCGGGCCGGTAATGTTCTAGACCCGGTCCCGAATAGAGTGTCTTGAGTTCCTCGTAAGTCAGTCTCATGACCATGCCGTAACTGCGTTCGTGCCTTGCAGGCACAAGCGTGGCGCGTTTTCCAATGCGCAATCCAAATCCCTCAAGGCTGGCAGGTCGCGGATTCATGGGGACGATTCCCTTGCTGCGCAGCAGATCCTCATCCATAAAGAGACCGTAGAAAAAGACTTCGATAGGTCTTTCAGCCATGTCTACTCGTTGGGGAAACTGCGAATCGACGCGAGGTTCAACTCTGAGAATCGTCCGGAGTGTAAAGATCGATCTCGGGACTTCCGACCCTGTAAGTCTTCAACACGCCAAGAGGTGGCGCGTAAATGTGAATCGTAATCAGATCCTGACCACTGACCTCAGGATTCCCCAGTTGGTGGATATCGGGCACATCCGAGCCTGTGACGTCTCCGCGAGACCTTTCTTGACCCGACTTGTAACCCAAACCTTTCTCGGCATCGAACGTGAACGTCGACTCCCACATCACCCCTTCATAAACCTTCACCACGCCGTGTGATCCATTGTGGTCGTGAATCGGAGTGCGATGCCCGGGACGCCAACATAACACCAGCATTTCCGCAAACTCGTTGCGACAGACTCGATGGCGCCAGTAGTTTCCTTCCTTGAACCCCAGATAAGGCCGCAGTTCTTCACGATCAATCTCCGCATTCTCCAGCCACTCGTAGATTTGCTCCAGCGCTGGACATGCGCTCTGTTCGCTGAGCGCTTCAACCAGATTCGTTAGGGAGAATGGCGGTTTTTTCGTAGTCTCGGCAGGGAAGTCACTCAAAGGCTCGACGTGCGTTGACAAGTTTTTCTGCCTCCTGGAGTTAATTGGCGTTCTTTTGAAGTGCTCTCTGCTTTTGGTGGAAATCGTTAGAGTCCTAAAAAGCGGGCAAAACCCTTATATTCTTACGCAGGCTCTTAGTCAAGGTTGGTAGTTGCTTTAATTTGTGATAACAGGCTAAAGTTTGTGCCGGCGGCAATCAGAATCCTCAGGTCACGAACATTCGTCCCAGTGGTTCCCGTATGCACTGCCTCACCGAGCATCTCGAAAAAAGTGAAAGAGTCGCTCCGGGCAAGAAAGTCTTCGGCGTTTAGACTATGCGCCAACGCGCGACTCACTGTCGTTTCATCTGCAACGGCGCCTGCCGCCGGACTGTTACCGTCCTGCCCATCGGTGCCGCTGCTTAAAGCGATGAGGCGTTGGTAGGCAAATTCCCGTCGTCGACGAAACTCATCGAATTGTATCGCGCAGCGCAGCGCGGTTTCTGAATTGCGGCCGCCTATGCCATTTCCCCTGACCGGGCACGAGAACTCGCCGCCCGAAATCACACAGACAGGATCGCCTGAATGAACCTTGCCGCGCAGCGATAACAGCCGAGAGATAAGTTGCTCGCAACCCTGACTAATCGGTTGTTCATTGATTTCCGAAGCAACCTCGACTGTGAACCCGAGTTGCTGTGCCTTTGAGGCGGCTGCCTCGATTGCTACTTGATTGTCCAGGATGACGTAGCGTTTGGGATCTTCTCTACCGGAGGAGGGTTCAGTACAGTCATCATCGATGACGCCGAGGATCGAGGCTGGGAAGGACGAGTTGAGGCCATAATGATTGATGATATCCCGAGCTCGAGGGTCATCCGCGGGTGGATGCAGCGTGGGACCCGAGGCCACTGATGACTCATCACCGCGGTTGGTATCAGAGAGGATCAGCGTCACCTGGTTCGCGCGTGAGGCAAGATCAGCGAGCCGTCCGCCTTTGACTGCCGAGAAGGCCCGCCGTACCGCGTTGATTTCTGCAATAGAGGCGCCGCAGGAAATCAGGGCGCGGTTCGCTGCCTCTAGATCACTAAGTGTGATTTTCTCGTCCCGCGGCCACTCCATCATGGCCGAACCGCCACCGGAGACAAGGAAAACTACCAGGGCCTGTTCTTCGTCAGCACGGCGGAGGAGATCAAATGTGGCCCTGGCTGCCTCGAGGCTATCTTGATTCGGCAGCGGATGCCCACCAGAAAAAACTCGCCAGCGGCCTGATCTCAATGCTTCTGTGCCGGAAAAGGGCGGGCCGGATATGACACCGGTGGCGATGCTGTCCCCGAGAATCTCCCTAAGCGTTACGGCCATCGTGGGAGCAGCTTTGCCGATCGCCACGACATAGACTTGTCGGGATTGAATATCGAAAGCCGTGTCGCAGACTCTTAGAATTGAGCCCTCAAGCACTACAGTGCGTCGCATCGCCCGGCCTGCATCAGCGGCGTGCAGCGCACTGTCGAAGATCTCGCGTGCTGCTTTCTGCAAGTTGGTTTCCACTGGAGCGCGGGCATCTTGCCCGCACTGATCGTTAGCAGAAGGCTGAATTGGAGCGCGGCGCAAAGAGCGGGCAAGATGCCCGCGCTCCAGGGACTTTACTCCACTGTTACCAGCGATCGAATCTCGCGAAACTTCCGATCGCTGATGCCGCGGACCAGAAGCAGGTGCTCCACACGACGAAATGATCCATGTTCTTGTCTGTGTGCGACGATTCTCGCAGCGACAACTCTGCCCACTCCCGGCAGCTTCTCCAGCTCCTGCGCTGAGGCGCTGTTGATATTTATCCGTGCTGAAGTCGAATCAACGCGCGTTGAGCTCTTCGCACTCGCTACCCTCGGTGATGGATGTTCTGAGAGATATTGGCGGGGAAGACGACCACATGCGGCCGAGGCCAGGACGAGCAATCCCGCCAGCAGAGAATGAGAAAAGGATCGGGCTGATTGACTTGCTTTTCTCATATACGCAAACAACAGTTAGTGAAGACTTTAGAACCTCGCCGCTCGCGTGTGCAATTCGCTGGAAGTCTAAGAGCGTCAAAATGTTGGCTCGTTTGCGGGTAAGTTGTTCACAGAGTTTTCCACAGCCTGAAGAGGAAATGTTACGTGATGAGTTTCATTGCAAGAGCCGGGCTCTAGAGACTACTCTTCTGCTCCCATTTCGTCCCACTGCGCAACCATCTCATAAGAGCGGCCAAGCACGGGCCTTGGTCGTGAGCCGTCTGCCTGACCAATCAGACCTTCGCGCTCCATGATGTCGAGTATTGCTGCTGCGCGCCCATAACCAATACGCAGCCTCCTCTGAAGCACTGAAGTTGACGCACGCTTCATCTCGACGCAAATTCGCAGAGCTTCCTCGAAAAGCTCATCGTGCTCATCGCCCGTTTCCTCGAGACCGAGCGCCTCTTCCTCCGATTGGGTGATCGTCTCATCATACAAAGGCGCGCCCTGTGCTTTGATATGGCTGACGATACGACCAATCTCCATCTCGTCGATGTAGGCGCCGTGTACACGGATAAGGCGCGATGTACCTGGTGGCAGGAAAAGCATGTCGCCCCTGCCGAGCAGCTGTTCCGCGCCATTCGTGTCGATGATGGTGCGTGAATCCACTTTAGAGGAGACGCGGAAGGAAATCCGCGAAGGAAAATTGGCCTTGATTAGACCTGTTATGACATCGACCGAAGGACGTTGCGTGGCGAGCACAAGATGGATACCAACGGCGCGGGCCATCTGTGCTAGACGAGTGATCGACTCCTCCACTTCGCGCCCGGAAGTCATCATTAAATCGGCTAACTCATCGATAATGATTACGATAAAGGGCAGAGGCTTCCAGGGCTCTCCCGCCTCGTCGTATTCCTTGACGAGATTGCGCCGCAGGATCTCCGTGTTGTAGCCGTCGATGTTACGCACTCCCCAGCCGGCCAGGTCGCGATACCGACGTTCCATTTCGCCCACCGCCCACTTCAAAGAACGCGCAGCCAGCTTGGGATCAACGATGATCGGCGTAGCAAGATGGGGAATGTCTTCATAAAGACCAAGCTCGAGGCGCTTAGGGTCAATGAGAATGAACTTGACCTCGTCGGGACGAGCGCGGTAGAGAATCGACACAATTAGCGCGTTGACTCCAACCGATTTGCCCGCTCCCGTTGTGCCGGCAATCAGCAAGTGAGGCATCTTTGCCAGGTCAGCAACGTAGTTCAGTCCGTCAATCGTTTTTCCAAGGGCTATCGTCAGTTTAGAACCTGACTCTCGAAATACGCGGGATTCGATAACTTCGCGTAGAAAGATTGTTTCCCGTCTCGGGTTAGGAACCTCAATGCCAACGTGGGGCTTGCCTGGCATACGATCGATGCGGATCGACTCTGCTTTCAGAGCGAGACACAAATCGTCAACCAGGGAAACGACGCGCGAATATTTCACTCCCGGATCCGGCTTGAACTCGTAGGTAGTTACGACTGGACCCGGGCAGATGTGCTTGATCTGCCCAGTCACATTAAACTCTTTGCACTTTTCAGCGAGCCGCGTGGCAAGACTCAGCAACTCCGCATCGGCCTGTTCGCTAGGGGGTGGCGCTTCATTCAGGAATTCGAGCGGAGGAAGACCGTAATCGGTGTAACTGACGCGCCGGGCGCGATCGGCGTCAAAGGGGAGCTTTCCAGCCGCCGGCGCTTCTGTCTTTGTGCGGACGACAGACGCCCCTTTGACCATTTCTTCAAGGTCAGATTCGTCACCAAAGCCGGCGTCCCGGCCACCGGAGGGAAAGATTGACCGCCTGCCGGAGCGACTCTCCACAACCGTCGCTCCCTGCATTCCCGCAGCTACGGCGGCAACTCGCGGGGGTTCGTTCGTTGCGGCAAAAGAACCTCTGGGAGCTACTGCAGTCTCACCTCGATTTACGGTCGCAGCATTAACTGCTGTCGCGGCGTCTGACTGCTTCATAAACTCAGCGACACGTTCAGCAGGACTTAACTCGCGGTTTGCCTTCAATGCATTGCGGGCTGCTTCCTGCTCAGCCTGCAAGGCAAGTTTCTTTTCTTTGCGCAAGCGTACTGCTTCCCGTCGAGCTTCGCGCCAGGCCCTGTACCTGGCCGGTGCCGCGCGCAGGAAAGCGAAGCGGTCGCCAAGGGCCGCAACAAGTTTTTCGTACAAGCCAATGAACGAAAAGTTAGTAGCAAGCAGCAACCCGGTTGCTGCGGTTGCTACCAAAATGACCGTAGCTCCAACCGTGTTGAGTCCGCTGGCTAGCGTGCTGGCGATGATTGTGCCGACCAAACCTCCTGGGCGAACACTCGCGTCAAAAAGCGGTCGGATCTGAGAGATAGAGAGCAAAGCAGACGCCGCGAGAACCAAAATCACCAAACCGAGCAGCGGGTAGAAAGGCGCGCGGATTCGCAGCGTGCGAAAGCGACGCCACGCAGCGGCAAACAGAAGAAGCGGAAGCAGGTACGCAGCGATGCCGATTGCCTGGAAGAGTCCCGCCGCCACGTTAGCGCCAATTGCGCCGGCCCAGTTTCGCGTTTCAGTTTGGCCAACGGCATTCCACGATGGGTCGTTGGGATAGAAAGCTGCGGAGACCAGGCACAGGGAAAGAAGGAGACCCAATGCCAGAAACAATATGGCTATGATCTCATTCTGCCGGCTGTTACGCGGGGTAATTATCCGGGGCTTCTCTTCCAACTGTGTTGTTGTGGCCATTCAGCACTCCCTTGCCAAATTCCTGGGTCGCCGTTCAGTTGCGGTACGAGATCATGTGGTAGGTTACGAGCACAGGCTCAAATTCCTGCAAGCTGGCATTCCAGCGGTAATTTACGTTTTTTATTAGATTGCCATGCGAGTCGTATTCGCGAGTTTGTAGCGACTTCTTAAGGACAGTACCATCGGCAGCATACTCGGTAGCTTCAAGCCTATTGGCTCGAGCGTCTACCAGGGACACTCGTCGTCCGGCGAGAGAACCGTCGGCGTTGTACGATGTCCGCTCATCTCGATGTTTACCTGGCGTATCGACAGCAAAAGCGTTCTCGACACGGCTGCCATCGGCCTTGGTGGTGGTCCAATGCGATTGTCTTGACGCCTGGTCGCGTGAGTTTACAGAGGTCTCCACTGGTGTGCCGTCAGCTTTCCACCGCGAGACGGCAACAAGCCCGTCACTCGACTCGGTCGGTTGAATCAGAATGGTCTCCTTTACCGAACCGTCGGAGTTGTAGTGAGTCTCAGATACAAGAAGCCCTCGATCATTGTATTCGAAGCCGATCTTCCGCATGAACCTTCCGTCACCATTGGCGACACTGTAACTCTTTCGATTGTTCTGACCTATGCTGCTTTACGTGCGAGCAAATAGGCCTTGATAAAGTCGTCAATGTCGCCGCTGAGCACAGCATCGACATTGCCTCGCTCCATTTTCGTCCGCGTGTCCTTCACCAGTCGATAAGGAGCCAGGACATAGCTCCTGATCTGGGATCCAAACGAGATATCGGCCTTGTTCGCTTCCAACTCCGCCGTATCGGCGCGGCGCTTTTCGATCTCCAGCTCATAAAGCCGCGACCTTAGAACCTGCATAGCAACTGCGCGATTTTGATGCTGTGAACGCTGGTTCTGGCACTGAACGACGATACCGGTGGGAAGGTGCGTGATGCGCACGGCTGAATCGGTCGTATTAATGTGCTGGCCGCCCGCCCCGGTTGCGCGATAGGTATCAACGCGCAGGTCCTTTTCCTGGATCTCGACTTCGATGTTCTCGTCAATCTCGGGATAGACAAAGAGGGAAGCGAACGAGGTGTGACGGCGGGAAGCTTGATCGAAGGGTGAAATGCGAACGAGCCGGTGCACACCCGCCTCGGCGGCGAGCAGGCCGTAGGCATATTCGCCCTCCACGCGGAAAGTAACGCTCTTCAGACCGGCTTCTTCGCCGGGTTGGTAGTCAATGATCTCGGTCTTGAATTCGCGTTGTTCAGCCCACTTCAGGTACATGCGGAGCAGCATCTCGGCCCAATCTTGCGATTCCGTGCCGCCCGCGCCGGGATGAATCGTGCAGATGGCGTTGAGCTGATCGTTTTCTCCGGCAAGCAGCATCTCGGTTTCTGCCTGGCTTAGCTCATGTTCCAGACGCTCGACAAGCGAGCGCAATTCTTTCAAAGACTCTTCATCCTGTTCCGCGAACTCAAAAAGCACACCGGCATCTGAGATCTGAGATTCAAAGCGTTCCTGGCGCTGGATCTTCTTCTCGAGAATGCTCCTTTTTTGCAACAGTTTCTGGGCGGCCTCTTGATCACTCCAGAAACCCTGTGAAGAGGCTTGACTCTCAATTCGCTTCAACTCTTCGCGGCCGGCAGCAACATCAAAGAAACCTCCCGAGTTGTTCTACACGCATGCGGAGATCCTCGTATGACGTTCTTAAATCTTGTATTGATAAAGTTTCGAGCATCATTTCCCTCTAGTCTTTTTTCGGATGCTAAAAGTAGTAATAAATAAGAGACAACTTATCGCCGATGTAACTCCCGCAAACAGGTCCCCACGCTTTGAGTAGAACGTACCTGAGTTTTCGCTGCGAGCGATCGTCCAGGTACGAACAGCCGTTTGGAAGCTATCAGTTGTGTCTTTCACCTCGCCCTTTGCGGTGATGTATGCGCTTATGCCGGTGTTCGTGACGCGCAGCACGGGTCGCCCATTCTCAACCGCCCGGAAGACTCCGTTTGCCAGGTGCTGCCGCATCACCGCGGTTGGTCCGAGATAGCCATCGTTGGAAATATTGATTAGCACGTCAGCGCCCGCTTGCGTGAAACTCCGCACGATGGATGGATAGGCCGACTCAATACAAATGAAAACTCCCATGCGTACATCACCCACGGGCATCAGCGTATATTTGCTGCCGGGAGTGAAGTCTCCAACAATCGCGCCAATCAAACCTGATCCGGGCATCCAACGCGGCAGCGGCACATACTCGCCAAATGGCAGCAGGCGAATCTTATCATACTGCGCGATCAGACTACCCTCTTGATTTACGAGCACGGCGGAGTTGTAGATGCCGTCGTTCGGCGCCAGTTCTTGTGAGTTCAAGAGCACGGCGGTTTGGTTCTTCGTCGCGAACCGCACCAGCAGTTCTCGCAAACTCGCATCATTCCCGTAGGCAAAGTTCATTGGAGACTCGGGCCAGATAACTAGTCGAGGCGTGCCATCGTTGGGCAGCTGACGCAAAGCGTTTTCGCTCATCGCTAGATGACGTTCAATCAGCGTCTGTGTTTCCTGATTCGACTTAACGAGACTCATCGGCACGTTTGGTTGCAAGGCCACAACGACCACCGCCGGCTTTTTGTTATCCGCTACAGGTTCTCGTGGTGAGGTTTGGTGCGACGCAAAAATCACAATCGACACGACCGCAAGGACCGCCCCAGCTATCGCACCAGCCCTGAAGCTGCGCTTTAAAAGAACGAAGGCGATTGCAGAGTTCGCCGCCATAACCAGAAACCCGACGGCATAGACGCCACCCCACCGTGCCGCCTGAATCAGCACCGGTTGAAAAGCCTGCGAGTAACCGAGAGCATTCCAGAGTTGACCAATGAGCGTGAGTCTGGCCCATTCAAGAGATGACCAGAGTAACGGAGCGACCAACAAGGCTGTCGTACCCCATTTCCTGACTGCCCGCGCAAGTATCAGCGCAAAAGCAGCTGGGAACAGCCCGGCAATAAGTGGTGCGGGCAACAGCAACAGGTAGGCGGCCCAACTGGGTACTCCTCCGTAGTTAACCATTGAAAAGGTTAGCCAGTGGCATGAGCCGTAAAAGAAAACTGCTCCCGTCAGCCAGCCCAACAGGAATGCTCGCCTCGGCGCGGGGTTGCGTCCGATTACGATCAGGAGCGGAGCGAACGCCACCCAGGCGAGTGGCCAGAAACTGAAATCTGGAAATGAAAGTACCAGAAAAGTCGATGAGGCGATTGCCGCTACCCAGTCGGTGAGCGCAGGGGCTTTTGCGCTTGCACCGACGGCGGCTGTGACGGCCGTGCTGCTGAGGTTGGTGGCCTTAGATACTGCATCCTGCATTGCGCGGGAGTTTACCAAAAAGGCAGATTGGCAGACCAAAGAGTTTAAGATTGAAAATTACGCTGCACCCGGTCTATTTGAAGGGTTCATGCGGGCGAGAAAATCTTCCTATGAAAAAATTTCCTCCGGCGAAACCTTTCACACCCTAAGAACTACTCAAAACGGCTACTTTGAGCCTCAAAAAGCCAGAAAACGTCACCGTCAAAGTGACAAATTTCGTCGCAGCTTGAACGGTTGGGGTATAGAGATCTGTCAGGCTGGCAAGGGAGCCGGGAAGATTTGCAGCGGAGCAGGGGGTGTTTCGAAGGAACTATTGCGAAATAAAGAGGCCTATAAATGCGGGAGAACCCAGTCATTTCTGACTGGGTTCGAATTTCGGGGGGATGACTGAAGGGTTGCTCGGCGGGCGGCTGGCGCAGCGGCAGGCGGCGCTCAGAGGGATGTTGGCGGCGGGGGCACGGTGTAACTTTCCTTTGGTCTCCCGTGCATGCCGGAAGGTCTTAGAGCACCTCGTGTGCCAGAGAAAAAGATTTTCTGGAATCCACCCGCGATTGGCAGTTAAACGGGGAACCTGGAGCGCCAGCTTGCCTGCTCGCTCTTCCCAGCGCTTAGAGCGTCGCAGACCGCACTATCCGAAAAAAGACGTCGAGGTTAAGTGTCTCGTTCCACCAGGAGGAAGTACCCTTGCAAACCGACAACATGTACTTTCGTCTGAGCGGGGATATTGGAACCGTCGACTGAGCGAGCGCGCCAGAGCTCGCCACGAACGAGGACTGTGCCCTCGGGCATAAGCGCTGAGTCTACAAGAGCGATCGCACCGAGTAGGTGTATTTCGCCCGTTGCCGCCTTCTTGTGACGAGAGATTGCCGCCACGAACGCCAGCACACCAATACAGACACAGCAGACGACGATTGCTGGAATCCAGTTCATCAGAACGACGTGAGGAGTGATTAGCGCTGAGCGATGAAGCGCGAACATGATGAATGCTGAGAGAAAAACCATGGCGAGATTCTGGATACTTGTCAGAAAAATGAAACGAGGCGACCCGGGTTTGTCAGGGTCGCCTCATTTCTGTTCGGTTGAACAACCGTGTTTCAGTTCTTGCCCATCGTGACCTGACGTTGCAGAGCAATAGCTTCCTGGTTGTTTGGGTCGATTGTTATTGCGCTGGTTGCATACTTCATTGCCTCGCCCCGATCCCCACGCTCGAGGAAGATCCTGCCGAGCAGAATGTGTGCGTCGATCAACTTGGGATCCCAAAATATCGCGGTCTTTAATGCTGCGATAGCTGCCTCCTGATCGCCTCGGCGCTGGTTGATGCGGCCGCTCAGCAGATAAGCCTCGGCGTTGGTGGGTTCAATCATTACCACTCGATGCAGCTCCGGCAGTGCCTCCTCGTCGCGCCCCGCCTGATAGAGATCGCGGGCTTTCATGAGCAGGTCTTGAATCGGTGAGCCTGCGTCTACATTGGCGGCGATAGCCTTCTTGCGCATCAAGTCAGACACGTCGTCGCGGCTCAAAACATCACGCATCCGCAATGATACATTGCTGGTTGTCTGCGACTTTTGCCACTCAGTTTGCCACTTCGCATAGGTTTGCAAGTAACGCCGGGCCTGATCGTCTGCCGCTGTCGCCGCTTCAGTTTTACCGATCTTTTCCAGCGCCTTGGCAAAGAGGAAATAGGCCTGGCCGTCTCTGGGATCAGCCGTGATCACAGGACGAAGCTGATCGGCCACCTCCGCGTACTTACCCGCCATAAACAACGCGTAAGCGTAATTGAAGTGCACCATCTGATCTTCCGGGGCCGACTCGGCCGCGCGGGCAAGAAAGGACGTGCCCTGTTCGAGCAGGCGCGCGCTCTCTGCTTCTTTCTTCTCCACGCGCGCTGCTTGCACAGCAACCGCCCCAGCGTTGTTGTAAACGCCAATCAATGGAACATCCGACGAGAGCGGCACAAGAGAAGCAAGCGCGTGTCCCAGGTCACCAAGCTTGGCATAACCAAGTCCGGCGTAGAACGCCGCTTCCGTGTAGTGCGGGTCTTTCTTCTGCAGTTTCGTGAAGTATTCGGTAGCTTCTTTCCACTTTCCCTCGCTCATGTAGAAGCGACCGAGCTCAAAGGCTGCTTGCGGGTAAACCGCTCCGCTATTTGCGTCAGAGTAAAACTTTAGTGCGTTCTTCAAATAGTTTGCGCGCTTCGGATCCCGCTCATTCAACTGCGCGCCCTTTACGTAAGCCTCGAACGCTCGCTGCGGAATCTTGGTGGCTTCCTGTACGAGCTGATTTTGCGAAAAGGACAGTGCCTTGTCGCGCTGATAGAGGATCTGATACGCGATCCGACCCTGAATATTCTGTAAGGTAGTAAGTAACCCGCCGAAGTCAAACTGGCGGGTGGCCCAGGTGCCGTCTAACACTTCTCCCAGTGTTCGCCCTTCATTGACTTTGATCACACGCGCCGTCACTTGCACATAAGCTTCGGAGGACGACTTGTCTTTGTCTGCTTTGCCGTCGGAGTCGGCAGCTGCTGGCGCCGGCGTCACCGAGTAAGTTCCGATGACAATCATTGTGGCCTTTGCCTCACGAGCCAGTTTGATCGCCGTGGCGCGGGAAGGAATAATAGTCGGCGGCAGTCTGAGGCGCTGGTAGGCGAGTTCGCGCTCATCGTTCGAGACAACGATCAGGCCGGGCTTGTTCAACAACTCGGCTACGGAATCTGCAAAACTCTCTCCGACCCAGTTGTATTCCGGCCGATTTGAAGTGTTCTCAAAGGAGAGCACCATTACCACGTCGCTAGCCGGATTTTGGCCAAAGACTGATATGGAGGCCAATGCGACCATCAGCGCGAAGCCGAGACACAGACTCTTAAAAGAAATATTTCGCATCAATACTCATCATCCTAAAGGTTTGGCAGCTCTCCACCCAGCGTGGGTATGATGCCTTGTTCAAACGAGTGGTTGGTCAAACCGCACCATCGCCAACCCATCCTATCTCGCGGTTCCAATCATTTGCGCGCTTGCCCGAGCGAGAGCATTCGCTGTATAGATTGGCTCCTACCGCGGAATTGCGCAACTTTAGCAGAAAGCGACCGTAGGCAGAAATGACCTGGATTCAAACAGTGCCTCTTGATGAGGCTGATGACAGTCTGAAACGCGCGCTGGAGGCGCAACGCGGCCTCTACCCGCAAGAATATGCGGTGCCTGTCCACCCGACTCCGGACGGAGCCGCTTCAGAGATCGTCGCTTCCCACAGCCTGATTCCCGAAGCGCTCCATCACGCCTTTGCTACATTCGGCGTCCTCATGTCGCCCCAGCTTCCGCTTACGCGCAGGCAACACGAGATGATCACCACGCTCGTCTCCGTCCTCAACCGGTGTCACTATTGAATCGAGTCTCACGCAGAGTTTCTGCGTCGCGTAACTCTTGATGAGAAGTTGGTGGAAACGCTCGAGAGCGACTACAGGTCCGCGCCGATTTCGGAACAAGACCGGGCGATGTTGGACTACGTGGCGAAGTTGACCGGCGACGCGACGCGCATCTCACCCGAAGATCACAAGGGGCTGCGCGCCGTGGGCTTCGACGACAAGGCCATTCTGCAAATCACGCTGATAGCTTCCTGGTTCAACTACATCAATCGGGTTGCAGACGCGCTCGGCGTGGGGCGCGATTGAAAGGACGTGTAGAGACCGTTCTTCGGGATTTTCATCTCAGCCTATGCATACATGTCCCCTCGAGCTTCGCCCATAGTAACGGATATGAAGTTAGACTGTGCAACGCGAATTCAACTTTGAAGTGCGACAGGTCGTGATCGAGATATAAAGCGTCATTTGCGGTTTGTTTTTCGAGTTTAGCCCAGCGTTTCAACGCCGGGCTTGATTCAAGGTAACAATTCCGTCGCGTCAGCGACGGCGGAAGACGCCTAAAGGCTCCGGATGAACGCGGTAAACGCGGATTAGAAAATCGAGAAGCGCTGCTCTCAGTGCACTCCGTGTCTCCGTGGTGAATAACGGTTTTTTTACCACGGAGACACCGAGAACACTGAGAAGCAAACAAGTCGGCGCCGTTTCGGCCAAAGATACATGTTGCACTTCAAACTTGAATCCACCCAATCCAATGAGGGACGAAAACTGTACTAAACCAGTCGAGCGATCTGTTGGCTGGATGAGGGTGAGTTTCCCGACATCATGCTAGACCGGTGACGGTTCCGATTTCTTCGCTTGTTGATTACCGACGGAATAACACTTTGACCGGCATCCGAAGTTCTTTCTTTTGCAATTCTCTCAGCAAAACATTTACGCTCTCAGCCCATAAGCGCAGATCGAAGTTCTGCGGATCGTCATGAGCGTCGGGAATGCCTGCATCCACTGCGGCATGAAACGCAGGAATTAACCATTCGCCGCGGCGCACGCTCGCCGCCATGTAGACAAGAGCCAGCCGATCCATCTGGGCTTCAGTAAAGCCGGGGCTCGGGGCGATGGCGTCGTTGTTTCGTGGCCCGCTTGGATCCCGGCGCCTCGGTTGAATCAGCTCAACGTGAAGCTGCAGACCTTTCCCGTTCTCTTTGAGGAAGTCTCGCGCAAACTTCGTCCCAAAGCGGCGCTCCGGAAGAGTCGACCCGAAATCGACCGCGGTTAGCGAGTGACCAGTGCGGCTGATGAAAACGTGAGCCACCTTCGTGTTTGACCATTTCAGCTTAAGATCATTCCACTCCCAGGTTTCATCGTTAATGTTGGCGGGAAGTGGGGCGTCGAGGTAGTTGGGCGTGCTGACGTCGTGAATGATGAAGTAACGCGCAAAAGTGGGCGGGTACGCGCCGTTGTTGGCGCTCGAAAGAGAACTGGATAGTGATCCTCCGATGTCAGCCTCGTCAATATTCTGCTTTTCTAGATAACGTCGCAGCGTGGCAACATCGATCCGCACCCGCTGCCCGATGAGCTTCTCAAGCGCGTCGGGCAACTTCTTTAGAGGCTCACCAAGCTCGCCTCGAATCTTCACAGGTCGCAATAGACATGTCGCCTGCTCGAGCGCACTGCCTTCGTAGGTGAGAGTTTTTTCATTGAAGGGGCAGGAAGTGTTTTGCTGTTGCGAGTAGCTCGGGGCTATTATGGGCGCCGCCAAAAGCAGCAGGATGCACGATGGCCGGGTCATTTTCCATTTGTCATTTTTCATTACTACTGTCCCAACGTTGATTGGCTAATTGTTTTTATCCTGTTGGATTTGATCGACTCAATCCGATGCATCTTGGAATCGATTTTAATTGCCGAGGGCTTACTGTAGCAATCCGGCTCGCCGCGAGTTAACGGTTCAGTACCACCTCGCGGTAGCGGGTGGGTCCCTACGTCCACAGATGCGCAGTTATTTCATTCTTTTGTTGAGCGAACGTGAACGTAGCATCCTGATTTCCTTTTTTCATCTGTCTGTCCAGAAGG
Organism: Pyrinomonadaceae bacterium; assembly: GCA_050748205.1. Taxonomy (GTDB): domain Bacteria; phylum Acidobacteriota; class Blastocatellia; order Pyrinomonadales; family Pyrinomonadaceae; genus PSRF01. The sequence continues at coordinate 22,427 of JBOGOU010000521.1, read as the reverse complement.
TAGGCGCGGAAAGCAAAAACGATCCACGAAATAACACGAAATGTCACTAAAAACATTTTCGTGTTCGTTCGTGTGGTGCGCGTCGATCGATTGTTTTCCACGGGCCAACCGCAAATTGGGATATCACGAAAAGCTGAGATCGGTTCACCCTTGCAAGACTGATGTTGAATACGCGAATGACAAATGGAAAATATGGAAAATGACAAATGGAAAATGGCCTCACTCACGTCCTCAAACACTCTAATTAGGTGTAGCTGATGCCCTGGTCGCAAATTTACGATCCCTTAGGAAACCCTGTACTCTCCACCTTGCTGGCGGCGCTTCCCATCGTGGTGTTGCTGGGAGGGCTCGGAATCTTCCGACTCAAAGCGCACCATGCCGCACTGCTCGGGCTTGCGACTTCTTTAGTAGTGGCCGTGCTGGTTTTTGGCATGCCAACGAGAATGATTGCCACCACGGCCGTCTACGGCGCGGGGTACGGGCTTTTCCCGATCGGGTGGATCATTCTCAACGTGATCTTTCTTTACCAATTGACGACTGAGCGCGGCCTCTTCGACATTCTGCGCCAGAGCATTACCGGACTCACCCAGGACAGAAGGTTGCAACTCCTGCTGGTCGCCTTCAGCTTTGGAGCGTTCTTCGAAGGCGCCTCGGGATTCGGTACGCCGGTCGCGGTTACTGGAGCAATTCTCATCGGCCTGGGTTTCACGCCGCTCGCTGCTTCGGGTCTATCTCTGATCGCTAACACAGCGCCCGTCGCTTACGGAGCACTCGGTACACCCATCATCGGCTTGCAAAGCGTTACAGGGTTAGACCTCATGGACCTGAGCGCCATGGTGGGACGGCAGCTTCCTTTCTTTTCTCTTATCGTACCGTTCTGGTTGATATGGGCGTTTGCGGGTTTTCGAGCGACGCTCGAGATCTGGCCCGCGATTCTGATCGCCGGACTGTTTTTCGCCGTTCCGCAATTCCTGATGTCAAACTTCCATGGCCCCTGGCTGGTGGATGTGGTGTCTGCGGTTATCTCGATGGGAGCTCTGGCCATCTTTATCAAGGTGTGGCGTCCCAAACGAATCTGGCGCTTTCCCGGCGAAGGCCAAGTACAAACCGCAGAGATACAGGGTGACTCGACGTCAAGACTCACAGACAAGCACCTCCCGGTCGCGACAGACAAAATTCGAAATTCGCAATCCGAAATCCGAAATTCGCAATCCGAAATCCGAAATTCCCATTCCGCAATTCGCAATCCGAAATCCGAAATTTTCAAAGCCTGGCTACCCTGGATAATCCTGAGCGTCGTGGTTTTTGTTTGGGGTTTGCCGCAGACTAAAGCATTTCTCGACGGGATTTCCTTTCCGAAGATCCCCGTCTTTGGCGTCGACAAGTTGGTGATGAGAGTTCCTCCAGTCGTTACCAAACCAACGGCCGAGAACGCTGTATTTAACTTCAATTGGCTTTCGGCAACAGGCAGTGGAATCTTGCTCGCCTCGATCGTTGCTGGATTGGCAATGGGATATTCAGTTTCCGGCCTGGCCCGTGTTTATTGGAAGACTCTCAAGCTCGTGCGCTTCTCTCTGTTGACCATCGCGGCAATGCTGGCGATTGGATTTACTACGCGCTATTCGGGCATGGATGCCACGCTTGGTCTGGCCTTCGCCAAGACCGGTTGGTTCTATCCCTTCTTCGGAACGTTACTGGGTTGGCTCGGCGTGGCGCTCACGGGGTCTGATACTTCTTCCAACGTCCTATTTGGCAGTCTGCAAAAGATCACCGCAACGCAGCTCGGCCTCAGCCCAATTCTGATGGCCGCGGCGAACAGTTCCGGCGGTGTGATGGGGAAGATGATCGACGCGCAGTCAATCGTTGTGGCCAGTACCGCAACGCGCTGGTATGGCCATGAAGGAGACATCCTGCGCTATGTGTTCTTTCATAGTGTGGCGCTTGCCGCATTAGTAGGACTGCTGGTTTTGCTTCAGGCCTATGTGTTTACTTCGATGATCGTCCACTAATGGGGAAATATGAAGAATTCGCCGCCCAAAGAGCTAATCAAGTTCTTACAACCTTACGATCCAGAGATTCGGAAGCTAGCACTCAATCTGCGTTCGCTGGTTCTAGAGGAAATGGGGCCGTGTCACGAGAATATTTATGACGCCTACAGCGCGGTGGCTATCGGTTATGGTCCGACGGGTCGTTTAAATGACGGTATCTGCCACATCGCCGTCTACACGAAGCACGTGAATCTCGGATTCAATCATGGCGCTACGCTCGCGGATCCTGAGGGAATTCTCCAGGGGGCTGGTAAACGGATACGTCACATCACCATCAAGACTCCCGCGGATCTTGCCCGTCGCGAGCTTCGTTCCTACCTGCGCCGCGCGCGCGCCGTCGCAATTGAGGACGCACGCAAGCTCGGAGAATCCCCCTCGATGGAGCCCAAGAGCGTCGTTTCGGTTGTCAAAGCGGTATATCGCAAGAAGCGCCGGCCGGGAGGAAGTGCTGCCAAGAAACGCACGTTACCGAACCGGTCGCTACAGAATCTGAAGAGATCGACGTGGATTCAGGTCATCGCTCATCTCCAGGGATCCTCGGTAGTGTTAATCACCAGCGCGGTCTGGTTTAGTCGAGTTTCCTAACCTCGGTTTTGACTTCAACTCCCTGGTTTGAGCGTTCAGCGGCGATGTGACGTTTTGGCGTCCCTATTTACTAACAATTATTGTAAGAACAATGGGAACACCCAGATTTCAATTCCTTCAGGGCATTTCGGCAGACGATTGATCTGCAAAATGATGAGCCAGTATTATCAATTTGCCCGAAATGTGAAGGCAAGTAGACCGCACCTCATTCAATTTGCACCTACTCGCTTGTAAATGTGGCTTTTCTCACCCCGACAACTCCTCTGGCATGTGTCGTGCTAATGCAGGATTTGGGACCGTCCGTCTTGACGGTTTGCGGCTGATGGACTCGAGATTCTGTAACCCCCCGGGGCGAGCCTCGAAACTGAGCCCAGTACGGCTGTTCATCGCCTCAGAGAAGAGCAACCATTGAGTACACTTCTTCAATTGAATTCCTGCTTCACCGACACTCTCGAGCCCCTATCAAACCTGACCGATGAGGAGCACGCCAGACTGTATTCGGAGATCTCACACCTTCAGTCTCGGGTGACCGTTCTTGCAGACTCAATACGTGATGACGCTTTGCGGCTGGCAGTAGGCAAAGTGCTGTCGGATCTCGTGTTCCTCCTCGATTATTTGGATCTAGTTAAAGCACGGCCGCGCACAGCAGGCACTATCAAAGAGGTGCTTTCGCTGCTTAATGCCATACGCGGCGAGGCAGCTGCGCTCGTTTTTTTCATCGAAAACCACGCGCTACAACTACAAGGGCTGGATGAGCCTTTGAACGAAATACTCGACAGCACTGCCTACGCCATTAAGCACGAGGTCCGTCGCATCTTCGATGGCGAACTTGCTCAGTTAGAACTCGGTCAGACTCATCAAGAGGTCCATGGCGCACTCGATTATGCCCAGGGCGTGCTAACGAACTGCTTTCAACAATGCATGATCAATCTGGCTCGAATGTTTGATGATAGCCTAACTGAGGCGCGGCTGTTTAAGGATTGGCAGATCCGGCGAGAACGCTCACTGATTCTATGCCGTGATCTTACGGCATTGATCCAGCTGGTTAAAGCCAGCGAGATAGAATTGCTCGACAGCCTTCCCGATCAGTTAAGTTCATTCCGAGAAGGCAGTATGCAATGTCTGATGCATAAAGACTGGCGGGAATACGAAATTCTTTCGGATCGGGTGATCTCGGCGATCAGGAACGGAGAAAAAGCGAGTGACCTGGTGCATCAGTTGCGCTGCTATCTCGAGACGTTACTCGGTCACGTTAAGGCCCGGGCGGTCCTCTCAGATTTGTCATTCGAGTCTTTCTTTCATGAAGAAGTTGGCGTGTCCTGAAATGAGTTGGTCCGCACCCGTTTCTCCTGCCCCAAGCTAATTCTCCGCTGCTAAATTCTCAAGCACCCAACCGCACAGAACCCCTTCGTTGTACCCAACCGACGCTAGCACTCAGCGCTGGCCTAACTTGAACGTCAACGCTGAGACCGCGGGCGTCTCGCCCGCATTCGCCCAGACACGCGCGGCTTTCTCAGCGAACAAAACCTGTTCGCGCTGCGCGCTCATTGCGGGCGAGACGCCCGCGGTCCAAGTAAATAGCTTGACTTAATCTTAAAGGAATCCGACCCGGCGTTTAATAGAAAGTTAGGGGAGCTGTTTTATGCGACCCGATGACTATTGAACGGCGGTATTCATGACGAAGCCAGCGCTTTGCATCGGTATGGTTTTGCCGCCCTGTATCGGCATTTGAGTGATTAGAGAGGGAGACAAATCGTGAGATACAAACTCAAATCAGATCATCCGGTGACCAATCAGGCTGCCAAAGCCGCAACCGGCAAAACGCTCGATCAATGGTTTGTCGAGCTTGATAAAATCGATGGGCTGAAACAGGGGCGTCGCGCCGTCAACACCTATCTCTACGAACAGAAGGTTGATCCCTGGTGGTGTACGACGATTGCCATCGAATACGAGAAGCATCACGACGTTCGCAAGAAGGACGGTTTGCACGAAGGCTATTTCATCTGCTCGACGAAGAGCATTGCGGCGCCGGTCGCAGAAGGTTTTGCGGCCTGGACAAACGGCGAGATGTTAAGCCAGTGGTTCGGCAACTCAACCAGGGCCGACGTGAAAGACGGCGGCGGGTTCGAGAATAAAGATGGCGACAAAGGCACGTTCCTGCGCGTGCGAAAGAACAAAGACCTCCTGCTGACAATTGGAAATCCGGCGTTTTCAGCGCCGACACAAGTAGACGTGCAGTTTCAGGACAAAGGGAAAGGCAAGACCGGGGTCATGGTTAATCTCACCAGGATTCAAACTCGTGCCGACGCGGACGGCCTGCGAGTCGCATGGGCAGAAGCGCTCGACCGTTTGAAGGCAATCTGCGAAGCGTAGGGACCAGAGTCTTGACCATCGCGTTCTGAGATCACGTCGTGGCTGTTTTCCTCTCTTCGCTCCTCAACTGCGAAATCACGATGCTGCCAAGGACCAGCGCGGCTCCGCCGACCTGCACGCGGCTGAAAGATTTTTGCAACAACAGAAGATCCAAGAGCACAGCCGAAACGGGGCTAAGCAGCCCAAGAAGTGCAACGGTCGAGGCTTTTAATTTTCCGAGGCCCCGAAACCAGAGGGTATAAGCGATGCCGGTGCCTACCATCCCAAGCCACGCGAAGCCGAACAGGTTCCTGGTCGTGAGAGTGGGCGGAGAACCTTCCACTACAAGCGCGAAAGGCAACAGTATCAAACCACCTGCCACCAATTGCCACGACGTAAAAACGACAAGCGGCGCGGAACGTCCCCAGCGCTTCGTCAACACTGTGCCGCTTGCCATCACCAGCGTTGCTGCCAAACCTGCGATGACTCCGACAGTATCTAACGGCGCCGTTGGCCCGAGGACTATCAGCGTCACGCCTAACAGGCCAAAGGCTGCGGCCAGAAAGGTGCGCAGCGCCGGATGCTCGGCTAAGATCACCCACGCTAGCAACGCCACCAGTAACGGTTGAATCGCCATGAGCGTAGCCACTACCCCGCCCGGTAGGCGATATGCCGCCGTAAAGAGAAGCGCAAAAAATAATCCGATGTTCAGCGTACCCAGAACAGAGGTGCGCAACAACGATATACCCTTGGGAAGCTCCCTGAGACCAGCGAGCATCAACAAACCGATTGGCGTTGCACGAATGGTGGAAACAAAAAGTGGCCTGTTTGGGGGAAGAAACTGCGTTGTAACAAAATAGGTCGTGCCCCAAATTATCGGCGCTAGAGCAGTCAGCAGAACATCACGCATAAAAGTCGCTATTGTGCATCGCGTAACAAGACGCCCAGCGCATTATCACGAGCAAAAGTCGCGAGTGAGTTCCACAAGCGCGTCACGACACGCAAGGACATCGTCCACGAGGACATACTCCTCCAAACCATGAAGGCCAAAGCCGCCCGGACCAAAGATGACCGATGGAATGCCAGCTTCTCCGAGTATGGCGGCGTCGGTCCAAAAGGTCATTCCGCCACGTTTCGAGGTGCGACCAATCCGGCTAAGCGCTTCTTCCAGAGCTTGAGGGAGTTGGTGTTGGGGCCCGATTTCGTAAGGAGGCCGTCCAAACAAGAATCTGGCAGAGCCATCAAACTCGCGATCATCTTCCTTCAGCGTTGCCAAAATATCTTCGACTTCGATCAAGGCCGTGTCTGGTGATTCTCCACTAATCGTGCGCCTTTCCATTTGCATCTCACAGCGATCTGGATAAGTGCTAAGCTCACGTCCGCCGGTTATCAAAGATGCATGCAGAGAAGCGGTACCTAGCACAGGATGCGGAGGTTTTGATTGCAGTTGGCGGTCCAGCGCTTCAAGGCGGGACAATACGCGGCCCATTCTCAGAATCGAATCACGACCGTCTTGTGGCCGGCTTCCGTGAGCTGCACGCCCTCCAGTCGTGATCTCAACCCAGGAGAAACCTTTGTGCCCTGTGGCGATGATCATGTCAGTTGGTTCGCCAACTACCGCTGCATCTGCGCGCCATTGAGTAACGAGGGCTTCTGCGCCGAGACTCGCGTATTCTTCGTCAATCACCGCACCAATGATCAGCCGTCCCGCTGCCAACCCTCCGGATTCGGTCAGCACGCGGGCAGCGTCGATCATTGCCGCCAGGCCGCCCTTCATGTCCTGTGCTCCGCGACCGTAAAGCCGGCCATCACGTTCCACCGGATCAAAGGGTGCTTCCATCCCGACAACGCCCACAGTATCCAGGTGCCCGCAAAACATTAAAGCCTGTCCCTTCGTGCGACCTTCTAAGACCCCGACGACATTCGGGCGACCAGGCGCAACTTCTGTAACTTCTACGTTCATACCGATGGAGCGCATTTCCGTAGCCACAGCACCGGCTATGTCATGCTCACCCGCGCCGCCGGGCACGAGAGAGGGGTTGACTGAATCGATGGCAATGAGATCGCGCAGAAGTTTGATGGCCGCATCCGCCATTAGTTTCTCCTTCGATGTAATTGACTCGTCGGTAAGCAGAGCAAAGGACTAATAGCAGGATGTGCTTATTAACTCTTGGCGGATCGTGGTCTCTTTGTACCAGATTTGCCTGCTTGGAGTACCAATACTAACGTTGCCGCTCTCTTGTTTCCGCGCGATATTGAGTCGGAGTGAGGCCCATCCCAAGCTTGAAGGCGTGAGTGAAATGACTTTGATCATAGAAGCCGCTGCTCGTCACACGCCTTCTTTGCCTTGTTTAACCAACGAGGGGGACCAACTGATGAGGATTCGGCACGCAACCGCGTTACCTCGCCGATGACCTCGAGCACGAGCCCTTCAATCGCCAAGGCGGAAGCGTTGTCGCCGATGTTCAATTCCCTGTAAAGGCGGACAGCGAACGATGGGAGCGCACCCCCTCTCAGATGCGCGACGTGGTCCAATGAGTGTGAAAGCAAACGCAAGGAAGCCAGCCGTTTGGGTCCAACTTCGATGATCAGCACTCGTGCACCGAGGTTGCCGTACCTGTTGGAGTGCACTGCACCAGGGGGCTTAATGACTGCGCTATGGAGGTCCATTTCTTTTAGGCTTGTGCCAATCGTTTCGAGGCACAAACCCTTGAGAACGAACGTAATAGATGCCAACTCGTGAGCGTGGGGTGGCCACCTTACGAACGGAGAATTATACGCTTCCGTCAGTATGAAGCCGCCAGCTTCGATTCTTTTCAACTGTTTTCCGAGAGTAGTCGGGCTGAATTGAATCATGCTCGTCACCTCGTCCTGGTTGGACTGTTAGTCGAAAAGCATTCCCTGGCCACTTGAAGGTCCTTCGGCTTGCCGGAATTCGCGCGCGCTATTTCTGCTTCGCCTGAGGGTGAGTCTGTTGCTCCGACCGACGCTGTCCTGACAACGCGGGATCCTTCCGGACTATCGCTCAAGACACTTCTTGTTGCAAGGCCAAGGATGCCTGTTTTTCACATTCAACCGTAGCGGAGGCGCCTCCAGTTCGAAGATGTCTTCCGTTACCAACAGGGGTTCACCTGATCTTCCTTAGCCGACTGCCGGAAATCAGATGGTGGGCCCAGCACACGGCAAAAGTGGCTGCGCTGTAAAGATAGTAAAAGACGTGCATGAAATACGTCCCGGCAACAAAAAGTATTCCCTTGCGCCGTAGAAAGAATCTGTAAAAATCCAGGTTGAGTAAGACAATGGTCGGCGCAAGAACCGCTGCGAGGTAGAGGAACTTGGCGTTGAAAAGACAAGCAAGCAGAGATAGGACCAGCAGTCCAGCCAGAAGCGCGCTGATTCTGGCAGAGGTCTTGAGATTGAGGTCATTCACCTGCTGGTCCCGTTCGAGAATGAGTCGGGTCCAGGGGACAGCCCGGCAAAGAATATCGGCGCGCAGCAAGGAGCCTAAGCGCCACTCCTTCAGATGCTTACACTGCAGATCTTTGTCCAGGAGGATGCGATAGCCCTGCTGGCGCATCCTGCAGCCCAGCTCGATGTCCTCAATCGAGGGCCTGGCATAACGAACGCCATCGAAGCCTCCAACCGCCGCGAAAATCCTGCGATCGACTGCTCCGCAACCGGCCCAGAAGGTTTCCGCTTCACTGCTCGATTGCTGGTGGACGAAATGGTGAAACATGTTCTTATACTGCGAGAGAAAATTCTTTTCCGTCGGCTCGTCGTCGTAAGAGCCGAAGACGGCGGCCAGACCGGGGTTGTTTTCAAAGCTGGCGGCTACGCGCGCAATCGAGTCGTCATGCACCATCACATCGGCGTCCACAAAGAGCAATACGTCGCCACGTGCTTGTTGGGAACCGAAGTTACGCGCCGCGCCGGGACCTGATTGGCGCGGCATGTGAAGAACGGTGGCCCCTTTTTGGCGGCTGATCTCAGCGCTGTTATCCGTCGAGCAATCATCGACCACAATCAATTCGTATGACTTATGTGAGGACGCGTTTATGGCGTCGAGACACCGGTCAAGAAATTTGTCGCCGTTGTACACGGGGACGATTACTGAAACGAAGATTTGGTTTTTCACTTTGACAACTGCAAGTAGGCAGAAGTTGATTTATTTCCGGAGAGCTACTTCCCAGCCTGGTCCGTGCAACCTTAAGATAGTGCGAATTAGCGGCAATTTTCGGACGGATTGATACACGCGTGCCTGGAAACGGGTAAACGGAGAAAACTGTCGTAAGAGCGTGGGGTCGATGTTCTGCAAGGCAAACTCGATGCTCCTGAAATACTCTCCCGCCATGCGCTTCAGCTCGCCCATTGAAAGCAGTCTGACACTGTCGTAGCTCGCACCTCGGCGCCAGCGCACGTATCGCGCCTGCCAGGCGCGCGGCAGAAACCCCACCCCCCACAAATAAGCGTAAGGGTTTGTGGCCAACGAATACCGATTGACGGTTTGGATATACAGTGAGCCGCCCTCTTTCAGCGTCCGCGCCGACTCGGCGAGCACCCGCTTCGGATCACGCACGAATTCTAAAGTTGAAGCGCCGACAACCAGATCGAAGGAGTTGTCGGGGAAAGGTAAGTATTCCGCGCAGCAGCAGACCAGCGCCGGGACCGGTAGTCCCTTGTCCATGAAACGTCTCCGGCTGACGTGTAACCAGCGCATACCGATATCAATGCCGATGACCTGATCGTAATACTCAGTGGCGAGAGCGAGGAAGTTACCCGAGCAGGAACCAAGCTCCAAGACTCTCTGTGCTCTGATCGGCTGTTGAAAAGTGCCGTCTGCAAATGAACGCAGGATGCACTGTGCTCTTTGCTCACCGAGCATCGCGCTACGGATAAAGTTTGAACGCAAGGCTGGCGGGGTTATGTCGCTGAATGTCCAATAGTATTCGAGCAGGCCCTCCAACTGATAGCGCTCCAGTGCAGCAAGAACAATCTCAGTGCGATCATGATCTTCTTGAAAACTTAGATAGGGACAGGGAAAGACCCGAAAGTCAGGAATCCCGGTGTGTAAAGGGTAGCCCCGCTCGCAACCCGGACAATAATATCCATCTCTGTCTGTGAGGAGGTCTAGTCCTCGATGACACAGTGGACAAACGAGGTTAACGTCGCGCAATGAGGGTAGCAGCGAAGGTGGATACCTTTTATCTGAGTTTGGCACAATAGAAGGCAATGACGGAGACATAATTGACATGCCACTCAGAGACTGGAATATAACCTCTGGTTCATTTACTGCTGATCCACGAAACTGGAGGTGATTGGGGACGCTACAGACACGATCAACCATTCCTTAGCTTAAATACTGGCAATGTAGTTTTATTCAGATATTTGCTTAGTGTCGCGAAGAACCTGTCTAAATCGTAAATACCACGCGAGACGTTGGGTTGCCAATTTGCTGAAGAACTTGAGATCCCTAAGATAGTACATGTCAATCCTTCTGAGGGAAAAAGGATCGTTACCGATTTGGGCTCTTCCGAGTCTTGTCGAGCAAGCCGCGTAGAATTGGCCTCCCACCATCTTTTTGACTTCCGGATTATATTTTCCGTAGGGATAAGCAAAGGTTGTGACTTCCGCGCCCAGCCGGTCTTGAATCGCCGCTTTTGACTCCGTAATCTCTCCCTCCGCCTGCTCAAATGGAATCCGCGTCAGGTCGGGATGCGTCGATGTGTGCGCTCCGAATTCAATACCGTACTTATGCATCTCCTTGATTTCAGACCAGGAAAGCATGGGACGAGCCTCAAGCGAAGATGCATCACCGGACCAGGACTTTTCACAGTAAGCACTAATCAGAAAGATTGTCCCCTTAAATCCAAACTCTTTCATGACCGGAAAGGCCCGCGTGTAATTGTTTTGATAGCCATCGTCAAAGGTCATCACAAACACCTTTTCGGGAAACGGCTTTCTCTCGCGGATGAAGACTGTAGCCTCTGACAGAGAAAGCGATTGATAGCCGTTCTGGGCTAAATACTTCATCTGCATTCCAAATGCAGCGGGAGAAGTCGAAATGACTGAGCCACCGTCATCCAGAGAGTGATAAGTTAAAATTGATATGCCACTCGAAGACATCATGATCTCCAAAAGGAATTCTTCAGACCTCTTGGCGAGAGCAAATTCTAGACTCGCCGCGATGAGTCGGTCACTTCACCCCCGACGTAACCGCACAGTTCGCCATACGACCAACTCGTCATCAGCAACAGAAGGTGAGGAAGGCTCCGCAAGAGTTCTTTCACATACCTTCGTTTTCTCATAGTCCTCAAAGCAATGCGAGAGGGAAGTAAAACGGGCAGCGTCAAGGAGCCGAGGATCAGTCCAATGCGTTGCCAAAACGTAGTGTTACGAGTTCGCATCCCGCTAAAGGAGCGACCGTAACGGTAGCTTTGCGTAAACGCATCTTTGATTTCATAATTTTTTTGATGATAGACGATAGCCAAAGGCGCCAGGTACAAAACCTCTCCTTGCTTCTTTAATTCTTCATTGATAAACGTTTCCAGGAAACCTTGCTGGAAGCTCTTTTCCACCCGCTCAAGGACCAACCTTTTATACGAAACGTTAATGCCTGACAGAGAATCTACCGCTCCGGCTTGATTCGGCAGCATGTATTTCCCGTAGTCATAAAAGTAGACAGCCCAATCCAACGGCCTTTCACCGCTGGCGTTTTCGACTGAACCACCGATGACTGAGTAGGGTAACTCATGGGCTTTCTTGATCTCCGCACACCAATTCTGATCGAAAGTGCAATGGTCTTCGAGCAGAGCGACGATCTCTCCTCTTGCACAGTAGATCCCCTTTGTGCGCAACTCCGGCACGGTGGCCTCTTCAGTGAGAGATATCAATTTGACCTGCGGAAATTCCCGCTCGACCATCTCCCGCGCCCCGCTGTTGTAACTGCTTGCCACTATGACTTCGGTATCCTTACAATCAGTTTGCCGGGCTAAAGACGCCAGGCATTGTCGCAGCAAAGAAGAATTGTTCCACGCCGCTATCACAATCGACAGCCGAACTTGTTTCGCTAATGCCGCTGTCATTCTACTTTACTCAAACTGTCACCCGGGCCAACCAGGTAACCCACAAATTCGCCCGCAGCGTAGCTGACCATGAATATCGCCAGTAAGGGAAGGGACATCAGGAATTCCCTGTGATGCCTTTTCTTCTGATGAACCTGCTGTGCGATCCGCCACGTCATGAGGAAGGGTATGAGAGGCGAAATAACCACACTGAGCAGTCGCCTCGAGGCTGGTATTCTTGTTCTCCGCATACCGGCAAAAGATCGAGAGTAATGGAACCTTTGAGCTAAGAAATAAAGGAAACTAAACTCTTTCTTTTTGACGACCACCATCGCCGGAACGGAAAGAAACCTCACGCTCTGTTTTCTGAGTTCTTCATGAAGAAAAAACTCCCAGTAATCATTTCTGATGGATTCGTCCACCTGCTCCAGAGCTTCCCTTTTGTAAGACGCATTGTTTCCAGCAATGCCGGTCACTTCACCGGCATGGATGGGCGGCATCGCGTGACTGTATTCACACAAGTAGACCGCCCAGTTGACGATCTTGTTACTGCTGCCCTTTTCAATCGGCCCGCCGGCTGCCCCGTATCCCAGTCTGTGCGCTTTTCTGATTTGTTCAGACCAATTTTCGCTGGGTATGCAACAGTCTTCGGTAATGGCGATAATGTCGCCGGTCGCGTGTGACATGCCCAGAGCACGAAGTTGCGGGATGCCTAACCTCTCGGACGATTGCAGGAACTTGATACGCGAAAACTCCTTTTTGATGTGTTCGGCTGGGCCATTCTGAGGACAGCTCACGACGATGATTTCCGCGTCACCGTCGCCTTGCTGCTTTTCCAAAGCGCGTAACGATTCCTCGAGTAGAGGCGAGCCGTGCAGCGCAATAGTAATAACGGAGATCTTATTCATGATCGACGCCCATTCTAGTCTCAGCGCACATACGCGCAACTATCGCCGGTTCCCGTCAGATAGCCGCAAAACTCGCCGACCGACCAAACCGTAATTGCGACAAGGGAAACCGGAAGTGAAAGAACAAACTGCTTGAGACGGCGTCGCTTGGGAACGATAGCACTGATGGTTCGGGCCAGGAATAAGAAAGGTAACAGCGGCGAGCCAAGGATATATGAGGCACGCTTGAAACCCGAAATCTGAGAGATACGCATCCCGGCGAAGCAGCGGCCGTGATGAAATCTTCTGATCAAGAAGGGAATCAGGCGATAACATTTATTGTCGTAGATTACTATCGTGGGCGTCGACACTAGTTGAATTCCGTCCTCCTGAAGTTGCCGGCACCAGTAGGTTTTCCAGAACCCGTTCTGCACAAACTCCCGCCCCTTGGTTATCGTCCACTTCTTGAATGAGATATTGTTTCCTGACAGGACATCTGCCGGGCCCTCCGCCAAAGGTCGCATGAATTGACCGTACTCACAAAAGTAAGCCGCCCAGTCGACTAGGCTCCTTCCTTTAGCAACCTCGACGGCCCCGCCAATCACTGGATGAGAAGATTCATGAGCCTTAAGAATGGCCGAGACCCAACGGTCATCAACGATTGATGTAGAGTCAGTGACGGCGATGATCTCCCCTTTTGAGCGCGCGATTCCGGCTCCCCACAAAACCGGGGGCGCCGTGTTTTCAGGAAAGCGCAGAAACACAACCTCGGGATACTTCGTCATGAGAGCTTGCAAAGAATCATCCTTGCGGCTGTCAGCGATGATTATTTCTGTCTTCCCATCTCGTCTTTGCGGTAGTAGCGTTTTTAGACATCGTTCCACTTCGCGTATCGAGGCGTCTGATGCAACGACCACCGACAATTGCGGAGCGTCGAGCGGGCGCGTCATATCCTCATTCTCCAGACCGTTTGAGTACATTCTCAATTTTAGGTATCCACAAATAACTCATCTTGACTAGTGACCTCAGAAGACCTTCTTCAATTACCTCTGGAATTCGCCGCGTCAGGCATTTTCTGGGCGATGATATAAAAAAAGGGCGCGATGGGCAGAAGCATAGACCGTAGAATTCTAAGACGAATTGCTTGATTGTACAGTTGTGCGAAAATGCGTTTGGTCGGCGAGAAAGCCTTAACCTCTCCTTCCCAAAGTGTTGGAGTTTTTATGTTCAAGTCAAACCCAGGCTGTCGCTTGAAGAGTTGCCGTAATCCGAACAACGACTTCGGGTATGTGTATCGGTATAGCATTCCATTGCGCCATCGAACATAAGCCGGCATCCATTTTCGCGGAACAAAACCGACGCCCCAGACACCAACGTGTGGTTCTGCCGAAAGGCTGAAGCGATTGGGCGTAGTGCAGGCGACCCTCCCGCCAGGTCGCGTTATCCGACCAACCTCTTCAAGCATCTGCCGAGCGTCCGTCACATGCTCAATGACGTCGAGCGCAACGGTCAGATCGAATTTATCGCTTTGCAGTGGGAGACGCTCTGCGCAAGCGCACACGAGCGAACAGTCCAAGCCCAATCCCTCCAATCTCTTCTTAGCAGCGATGAGCCATGCCAAAGAGATGTCAAGTCCAATAACGAAATCGAAATGGTGAGTGGCGGCTGCTAGAAAGGCACCCATGCCGCAGCCCAGCTCGATGCAAGACCGACTTGAAGAGTTAGCTAACAGAGACCCGATCCAGCCAGCGGCGGAAAGGTCTTCGGTATATTTGGACTGCGCTTCGTTAATCCGCGCAATTCTTCTGTTGACAATCTCCTGGGGAATATCACCTTCACAATATTTCAAAACTTGTACTATCAGGCTCTCAAAGGTCTCAGCGTGATAGTGCTTGGCTAAGGAGATGGCGAATGCTCGATCGTTTTCAAAATCGATCCAGGCGTCAGCCGGGACCCTGAGATCGGGAATTCCAAGCACAACCGGAAATACCTTGTGGCACCCCGAACAAAGGCAGGCCTCCGCAGTGAGAGAAAGCGGCGCGGCGCAATAGGGGCAGCAGATGTGTTGCTCCATAGTCAACACCCCTTTTTTGATACGAGAAATGTGGACTAAAATGGCGATGTCAAGCGGATCATTTGTTTTTCCTCAGTGCTACGGTAGATCGCGTTGGCGATCTCCACGGCCCTGAAACCCGAGAACCCATCGGCGATGATGCCTTGCTTGCCATCGCACAGTTTGAGAAAGTCAGTCAACTCTTGTTGGAAGGATTTGATAACGGTTGACTGCCAGCCATGTCGCTTCTCCTCAATAATATTCTTCGGGTAGAAATTGAACTTGCGGTGGCGGCGTCCTCCAGGCTTGTCCATATAGATTAGCATGTTCAACATAGGAGCGTAATAGGCTCGGACCATCCCTTTTTGCCCGTAAACCTCGATGTAGAACCGATATCCTTTCCACTCAGTCCAGCTCGCGTGCAGAATAGCCCTCTTCCCTTGCTGGCTAAGCATCAAGGCGAACCCATTGTCCTCAGTGCGATCAAGTTTCCAAACATCGCAGGTGGCGATGCCAAAGACCTCAACAACATCTCCAAGCAGGTAACGAGTCAGATCGATTATGTGGATTCCAATATCCATCAAAGCGCCCCCGCCCATGATCTTCTTGTCGTACATCCACGGGGCTTTAAACTCGGAAAGGCCCGTGTGCCCGCCAAAGGCGCGAATATGATCCAATTCTCCGATTAGGCCGCTGTCGAGCGTTCGCTTGACGAACTGGATGGCGGGAAAATATCGTTGGTTGAATCCAGTGGCGAGGGTTTTCCCGGTTGTTCTCGCAGTCTCAACCATCCTTCTGCAGGCGACTACGGAGGTTGCAAGGGGCTTCTCGCAAAGCACGTGCTTACCAGCTTCGAGAGCAGCGATGCTCATCTCTTCATGAAACTGAGGTGGGGTTGAGACGATGATCGCATCCACGTCATCGGAAGAGAGCATCTGTTCATAATCGTCGAAGATGTGCGTTTGAGGAGAAGGCGCGATCGTTAGCGCCCGCTCTTTGTCAACATCCGTAATTGCCACAAGGTCGCAGCCCGGCAAATTCCTAAAAGACCTCGCTCGAATCCGGCCTATTGCTCCCGCCCCCACGAGTCCAAAACGCATCTTCGCAAATCACCGCCTCTTTTGGTTTCGGAAAAGACCCTTTGTTATATCCGGCCGAATCCTTGACTCATCCTTTTCGGCTGGCGCCCAAGTATCCCGTTAACTCCCCCGCAGCCCAACTCAAGAGAAAAAGCAGCAGGATGGGCATCGATAAAAAGTACTCCTTGATCTTTCGTCTCCTAGTAAAGACGCGCCACGTGATTCGCGACAAGAAAACGAGAGGAATCATCGGCGACGCCAGGATGTAAATCAACCGCTTGAGCGGAGAGATCCTGGATGCCCGTTCACCGCCAAACTGCCTTCCATGCCAGAAGCGCTGGCTCATAAAACCCGGTAAGCTGAAAGATTTCTGGTGATAGACAACGATCTTAGGCGTCAGCAGAAGCTCTAGCCCATCCTTCCTCATCGCCGTATGGATAAAAAATTCCCAAAAGCCTTTGCGTCGCGCCTCCCTGTAGCGGTCCAACGCCGAACGCTTATACGAGGCGTTATCTCCAGCGAAATCATTTACGGTGACTTCCCGAAATGGAGGCATGTAAGGGCTGTAGCGGCAGAAATAAACAGCCCACGAAACCAGCCCCGCCTTTCTGTCGTTTTCAATGGCTCCTCCAATGCCCGCGTAATGAGATTGGTGGGCGTTTAGTATTTCCGCGATCCAATTCTTCTCTGGAACGAAATGTGAAGTCGTAAGGGCAACGACATCGCCGCCGCTTCGGCTAATGCCGATCTCCCACAACTCAGGCATCTGCTTACCTGCATCAGAACGTATTAGCATGATCTTCGGAAACTGTTGACTGACAGTGTCCGCCGTCCCATCCGTAGAGTTATCTACAACGATGATCTCAACTTCCTGCCCGTCATGCTGCCTTTCTAATGCATTCAGACATTGACTTATGCTGTGCCTCGCGTTCTGAGAACCTACGACGACGGATAGCTTCGGCCGCATTGAGTTTGAGGGTACACGAGAATCCCTCATGCCCCCACGTACTCCTGTCTTGACACCCGAAGACCGGCACTATGAATGAGGTGATCTCTAATTTCCGCGATCAGGATAGTGTCTTCTGGCGGGATCGGGCACTGAGAGTTGGTCTGCAGCGCGTCATAAAAAGAGCTGACCAGCCGC
Source organism: Pyrinomonadaceae bacterium (assembly GCA_050748205.1). Lineage (GTDB taxonomy): Bacteria > Acidobacteriota > Blastocatellia > Pyrinomonadales > Pyrinomonadaceae > PSRF01. Next base: position 5,218 of record JBOGOU010000521.1, on the reverse strand, counting down.
CTCAGTCCGGGATAAGCGGGCTCTCGTCGAATCGCCCGTTGACCAAGATTTATTGCCGCGGCTGATAGGTTCCTCAGGGAAAATTCAAAAGGATGGATGATTTTCCTGTTTCTTGATACCTGGCCCGGCTCCATGAAAGCGTACCCGTGAAATAGGTCCAGATGAATCGTTCCCTCGGTTCCTACGAGGCGGAAAGAGTTCGTAGTCGGCCGAGCATTCATACTGATGAAAAAAGAGAAGGTGACTCCCGACACTTCGCCAGAGACACGTAACTCGCCGTCGGCTGGTCGGATTGTCAGCCAACGCTCTGCCGACAAGTCACGCGAGAGGAAAATTTGCATTAAAGAAAGCGGGTGCGGCAGAACGTCTGAGACGATCAGGTCGAGTCGTTCAGACGTCAAGCCAGCCCCGCCTGCAGAGCAAATAGTTGCATCAATGTGAACAAGCTGACCGATTCGAGGTAGTAACGTTTTAGCTTTCAGAACGCCATCTTGAAATATGAACTGATGAACTGGACATACGAGTAGCCCGCGATTCGCTGCTAGTTTTAGGAGCTGCGCCGCTTCTTCGGCCGTTTGAGTAATTGGCTTCTCAACGAGTAAGTGAAGCCCCGCCTCTATTGCGAGGCTGGCGAGCATGTTATGAGTGGGACCGGGAGAGCAGATATGAAGCACATCGAGGTCAACCTCCCCTAACATTGCTTCGACATCTGAAAAGCCCCGTGCATTGGCGTAACGGGAAGAGAGGCGTGCCGCCCGATCCAGGTCGGGGTCCATGATCGCAGTTACCCTTCCACCGGACTTGTGCGCAGCCTCGGCATGCCAGCGCCCCATCAATCCAGCGCCAACAATGCCAACCTGCAAATATGTATCCCTGTAAACTCCCACGATCTAATGTCTCAATTTCGGTCTGCGACACGGCACGCGCTCTGAGGCGTTGAGATTGCGGAGTTTGCTATCTGCTCGCGGCTCCAGGCGCGTACTCAACTTTTTCGGCAGCGTATTCACTCATCTCAACAGCCTTCCCGAGCTGTGCAGAGTCGTAGGCGGCAAACATCAACGCTAGGGTATTTCGGTTATCTTTCGCGGTGCAGCGCGGGGTTTCACCACTGTGAACCGCCTCAATGAAGTTGCTGAAGTGAACAGCCGTAGACGAAGCGAAGGGGTTGATTCCGTCCTTCGCAATCAGTGTTTCACGGTTGCCGTTTTGCAGCACGGCCTTGCCCCCTTGCACGAAATCCAGGCCGATGAAAGGACGTTTCTCCCTCGTGTGGAGACCGGCCCTAAACCCCACTCGGCCTCCGATCGAAGTGTGGATTGACGCGAATTCACCATCCAAACGCATGTCAAGATAGCGTTCAGGTCCCTTGCTCAATCGATCCAAAACAATCACCGCCGCACGCCCGTCTGAGAACTCAACCGAAATGACGTTAATGAGATCTGATTTCATTGACCCCAAAGGATTCGGCATATGGGCCATGATCCGGATCGGCGTGTCCTCGAAAAAGAATCTGATCAATTCAAAGACATGGATGCCAAACTCAAAGCAGACTCTGCGCTGTAGCTGTCCTCTCCAACCGGCCTCGGTATTTTCCGTAGTGCGAAATGTCTGCCAAGCATTAAGAAAGAGCAATTGACCGAACTCCGGGCTGCCGATCAACTTCTTGGCGGACGTGTGGATGTTCATGTAGGGGAATTGATTGTTCACCACTACAAAGCGTCCCGCCTTCTCAGAAGCCTCAATGATCTTATCCGCCTGGCTTAAACTCTCCGCTAGCGGCTTTTCACAAAAAACGTGGCAGCCGGAATCCAGAGCCTGTAAGGATTGCTCATAGTGCAACGAAGGCGGAGTGCAGATGGCAACAACGTCTGGCCTTGTTTTCTCGATCATTTCCAGCGGGTTGTCATACACCTCAGGCACTCGCAATTTTTGCGAAGCAAACATCCTCGCACCACTGTCAAGATCACAGCCCGCAACGACGCTCAATCGATTTTTGATCTGGGCGTAAGCGGGCAGATGGATATTGCGGGTTACTGCACCCAGACCGACTATGGCTACGCGAATCATCTTCCTGTTCTCAGTCATGCTACGAGTTTGCCCTGAACTCTTCACGCAACGGCATGAATCTCACGACTTATTTGTTGCCGCTATCATTTCCCTGGCCGCCGCGCAACAACGTACAGAGCAGCAAAGGGATAGACAAGCCGTCCACCTTTGGACTGCACCTTGCGGCATGTCTCCAGAAATTCCTTTCTGAATTCCTCAATTTTTTCCGGCTGCGCGCTGCCGAGACGTTTGCGCGCGAAGCTTGAGTAAGTACGCTGTAGATCCCAGAATTCTTCCGCAGTTGCGATGACTCGTTGGTGTCGCTGCCAGGATGTGCGTAGGTTTGAGAAACCCGCTTTTCTGACTAGTGTTGGAACACCTCCTGGTATCTTGGAACCATGCGCTGCGAGCGAGGTCACTTCGCTCTTGCCCGTATCTGGAAAGCGCTCTTCCACCAGGCCGTCGAGGAACCACGGTGCTGTCAAAAGCTTACCCCGTCGTTTCAGAAGGATGTCTCTCAGATGCCGAAGACCCTCGGTGAGACCGTTTATGGAGATTCGCGGTGGGCCGCTACCGACGGCCAGGGCGAGCCTTCCTCCGGGTCTCAAGACCCTGAACATCTCTTTCAGGGCAACCGTCGGGTTGGGGAAATGAAGAAGCGCGAAGAGCGAAACCACGACATCGAATGATTCATCAGCAAGCGCTAGAGCCTCGCCGTCCATCGGCCGAAACTCGGCACAACGGGAGAGGCCTGCCGCCGATGCCTTGGCCCGCGCCGTTGCCAGCATTCCCTCGGAAAGATCAATGCCTAAGACTTTTCCGTTGGCCCCGACTTGTTGCGCTGCCTGCAAGGCGACGATACCTGTTCCCGTGCCAACATCAAGTATTTGCTCGGAAGATGTAACCCCAGCGAGCGAAATCAGCCGCGCGGCCAGCGGGCCGGAGAAACGTTCCGTGAAAAGATCGTATTCACCCGTAACGGAATCGTAACTGGTAGCGTCTCTGGTTTTGAATGTCAGCGAAGCAGAGTCTTCCGTAATCATTACGGTCTCCTCAGAACGATCCTGAAATCTCGATCGCGAATGTGGTTCCCGAGTCTTTTGACTCCAATGCGAGCCTTGCGGCGTGTCGCTGAACAGATGATGCTAAAAAAAGAACAGTCGCGCACTTACGGGTGGAGAAGGTAAATAACAAGGCCGTCCTCGTCCCGCCGGGAATACTTCCCATCCAGATCGGCAATGACCTCCTTGCGTTTATCGAGCTCTCGCACCGGACAGGTAAAGAGCGTTCCGTTCCCTTGTTCCTTGCGCGTGCTGAGCTTTTGCTGTGTATCCATGTCGAATTCCATTTCCCGCTCTACGTAATACTGAAATATACGATCGCTGCGGTTACAGACAAGAACAACATCCCCTTCCTGACTATTCTTTCGTATGATCTCGCCCCATCGTTTCAGCTTGAGTGAATAATCCGAGTCCCCCGCGTATAACCTCTGAGTCATGTACAGAGACGTCACTACCGTGATCGCAAGGAAGGTAGCCAGCGCAACGTTTCGAGTTTTCATTCGCCAGCTGTTTTCCACCTGCCGGCCAAATCTCACAAACGCCACCGACGCAGCTACGGCAATCCCAGGAGCATAGCAAACAGCCAAAAAGTCGTGACCAATAAGTAGAGAGGGAAAAGCCAGATTGTGAAGAAACCCGTAACTCAAAAGCATGAACACGAGCCAATCACGAGTTTGCAGCCGTTTTCTTAAGGCATCCTTAATGAAGAAAAACAACCACATAGCTATCAGCAACATCAGCGGCAGCGAATACATGTGCGCTAGATCACGGGCGTGTTTAAAAACGAGACGTGCTACTCCTGGGCCATCTCCTGAGGGAGTGGCTAAAGAGGTTCTCGTGAACAACTTTTCAATCAGAGTTCCGTGAACTTCACTTCTACCTCCCGCCATTAGTATCTGCCTGTGGAGCACAAACAGCCCGAACACTGCGACGGCGATTCCGGCCAGGATCAGTATACGGTGATCTCGTGACTTGCCCTGATTGGGATAGAGCAAATAGTAATGCCCGATGATCAAGGGAACTAAGAAATATGTATACCAGGCAGTCATGCATCCTAAGACAATGCCAAAAGCACAGAGGGCGAAATCGCTTGCCCGGCAGCTTTCCAACCAGCGCGTGTACCCGTAGAGAGCCAGCAACGAGAAGAACACAGCAACTGAACCGTAGATATCAACATGGGCGCCGTAATAACCTTCAATCGGCATTACGGCGCTGAACAAAAACGCTAGCAGAGCAATATTCTCGGAAAACAGGCGACGAGCAAAGATGAAAACAAGGCCCATCAAGGCAAGGGAAAAGAAGAGCGGAACCACCCGCGCGCTCCATTCGTGAACCCCGAAGGCATGGAAGCTTAAAGAGACCAACCACACAAATAGTGGAGGATAGTGATAGTAGTATTCAAACTTATCGGGTGACACGTAACCGCTGTTTGCGACAGGCCCAAACTGAGTGGTCCAGTATCCATACTTAACAAAGTTACGGGCTATGTTGCCATACATCGCGCCGCCCCAGGCGTTGTGAACGCCGACCCATGGTTTGAACAGATTCTGAGCGCGCAGGTATGCTCCGGCGAAAAGGATAAGGATGATTAAAATAATTCGAGTACGGCTACCCACGATTTCTTGTTAATTACAGATCGATTTTACGGTCCAGGCCATAGCATTTTCTAATGATGTACAAAGGACGCTGCTTAGTCTCGTCGTATGTGCGACCGAGATATTCCCCCAGCAAGCCGATGCCGATAAGTTGGATTCCTCCAAGGAAGAGAAGGAGGGTCACCAAAGTAGTAAAGCCGGTCGCGGCAACTTCAAACCCGGCCAGTCGTTTGACGATAAAAACGAAAGCTACGACAAACCCGATCGCGCTGATAATCACACCTGCTAGAGCCATATATCTCAAAGGCTTGAGGGAGAAACTTATCACGCCATCCATTGCGTAACGGATTAACCGTCGCAATGTCTGTTTCGGTTGACCGGCTAGGCGTTCCTGACGATCGTAATAAACCTTCCGCTGTTCAAATCCGATCCATGCTCTTAAGCCCGGGATGAATCGATTACGTTCTGGAAGCTTGTTGAACTCAGCAACCGCCTGTCGATTGAGCAGACCAAACA
>JBOGOU010000520.1:0-3345 GCA_050748205.1 Pyrinomonadaceae bacterium | reverse complement strand
CCTTTATATAGATCTGCATCTGGTTCATGAGGTCACTTCCCCGCAGGCGTTCGACGGATTGCGGGCGGCCGGCCGGCGCGTGAGACGTCCGGATTTGACGGTAGCGACTGCGGACCATAACGTTCCGACAACTGATCGCAGCTTGCCGCTGGCGGACGAGATTGCTTCCCAGCAAATCGCAGCGCTGCGGCACAACTGCGCTGAATTCAATATTCCCTTCTACGACCTCGACTCTCGCGAGCAAGGGATTGTCCATGTCATCGGGCCGGAACTGGGACTAACCCAACCAGGCATGACTATTGTCTGTGGTGATAGCCATACCAGCACCCACGGCGCATTTGGTGCGCTCGCGTTTGGTATCGGCACGTCAGAAGTAGAGCACGTGCTGGCCACGCAATGCTTGCCCCAACAGAAGCCGCGAACAATGGAGATCCGCACGCGTGGAGAGCTACCTGCCGGCGTCACCGCCAAAGATCTGGCCCTGGCCATCATCGGACAGGTCGGAACCGACGGAGCGACGGGACACGTAGTCGAATACTCAGGCGAAACGGTCCGCTCACTTTCAATCGAAGGGCGCATGACTCTTTGCAACATGAGCATTGAGGCTGGGGCGCGAGCCGGCATGATCGCGCCTGACGAGAAGACATTTTCATATCTCGAAGGCAGGCGTTTCGTCCCGCGCAATCGGGCCGAAGCGGCGGCTTGGGATGATGCGCTGGCCTACTGGAAGACACTTCCATCGGACACGGGTGCGAAATACGACAGTACAGTTGAGATTGACGCGAATATGCTCGCGCCTTATGTCACCTGGGGCACAAGCCCCGGCCACGTCGTTCCTGTCACCGGACGCATCCCCGATCCCAAGCAGGCGCCGACGGAGACAGATCGACGAGCAGCCGAGCGGATGCTTGACTACATGGGGCTCAAACCGGGCACACAGATTGAGGATATTCCGGTAACTCGGGTCTTTATTGGTTCGTGCACGAACGCGCGCATTGAAGACTTGCGCGCGGCGGCAAGCGTCGTTAGGGGCTACAGGATTAACCCATCTGTTCATGCGATGGTTGTGCCCGGATCGCAGACCGTCAAACGTGAGGCAGAAGCGGAGGGTCTGGATCGCATATTTCTCGAATCTGGATTTGAGTGGCGCGAAGCGGGCTGCTCAATGTGCCTGGGCATGAACCCAGACATTTTGCAACCGGGCGAACGGTGCGCCTCCACCAGCAATCGGAATTTTGAAGGCCGGCAAGGGCGAGGCGGTCGTACGCATCTTGTAAGCCCTACGATGGCGGCAGCGGCAGCCATCTCCGGTCATTTTACTGATGTACGTCGTTGGGAGTTTAAATGATACCCATCCGCACTCACACCGGAATAGTTGCGCCGCTCGACCGTCCGAATGTCGATACCGATCAGATTATTCCGAAGCAGTTTCTCAAGCGCATCGAACGCACAGGCTTCGGCCAGTTCTTGTTCTACGATTGGCGTTACACCACGGAAGGTAAGCCAGACGAGTCCTTTGTTTTGAATGCTCCTGACTACCAGGGCGCAACGATCCTTGTCGCCGGAAAGAACTTTGGGTGCGGCTCTTCGCGCGAACATGCTCCGTGGGCACTTCTGGACTACGGTTTTCGAGCCATCATAGCGCAGTCGTTCGCAGACATATTCGCGAACAACTGCCTGAAGAACGGAATTGTTCCGGTCGTGCTCTCCGAAGCAGAGGTCGCCGAACTGCTGCGACGGACACGCGAGTTTCCCGGTTATCAGGCCACAGTTTCGCTTGAGAACTGCACCGTGCAGGATGAGCGGGGGTTTTCTGCTTCGTTCGCCATAGATGATTTCCACCGCCAATGCCTCATGGAAGGCCTTGATGACATTGCCCTGACGCTCAAACTTGAGCCGCACATCACTGCTTACGAAGAGCGACGAGCACAATTACAGAACCGGGAGCGGTAGCGACCGGATGCTGGCCTAACGGATATCAGAAGCACTCTGCTCGCAGAACCATTTGCAATAGCCAATGGATGTTGGCACTCAGCGTGAGCGGCAATCGTTTACGGTGGCGAATAAGGAATGGTTGAGTGCCAGCATCCGCAGGCTACCGCAAGCGGTTCCGCGGTTGAGTAGTGCTAGCTGTATTGAAAGCTGGCATCCGGTCGCTACCGCTCTCGGTTCCGTAATTGAGTGCTAACATCCGCTGGCTACCGCAAGCGGTTCTGAGGTTGAGTGGTGCTAGCTATATTGAATGCTAGCATCCGGTCGCTACCGCCCCGGTTCCGTAATTAAGTGCCTTTATCGTGCGACTATAGAACTCTAGTCGGGGGTAACACCAACCATTTCACAGCAGGGTCAGAGCATTAACGAAGGGGACGCGTTGGATCGTCGATCACCTTTCAAAGCTGCCACAAACATGACGCCACAGCAGGCTGAGGCGCGGAAGCTCGCGACATTCCTGGAAACCGGACAAATGCTGGCCGGGACCTTCGAGCTAAAAGAAGCCATGTCCCGCGTGCTGGCAATGCTGGCGCGACATCATGGCATGATGCGTGGCGCGGTAATGCTGTTCGATGGGGACACAAACGATCTACGCGTCGTGGCCTCTCACGGACTCGACGAAGACGGGGCGCGCCGGGTGAAATATCAAGTTGGCGAAGGCATCACAGGCCGCGTAGCCCAGACTGGAAAGCCCGTGGTCGTGCCGCAAATAAGCCGGGAACCCATGTTTCTGGATCGCCTGGGCGCGCGAAAGAAAGCTCTCAAGCATCAGGAGCTGAGTTTTATCTGCGTTCCGGTCCTGATTAGTAGAAAACCCGTGGGTGTGCTGGGCGTCGACCTGCGTTACAAAGCGGATCGCGATTACGAACGGGCCACCAAATTCCTTTCCATCATCGCTACAATGATCGCCCAGGCGATCAAAGTCGGGCATTTAATCGAAGCGGACAAACAGCGCCTGCTCGATGAGAACATCCATCTCAAGCAGGAATTGCGAGAACGCTATGATTTTAGTCACATCATTGGAAACTCTGGTCCGTTGCGGCAGGTCTACGAGCAGGTGACGCAAGTTGCGCGCACGAACACCACCGTCCTGCTGCGCGGCGAATCGGGCACAGGCAAAGAGTTGATCGCGCATGCCATTCACTACAACTCGTTACGCGCGAGCAAACCTTTCGTAAAGGTCAGCTGCGCGGCCCTGCCGGAGACTCTGATCGAATCGGAACTGTTTGGTTATGAGAAGGGTGCTTTCACAGGGGCCCAGGGGCGCAAGAAAGGCAGGTTTGAGCTGGCTGAAGGCGGTACGCTCTTTCTCGACGAAATCGGGGATCTCAATGTCTCGACACAGATTAAGCT
>JBOGOU010000519.1:0-7587 GCA_050748205.1 Pyrinomonadaceae bacterium | reverse complement strand
GTCTCGCCGAGTACAGCTCCATGCTGCTGGGTTTTCAGTACGTCGTCTTGGTGGCGATTTTGTTCTACGCGCTCTCGGCGGTGGGGGTAAGGCGATTCAGAAAAGCAACTGACGATGTTCGTCCGCCGGAAGGCGCTGCGGTCGAGGCCTGAATACGCAACTGATCGTATTGACCTGATTAGCGCGAAGATTCAGGGACTTTGGTTTGTCAAACCATCGCAATCCAAATGACGCCATTTCAGCTGAACCGAGAGAAAGAATGAATCGACGTTCTTTTACCCGGGCGGTCGCTGCCGCCAGCTTCTTTTTCTTTACGCGTGGCACACCTGGTAAGCAAGCTGCGTTTGCTGCTGCATGTCAAAATCCGGTAAGGCCGAAAGTGCGAGGCGTCAATCTGGGAGGCTGGCTCGTCCTTGAGAAGTGGATCAAGCCAAGCCTGTTTGCGGACCTCAAGGCTGAGGATGAAACACAACTTGGTGCTGTATTAGGCCCCGCTGCCGTCCGTTCTCACCTACTTAAGCATCGCGAATCGTTTATCAAAGAGAGTGATTTCAAGTGGATAGCTGAGCGCGGGTTGAATGCCCTGCGGATTCCTGTTGGTCATTGGATTCTCGAGCCAACCGGCCCTTTAGTGAATGCCCCGGAGGTATTGGATTGGGCCTTGCTTCAGGCGAATAAATATGGCTTGAAAGTGTTGCTGGACCTGCACGGAGCACCAGGCAGCCAGAATGGCTGGGATCACAGTGGCAAGCAAGGCCCTATCGAGTGGCACCTCAAGAAAGAGAACATCGCTCGGACTCTCGCAGTTCTGGAGCAGCTCGCGAAACGTTACCGGAATGCTGAGAATCTTCTGGGCATTGAGCTTCTCAACGAGCCGCACTGGACCGTGCCTTTAGACGTGCTGAAAGAGTTCTATAAAGAAGGATACAAGCGGGTGCATCGCTATCTTGGGCCGGAGCGCGTGGTCGTTTTTCACGATGCGTTCCGCCCCCTGGCATGGTCAAACTTTATGAAACCGCCGGACTTCAAAGGCATACTGCAAGATACACATCTTTACCAGTGCTTCACCGCCGAAGATCAAAAGCGCGACATCTCTGAGCACCTGCGCGTGGCCTCGGTCGAGCGAAAGAAGGAGATCGAGTCAATGCAGAAGGAGTTTCCGGTTTACGTCGGAGAGTGGTCGCTGGCGCTGGCTGAACCAGTCGTGCGAGATCACACTGGCTACGAACTGGACATCATGAGAAGGGCCTTTGGTGGCGCGCAACTGGTGTCTTACGAAACCGCGGCAGGCTGGTTCTTTTGGACGTACAAGACTGAAAAGAGTCCTGAATGGAGCCTGCGTGATTGTGTGGAGCGTGGCTGGCTACCTAACAACTTCAATTAGGTAGAAAGGGTGCTTCCGTAGGCAGACAGTGTGCCTGATGCATCTATTTCGTTGTGCTTCGAGCTAATCCCTCGCCTTCAATGACCTTGACGTACGTGTTTATCGGTAGATTTGCGAGTTTGTCTACTTTGCCGCTGGGCCAACGAATTTCCAGGCTCGTGATCTTTGTTGCCGAACCGATTCCGAGGATAGCGCGAGGATCGTGTGATCCAAGATAGCTGCCACCGGCCGTCCTCAACCGGCTGCGCTTAACAGCGCCTGCCTGCCAGGTGATCAACGCCCCGACGGCCGCGGAATTGCTGGTACCGGCAATCAGTTGCAACCCGAGCCAGTTGCCGCGATTGCCGCCATCGTTGCGTAACAGGACCGCAGCTTCGCCGTTGCTCGAGATCAGCACGTCAAGGTCACCGTCATTATCAAAATCGCCTACGGCCATGCCGCGGCCGGAAAATGCTTTAGCAAAGACAGCGCCGGATTGCGCGCTGACGTTCCGGAAAACGCCCCCATCGTTTTCAAAAAGCAACAAAGGCTCCTTGTATCTCACGCGGGAGACACGCATTTCAATGAAATCGTCAGGATGGCCGTTCACCAAAAACAGATCTTCATCACCATCATTGTCGTAATCAAAGAACTTGAGTCCCCAACCGCTCAACAATTGGGTTGCTGGCGCGATCTCGCCTGGGCGATCGATGAAGGTTAGATCCCTCTCATTGTGGTAAAGACTGAAGAACTCTTCATCGATATTGGCCACAAAAAGATCCTGCCACCCATCACCGTCATAGTCAGCCGAATCCACCCCCATTCCTGAACGTGGTTTGCCGGCTTCGCCGTATGCTACGCCCGCCGCCAGTCCAATATCTTCGAACTTTCCGCCACCCTTATTGATGAAGAGATAGTTGGGCATAGTATCGTTGGCAACGAAGAGATCCATTAACCTATCATTGTTGATATCTGTTGCCACCACACCGAACGCCTTTCCCGGAACATCAATGCCGGATTCTTTACTAACGTCAGTGAAAACGCCTCTGCCGTTGTTGTGAAAGAGGTAACTGGGCCTTGGTTTGTAGTAGCGCGGAATGCAATAGTAGCGCCGGCTCAAATCGTCGGTACATAAAACGTTGAGCGACTTGTCGTAATAGACAAAGCTGGAAACAAAGAGGTCCAGCCTGCCATCATTGTCGTAATCAAACCAGACTGCACAAGTGGACCAACCGGGCGCCGCCACACCGGCTTTGTCGGTCATATCGGAAAACGTGCCATTGCCGTTATTGTGATAGAGAATACTTCGACCATAGCCCGTAACATAAAGATCAACCCAGCCATCTCCGTCATAGTCAGCGGTGGCGAGTCCCATGCCGAAATTCCCGCCTGCTACACCCGCTTTATCAGTGACGTCACTAAACGTTCCATCATGATTGTTTCGATAGAGGGCATTTTTGGGCATAACGGCCGGACTAAAGAAATCCGACTTGCCACTATTCACAAGGTAAACATCCATCCAGCCATCATTGTCATAGTCGAAGAAGCCGCATCCTGCACCCACCGTCTCAGGCAGATGGCGATCTGGCGAATGAGCGTTGTTGTGGGCCCAGTTGATTCCACTGGTCTTGGCAGGTACTTCTTCAAACCTGACAAAGGTTGGCGGTTGTCGCGGGGCTGGTTGAGCGTGAAAGTTGACCGGTAGAGTGAAAACAAGAACTGATATGACGCACCAGACAATCCGATGTTTCGGCCAGACCGTTGCCGCCTTTGTGCTAGTCATACGAAACCCCCAGGTAGATCCATCTCGCGACTGGGAGGTGCGCCATTCTCATGGGGCTGCTTGACCATTAACGCAGGTTAGGCGTCGTTGCTGACTCCTGCGCTTTTCCTTGGGCTTTGGCTGCATTCTTCAGCTTTTCTACAGTTTGCATCTCCTGCTGCGCTCGTTGAGGATCTTTAAGGCGAGCATAGAGTAGCGCAAGATTGTAGTGGGCTTCCGGTTCCTCAGGATTCAATTTAACCGCCAGCTCAAGCTCCTGTTTAGCCCTTGGATAATCCTTTAGCTTCAGATAGGTGGCGCCAAGCGCAACATGGGCTTGCGCATAAGAAGGAAGCAACTGAATCGCTTTGGTATGAAGTGCGATTGCCTGGGCATCATCGTTCCGTTGCTGGGCGATTAAGCCCAGGTAATAATAGCTCTCCGGCGTTGCCATATCTTTCTGGATGCTCTTCTCGAGCCATTCGCGCGCCTCGAGGTATTTTTTTTGTTTCAGCAAGCAATAACCCAGATACATCTGCCCTTGCGCGCTATCAGGCTGAAATTGCAGTGCGCGGCGAAATGCCTGTTCCGCCTCAAATATATCAGGCTTCTTCAGCCAGGTGGCGCCGAGTAGAATGAGGTACGCCGGTTCGTCAGGTTTGACCTTCAGCGCCTGCTTCAAAGCGGCGTTGGCTTCCTCATAAGCACCGGACCTTAGTGCAACGAGGGCAAACCGATATAGAGCATCGGGCGACTTGGCAACCAGCCCTTTGCTGCGAGTCAAATAGGCAGAAGCCGTCTTCGAATCGCCTCTCAACTGGGCTACTTGAGCCAACCCCAGAACCGCATCCGCATCGTCATTCTGCTTATCGAGGGCTAAGAGATAACTTTCCTCCGCGCGATCTGCATTGCCCGTTCGCAGATAAGCATCGCCGAGCACAATGAGCACTGTCGCTGATACACTCTGAGAACTCTTTAACTGATTGATCAGATTGATGCACTCGTCTAACTGGCCTTGGGCGAGCATCAGTGGGACCACCTTATCGGCCGCTTCGGTGTTGCCTGGATCCAGACGAAGTACTTCTTTCAATTCAGCGATTGTCTTTTGCGGCTCGCGCTTCAGCAAATAAAGATGCGCCAGATTCATGCGCGCGGGGATCCAATTACCATCAATTCGCCGCACGCGCAAAAAGAGTGTCTCGGCCTCGCCCAGTCTTCCCTGCTGAGCCCTAACTGTGCCAAGAAGATTGAGGGCCCGTACGTCATTTGGCGCAACTTTAAGAATTCCGGTCAACTGCAGCGCTGCCTCCTGAATTCGATTGTCTCGAATCAGTCCTGCCACCGTCTCAAGCCGCTGATCAAGACTATTAGACTGGGTCTGGGCGCTTGCCATGGTGAGCAGAACAGAGTAAAACGCGATCATCAGAAGCAACGGCAGAAGCAGCCGGAGCTCCCGACGCAATTTCCGGAAGAAAGAACTATTTGCCCGTCTACTTTGCCTTGCTCGCTTCATGGTTAAGCTTTGTCTATGTCAGCCTTCATGGGCCCACCCGTGGATTCACCTGTCGCCGCGAGGCGTCTTTAAATTCCTTCTGCTCTACGATTCCCTGGCCCTCCTTGATCGTCAGCATCCTGTTAACGCTGACGTCGCTAATCTTATCGACAGCGCCACTAGGCCAACGGATCTCTATCAGGCTTATCTTTGGTCGCTTTCCGAGACCGAAATGCAGCCGCAAATCGCTTTGCGAGATGTAGCTAGCGCCGGAACGCACTTCGTCAATCTGAGTTAGATCCGCGGCGACGACTTTCGCGCGCGCGCCCACGCCGTCTCGATTGCTTTTGACTCCAATCGTCTTAATCAGTATGAAATTATTCGCATTCCCGCCGTCATTACGCAAGACCTGAGGCCCGCCATCCAGATCATTGACGACTATGTCGACATCGCCGTCATTATCAATATCTCCGAAGGCAGCTCCTCGACCGACACGCTTCTCCCCTAGCGGCGCGCCCAGTTCCGCCGCCACTTCGACAAACGTGCCATCGCGATTGTTCCTGTGCACCAGGCTGCGCTGCCGGTAGCTTTCCAATTGCGGGTAAACGTGACCATTCGCAACATATAGATCGACCCAACCGTCGTTGTCATAATCGAAGAATTTGGTCCCCCAACCGACATAGGGAAGGCTCACTGCTGCGACTTTGCTTGCATAAGAAAGATCAGTAAATGAATTGGGGCCGTCCGCGTGATACAGGGTGTTGTATTCATCAGCGAAGTTGGTTACGAAAAGATCAAGCTTTCCATCGTGATCGTAATCACCGAGAGTAACTCCCATGCTTCCCTGCTCGCTGCCATTCTCGTTTACGGCGACCCCGGCCGGAAACGCAATCTCCTTAAACGTGCCATCGCCATTGTTGTGATACAGGAAATTTGGTGTTGAGTCGTTGGCAACAAAGATGTCGACCCAGCCATCGTCATCAAAATCACTGCAGATAACGCCGAGTCCATAAAAGCCGCTAGGATCAGAGACACCGGCTTTTTTCGAGACATCTTCGAAGGTGCCATCACCGTTGTTGCGATAGAGCGAGTCGCCCGCGCCTGGTAGGCCTCTGGGCCCACACTGCACGGCCACTCCTTTGTACTGGCAGGTGCGTCCCTTTCCAAATTCGGGCAGATGATCGATATCAAACGCCACATAATTGGAAACAAATAGGTCCAACTTGCCGTCACGATCAAAATCGACAAAAGCCGCTCCCGTGGACCAGCGAGGATCGCCCACACCGGCGTTCTGCGTCACGTCCTTAAACGAGCCATTGCCGTTATTCTTGAAGAGACGATTTTTGCCGAGGCACGTTACGTAGAGATCATCGAAGCCGTCATTGTCATAATCACCAACGGCTACTCCCATTCCCCATCCAATATCACCCACACCCGCCTTTGCCGTGACGTCCGTGAAAGTGCCGTCCCCGTTGTTGTGATAGAGAGCGCTTTTGGTCTTCTGATTAGACTTGACCAGATCCACAGTCAGGGAATTAACAAAATAGATATCGAGGTAGCCGTCGTTATTGTAATCAATCAGTGCGACACCGCCACTCATTGATTCGACGATATACTTCTTATCCGGTGAGGCAACATGTTTGAAAGTGATCCCGGCTTGCTGGGCAACATCCGTGAAGAGGACGCTGCTCGTTTGAGCATGGGTGATTTGCGAACAGGGGAGAGGCAATAGAGTGAGGAACGTCAGCACTAGCCAAACTCTTCGTAAGGGCAAACCTGGATACCTCTTTCCAAACCTTAAGGATTTGTTTGACTTCGCTCTTTCTCTTTCAACTTTCTGTAGATCTCCAGTTGACTCTCAGCTTCAGGCTTCCGTCCCGCACCGAGATAAGCACGTCCCAGTTGATAACGAACAAACGACTCTTCGGGTTTGAGTTTTACCGCGGTTTCCAGACTGCTCACAGCCTCCTGGATGTCTCCCTGTTGCAGCAGCGCTTTGCCTAATTCGTAATAGGCCTCCGCGTAATCAGGCTTGAGTTGGATAACCTCGCGCATCAATTTAATACCGGGGTCGGACTTCTGATCCGCCAGCAGCACGAAAGCTAAATGATACTTGGCTCGAACATCCTTGGGATTCAGAGTCAATTCGCTTTCGAATTCCTGAACGGCCCGGTTGAAGTTACCCAGCTTCAGATAAATCACTCCCGAATAGTAATGCGCCAAGAGCGATTTACTGTCCAAAGACAACGCGTTCTTCAATTCTTCCAGGGCTTTGGCTGTGTCGCCCTGATCGTAATGGGCCTGGCTAAGCAAAATGTGCAGCTCGGGAGTATTCCCACGCTCCATCATCTGTTTGATTACTCGCTGAACCTCATCCTTCCTTCCCTGCTTTACAAGAGAGATCGCCAAAGGATAATAGAGGTTATTTTTCTCAGGTTGATTGGCCAGGACTTTGCTGAGCAATTCAGACGCTCTTGCATAGTTCTCCACCTGAAAATAACTCATCCCCAACAATTGGCTCGCAGCAACGTTGGACGGGTGGATAGACAACTCTTTCTCCAGCGGCGAGATGGCCTCCTTAAATAGTTCCGCCTTAAAGCAGGCCAGACCCCAATTGAAATTCAGACCTTCCAGTTCCGAATCCCACTTGGCAGCCAAAGCAAACTGCTCCCCTGCCTGGCGAAAATTCGCACGCTGCGCCTGCAATAGACCCAGATTGTTGTGGGCGCTTGCCACTACTTTCGTATAGTAGACTTCATTGTTCTTTAGGTCTTCCCGCGTTTTCTCATCCAAGGCACTGACCACCGCGATGATCCCTTCAGCAGAACTCAACTCCGAGGATTTGCCGTTCTGTTCATTCAGGTTGGCTTTGTTCAGGTAAGCTGTCGCTCGTTCTTCATCTTTCTTGAAGCTTTCGGATTTCAGTTGCGCAGCCAGTTGTAACTCCTTTTGGCCTGCCTCGGTCTCACC
>JBOGOU010000518.1:0-28518 GCA_050748205.1 Pyrinomonadaceae bacterium | reverse complement strand
GCGGTAGTCGTCGTGGGGCTTGCCGCATTCGCGGTAGAAGACTGGCACCAGCTCTGGGTCATCTCGTCGGCCCCTGACAACGTCCCAATTGTAGCGATGCTTTTTTTGGTGCCATTTTTCACCTGGTTGGGAATCAGGCAGTCACTGGCAAACGATCGTTTAATCAAGCAACTGGAGCAGGATCCTAAGCTGGCGAAAACGCATCATCGAAAAGCCGAACCATGGCGGCCAGGTTGGGCCCGAGAACTTCACGTCTGGCCTTATCTGGTGCGCATAGAGTTTCTGGCGGCAGTGCTTGTAACTGTCATCCTTTTTGTTTGGTCCATCACGCTGAACGCGCCGCTGGAAGAGCCTGCCAACCCGAATCTGACAATGAATCCGTCGAAGGCGCCCTGGTATTTTCTCGGTTTGCAGGAGATGCTGGTTTACTTCGATCCGTGGATTGCGGGCGTCGTAATGCCTTCCATCATCATGATCGGATTGATTGTCTTCCCTTATGTCGATTCAAACCCGCTTGGCAATGGCTACTACACTCTCCGGCAACGCAGGTTTGCCATCGGGATGTTTAGTGCCGGCTTCCTGATGTGGATCTCGCTGATTGTGATTGGAACGTTCATTCGTGGGCCTGGTTGGATTTGGTTCTGGCCAGGTCAAACCTGGGATCACAATGCTGTTGTCTTCGACAAGAACATAGACCTCCACGACTTCATCGCCACCAGCTGGATCGGCAAGACGCTGCATCTTGGATTTCTGCAAAGCAGCGTGGGGAAGGTGATCTTTGGCGGGTTGGTGGTTGGCGCCTTCTACATTTTGGGAGCGCTTTTCTTCCACTGGTTAATGACGGTCGACTTTAAACGGATTTCGCTGCGCCCCCTGCGTCTTTTCCCGCGTGATCCGTTTGAGCAGAAGCTACTGCAGCGCACTAGCATCTTGCAGTATGCGACGTTTCAGTTCTTTGCGATAAGCGTACTGCTGGCTTTGCCGGTGAAACTGATACTGCGCTTAGCCTTGACGATCAAATACGTGTGGGTGACCCCCTTCTTCAACATTTGAGCGAGCGCGGAGGAACAATCCTGAGTGGCAGACTCTCCTGAAGCTACGGAGTCGTTGGTAAAAAAAGAGCCTGAGGTTCCAGCGCACGATCCCATCGTGAGTCGCTCGACGAGCAGCATCATGCTGCTCTGTGCCCTCCTTCTTACAATTACTCTCGCCTGGGCACTCTGGGATGAGGCCTTTGGACAACGTCCCTGGAAAGGCATCCAACAACAGTTCGTCAGCCGTTACACCCGTTACCTAAAGAGTATTAGATCGCAGGCGGGCCAGACCGAAGCGCAACTTAAGGAGAGCGCCGAGTATCAGACGCTCGATGAAGAGGCGAAGGCGGCGCAGGAACAGGTCAAACCGGAAACTGACGATATTGGCCAAAAGGTCATTCAGATCCAGAAGCAGCTTGACGCCGTAACGGATCCCTTCCAAAACCAGCGTGGCCATCTGACCGTCGTAAACTACAACATAGAGACCGCCAAAGGCTCTGCTAAAGACAAATATCGCCGTCAAGCGCAAGAGCTGCGACAGAAAACAGTCGAGGTAGAACTGCCCGCCGCGGATGGCTCGGGCAAGACTACTGTGCAGAAGGTGAACTACGAGCAGCTCGAAAAACTTTACAACGACCTGCGCGATGAAAAAGCAAGACTTCTTGGTCGGAAAGCGGAGTTGCTAAAGCAGCCCACCGAGCTTGCGAAGAAGCGCGATGATTATCTGAAGCATCACTTGATCGGCTTAGGCCCGAGCCAGATTGATGGCCTGGTGCGAAAGATGGAGAATTTTGACTATTCCATCCTGGGCCATCAGATCAGTATCGACGCCGGCAATGTCGTCGATCGTTGCGAGGTCTGTCACGTCGGTATTCGCGAGCCGTTGGATATCCGTCCTGAGAATTTGGCGCCTGATGGTCCTGGGAAAAAGCCAGACAGTCTTGCCCGGGCCTTCGTCAGCCATCCCAACCGAGAACTGCTGCAAATTCATAATCCCGACCGCTTCGGCTGTTCCGGCTGTCATTGGGGCAACGGCCGGGCAACAACCAGCGAAATAAAAGGCCACGGGAGACATCGATTCTGGCTTTGGCCACTCTTCGAGAAAGAGAACACCGAAGCTGGCTGCCAGCAGTGCCATGCCAAAGACCGGGTGACGCAGGGCGCTGAAACGTTGAACCTTGGGCGAGATCTTTTCTACGTCCGCGGTTGTGTGGGCTGCCATCGTTATGAGGGTTTTGATCGCGAAACGGATGCGTTAACCGGCGCGCGACAAAGCACCACCCAGCTCGAAGATCAGATCGCCGGCAACGAGAAACAAATCCGGCAGGATACTGAGGAAGCTAACCAGGCAGCCGACGACGCGGAAGCACGAAGACTATTGGCTCATGCCGAATCATTGCGAGTCTCAAATAGCCTACTTGCTGCGCGCATCGATCAGTTGAGTTTGCAGTCGAAGTACCTGATGCAGGACCAAAAGAAGATTGGGCCGAATCTGAAGGACGTCCGCTTGAAGTTGCGAAAGGAATGGATTCCGGTTTGGTTGAAGGATCCTCAGGCCTTTCGTCCCGGCACGAAGATGCCGGCATTCTGGCGATTTGGGGTCGATCGCGACGGTGATGACCAGATCAAAGCGATCTCTGCGTATCTCTGGCAGGAGAGTTTCGAGGGCAAGGCGCCACAGCAAGCCCGCGGCGACGCTGCACACGGAAAAGAGCTTTTCGAGCAAAGGGGTTGCCTGGCTTGTCATTCGATCGGTGAAGCGGAGAATCCCATTGGAGGCACGTTTGCCGCGAATCTGCAGAAGGTGGGAGAGAAAGCCAATTTTGAGTACATCGTGCGTTGGATCCACAACCCGCGCGAGCGCTGGGCGCCCTATTGTCCCAAAGAAAAGCGAGATCTGACGGCGGAAGACTACAGCAAGCACAAAAAGCCTTACGTTTTCGATACGGAGTTGAATTCGCGTTGCCCGAATGATGGCGCCGAGCTGCAGGTGCAAAATATGACGGTGATGCCGAACTTCAGGCTGTCGGACGCAGACGCCCGAGACATCGCGACTTATCTATTTTCACTCTCGTCGCCGCCCTCTTACTCCGATGCTTCGTTCATGGACGATCCGAACCTCAAGGGCAGAGGCTACGCGCTCATAAAACAGTATGGCTGTGCCGGCTGTCATGAGATTAAAGGGTTTGAAGAAGAACAGCGGATTGGAAAAGAGCTGACCGTCGAGGGCGCAACGCCGATTGAGAGGTTAGACTTCGCTCTGCTAACCCACGACGCGATGCAAGGTCACGATCCACTCAAGATGCATGAAGACGGACCTCTCTCGAAGGGCGAGCACGCTGACAAGCCGTGGTACAACCACAAGGGCTTCTTCGAACACAAATTAACGGAACCATCTATTTACGATCAGGGCAAGGAGAAAGATCCCAAGGATCGGCTGCGGATGCCGAGACCTTTCCTGACTCCCGAATGGCGCAACGCTCTAACGACTTTTCTGCTGGGGAGCGTCGGCAGTGAAGGATCCAACGTGCCGGATTCGCTCTTCTATAACCCGGCGGATCAGCGTCGACAAGACGTGCAAAACGGTTGGTGGGTGATCAAAAAGTATAACTGCATGGGGTGTCACCAGCTCCAAGTAGGCCAACGGTCGGTGTTGATGGATGTGCCCTTCTATCAGACTCCGGAGGGCAAAGACCTTTTGCCTCCAAGACTGACGAGTGAAGGAGCGCGAGTGGATCCGAGCTGGTTGCTGCGCTTCCTCCATGATCCATCATTGAGCGCGCCGAAAGGAACGACGATATTTGCGCCCTTTAATACAACCAGCGGTCAAAGTACCAACGACCAGGGTGGTACAAATCAAACTGACACAAGCCAAACCGGCTCGAACCAGTCTGCCGGCAAGCTGAAGGCCCAACCAGGACTTGATCGGAACGGCGTCAGGCCTTATCTGAAGGCCCGCATGCCGACGTTCAATTTCTCGCCGAACGAGCTGCAGACACTGGTGAGGTTTTTCATGGCTCTCTCCGGTCAGCAGGAGCCATACATTAAGGAGCCGCTCCAACCTTTGTCCGAAGAAGAGAAACTCGTCGCCCGCCAGATGTTCACTTCCGGGACGCCGTGTTTGAAGTGTCATATCACGGGCGACCCCACCCACGACGAAAAGGCAATTGCACCAAACTTCCTGCTCGCGGGCGAACGTCTTAAACCTGAATGGACGTTCCGTTGGCTGCTTGATCCCGCTCAGATTAGCCCGGGCACTGCGATGCCCAGTGGGTTGTTTAAAAAGGAAGGCGATCGCTGGGTGATCAATCTTCCGAACCCGCCGGCGAGTGCAAATGCCTACCAACAAGATCACGCTTACCTGCTGGTTCGCTACATGCTTTTGCTGACGCCTGACGAGCAGCGGCGTTTGTTGGCAACTGCGCCGGTGCAACCGGCCGCAAGCAATGCAGCGCAGACGCAAGGGAGTTTGCGGAAGAAGATTCGCGAAACTACTGCGAATAGAGTTCGCAAGAATAAACGCGGGGCAGCTTTGGCTCGATCTGCAACTGTGAGAGCTAAGAGGCGCGCCTCGGGGTTCTAGTTTGTTGCGTGCCTGGCGGGTCTACTTTCGCCCAGTGTACGTGTTAAAGTTGCACCGAATGTCATCTTGATTTGGAGGAAATAATTATGTTTAAGCAGATGAGGGTCTGGCTTGTCCTGACCATCGTCCTTTCGCTGCTCGCGCTTGGCTCTTCTTGTAGCAAGTCGGGGACGAATGACGTAACAACGGACACGAGTAAGCCGACCAAGCCCTTCGTGCCACCGGCGAATGCTGGGAGCGTCGCGGGCGCGATTTCCTATAACGGCACTCCGCCGGCTCCCAAGAAAATCGACACGTCGGCTGATCCGGTTTGTGGACAGAGAAACCCGAACCTCGTCACTGAGGACGTGGTAGTTAAGGACGGCAAGCTGGCAAACGTTTTTGTGTACATCAAGGACGGGACCACAAGCGACGGCACGAAGATTGGTGACTACACCTTTACGCCCTCTGGGGAAGTAATACTTGACCAGAACGGATGTCATTACAGGCCCCACGTGCTTGGTCTCCAAACCAACCAAAACCTTAAGATCACGAACAGCGATCCTACCCAGCACAATATCCATCCCACGCCAAAGAACAATCCGGAATGGAACCAGACCCAGCCAAATGGCGCTCCGCCGATTGAGAAGACTTTCACCCGCGCTGAAGTTTTGGTTCCGGTGAAGTGTAATCAACACCCATGGATGAAGGCTTACATCGGCGTTCTGAAGCATCCCTTCTACGCAGTGACCGGCGAAGACGGTTCCTACACAATCAAGGGTGTACCGCCAGGAACTTACACGGTGGCAGCGTGGCATGAAAAGGGTGGCCCCAACGGTACGGAAAAAACCATGCAAGTCACGGTACCGGCAAGCGGCAGCGGAAAAGCAGACTTTGCGTTTGGTGAGGCGGCTGCCGCTTCAGCCAAGTCAGGCGGTCTGCAGATGATGCCCGCGCTTGATGTGCCGATGGTGGGCAGACACTGAGTGAGCATTGCCGATTGCCAATTTCCGATTGCCGATTTCAATTTGGCAATTGGCAATTGGCAATTGGAAATCGAAATCATGAACAAGGGTGTGCACCGATTCTCTTTGATTCTGGCGGGTGCAACTTTCTTTCTAATAATTGCCGGTGCGCTTGTCACGAGCCATGACGCTGGATTAGCAACTCCGGATTGGCCCCTCTCAAACGGACAAGTGTTCCCCAAAATGGTGGGCAATTTGTTTTGGGAGCATGGCCACCGGATGGTTGCCACCACCGTCGGCCTGTTGACGATCGGTTTGGTAGTTTTTCTTTTCAGAAAAGAGCAAAGGCGCTGGGTACGCAGGCTGGGACTGTTTGCGCTGCTCGGAGTAATTGCGCAAGGTCTTCTGGGCGGGCTTACCGTCAAATTGATGTTGCCGCTCGCCGTATCGACGGCGCATGCCACACTGGCCCAGCTTTTCTTCTGCACGACAGTAGGCCTGGCAGTATTCACTTCGAGAAGCTGGATTGAACCTCCAGCTACAGTAGACGAGAAGGGAACTCTGCCCGTCCGCTACATTTGTGTCACCGCGGCGGCGACAATACTGCTCCAGCTTGTTCTGGGCGCGACGCTTCGTCATTCTGCGACGTGGGACGAGCATTTGCCGACAGAGTTGTTACTCGCTCACATCGGCGGAGCTATTGCGGTCGCCATCATCCTGGCTGCGGCTGCCTTTATGATCCTGCGCCGGCATCCAGAAGAAACGTTTCTGACCAGGCCGGCGACGATCGCTTTAACATTGCTGGGAGTGCAATTGCTGCTGGGTGTAGTCGCATATTTGACACGACTAAGGTCTCCTGAAGACCCTCAACCGCTCAATCCGATGGTGGGAATAACGGTGGCGCACGTTGCTTGTGGGGCTTTGGTCTTTGCTGCCACCATTGTCATGACTCTCCGATCATTCAGGATTTTGCGTTCAGAGCGTTCCTGGGCCTCAAGCAGTATTGCTGAGTCTCGTGGAATTTGAGAATTGAATGGAAGAGCTTGTTGTAAAACTTCATCCGGGAGTCGGTGAGCAGGCAACGTATCCGCTCACGTTTCGTGAGCGCGTGGCGGCTTATGCGGAGCTGACCAAGCCGCGCATCACTTTCCTGATTGTGCTTACTTCAGCCGCCGGATTCGCCTTAGCTACCAAAGGGAAGATTGATTACCTTGCTCTCACGAGAGCTATGGTCGGCATTGCACTGTTATCATCGGGAATTGCGACTCTCAATCAGTACATGGAGCGCGACCTCGACGGTCTGATGCGTCGCACGGCGGATAGACCTTTACCGTCCGGTAAACTCTTGCCGTGGGAGGCCTTGCTCTTTGGAGTGGGTCTCACCGTTATCGCCGAGATCTACCTCGCAGTCCTGGTCAATCCGCTCACCGCATTGCTGGGGCTGACCGTGATTGCCGGTTACCTCTTTGGCTATACCCCGCTGAAAACGAGAACATCGTTGTCGACTCTGGTCGGAGCCTTTCCCGGAGCTGTACCGCCCCTGATTGGCTGGACGGCGGCGACTGGCAGTCTGAGTCTTGAAGCCTGGGTGTTGTTCGCGATCCTGTTTCTCTGGCAGTTTCCCCACTTCCTGGCTATTGCCTGGATGTATCGAGAAGACTACGCACGCGCGGGAATCTTGATGCTTCCGGTGGTTGAGCCCGAGGGTCGAATAACGGGACAGCAAATTGTTGTCTACACCCTGATGCTTTTGCCCGTAAGCCTCCTGCCAACTGCGCTGGGAATTTCCGGCAGGCTATACCTCTACGGCGCAATCATTCTGGGATTGCTGTTTCTATACAGCAGCATTCGTGCTGCGTTTTCGCAATCGAGACAGGAAGCAAGGAAACTCTTGCTGGCCTCAGTACTTTATCTGCCGCTTTTGTTCGTCTTGATGGTGTTAGATCGTTAATTAGTGGCACAGACTTCAGTCTGTGACGCAGCGCACTCTAAAACAAGGTACACAGACTGAATTCTGTGCCACCCAAAACAAAAGAGCACAGACTGAATTCTGTGCCACCCAAGGAGATGTAACCGATGGGACGAGTTCTTGCTGTTATTATCTGGATACTGACACTCTTGTCAGTGTCTCTCTTTTTCATCAACAAATGGTGGTTTCCGACAGCCATCTCGTCACACGCGCCGGCCCTGGATCGGCAGTTCATGCTCACGATCATTGTTGTAGGGATCGCCTTTACGGCGGCCCAGGTTGGTCTGGGTTACATGGTCTGGAAGTATCGTGAGGACGCTGGGCGCAGTCGGGCCACTTACACGCACGGCAGCAGCAAGTTGGAAGTCATCTGGACGGTTCTCACGGCCATGATCTTCATTGGATTGGCCGTGATGGGACAGAGCGTGTGGGCGTCGCTGCGCATCAATGATGCTCCTCCGGGATCGTTTCAAGTCGAAGTGGTGGCGCAGCAGTTCCAGTGGAACTTTCATTACGCGGGAAGTGATGGGGTGTTTGGTCGCACCGACCCAAATTTGATCGACGATTCGTCGCTCAACTTTATCGGCCTGGATGATACAGATCCGAATTCACGTGATGATGCGGTTCACAGCGTGCTCGCTATTCCGGCGGGCCGGCCCGTTGAGCTAATGCTGCGGTCCAAGGATGTTATTCACAACTTCTGGGTGCCGCAGCTCCGGTTCAAGCAGGATCTTGTGCCCGGCATGGTGATCAAAGTGCACTTCACCGCGAACACGCCCGGCAAATATGAACTAGCCTGCGCAGAACTTTGCGGTCAACTCCATTTCAAGATGAAGAGCTATATGCTGGTGCTTCCTGAAGATGAACAAAAGGCGCTGACAGCGTTGCCACAGGACCAGTTTCAGACTCGGATGACTGAGCTCTTGGCGAAATACCAGTTACCGGCCCAGAGAAATTAGAAGGCTTGGCTAGCTTGCGCTGCGGTTAGTCAGGACGAAACCACGAGGAGATAAAGATGTCAGGTGAAACTCACGACGCCGTGCACCGGCACCCAGCACCTACAAGTTTCATAAGGAAGTATATCTTTAGCCTTGACCACAAGGTTATCGGCATCCAGTACATCATGCTCGCTCTGGCGGCGGTAATTGTGGGTATGACGATGTCGGTGCTGATGCGCCTGAACTTGTCCTGGCCGGGAACGAATTGGCCAATACTGGGTACGCTGTTTCCGGGCGGAGCGCCCGGCGGCGCCATGAATCCGGAGTTTTACCTTTCGCTGGTGACGATGCACGGAACCATCATGGTCTTCTTCGTGTTGACTACGGCGCCGCAGGGTGGCTTTGGCAATTATTTTCTGCCCATTCAGATCGGCGCGGAAGACATGGCATTTCCTGTGCTGAATATGCTTTCGTTTTGGGTCACGTTTGTTGGTTTTGTTGTCCTCCTATCGGCCATTTTCTTTTCCGGCGCAGAGTCCACGGTGGGACCAATTGGTGGCTGGACAGGTTACGCGCCGCTAAGTGCGTTGGGTCAAATAGCCGGGCCCGGCCAGGGGATGGGCATGAACCTGTGGATTATCAGCATCGCAGTATTCTGCATCGGATCGCTCCTGGGAGCGCTGAATTTCATCACGACACTGCTTAACATGCGCACACGAGGAATGTCTCTAATGCGCATGCCTTTGACCTGTTGGGCTTGGTTCACGACCGCCGTGCTGGCCCTGCTTTCGTTTCCAGTACTGCTGGGTGGCGGCATTTTGTTACTGCTCGACCGGCTCGCCGGCACGAGTTTCTTCATTCCTGGCGGCCTGTACGTCAGCGGAATACTCTCAGGAACAAATCCTAACTTTCCGGCGCACACGGGCGGATCGCCCATTCTCTGGCAACATCTTTTCTGGTTCTTCGGGCACCCGGAAGTCTACATCGCGATCCTTCCAGGCATGGGGGCTACGTCTCACATTCTGGCTACTTTCGCGCGCAAACCAATCTTCGGTTATCGCGCGATGGTGTTTGCCATCTTTGCTATTGGTTTGCTTGGGTTCTTCGTCTGGGGCCATCACATGTTCATCAGCGGGATGAGCCCTTACTCCGCCATGACGTTCTCCATTCTGACGCTTTCCATCGGCGTTCCGTCAGCAGTTAAGACGTTCAACTGGTTGGGGACGCTTTGGGGTGCGAGAATCCGCTTCACTAGCGCCATGCTGTTTGCCATCGGGTTCGTCTCGCTCTTCGTTGCAGGCGGCATCACTGGTCTGGTGCTGGGGCAGACTTCTCTGGACCTGCCAATGCATGACACCTACTTCGTAACAGCACACTTTCACCTGGTGATGGGGGTTGCTTCGATATTTGGTATGTTCGCGGCTACCTATTTCTGGTTTCCCAAGATGTTTGGGCGCCACATGAATGAAAGTTTAGGCAAATTCCATTTCTGGATAACTTTCATTGGCGTTTACTGCATCTTCGTGCCCATGCACACGATGGGAATCGTAGGCATGCCCAGGCGGTTTGCTCAGTTTACTGAGTATGAATATCTGAAGACGTTGCACCCGCTGGTAGTGTTTGTCTCGATTGCAGCGATTTGTACCGTGCTGGTGCAGATCGTTTTTTACTTCAATCTGTTCTGGAGCATCTTCAAGGGAAAGAAGGCCAGCGACAATCCCTGGGATGCGACCACGCTGGAATGGACTACGGCGACACCTCCACCACACGACAACTTTGCCGGGCATCTTCCGGTTGTTTACCGCGGCCCGTATGAGTTTGCCGTGCCGGGTGCGCCAAATGATTTTGTAATGCAGACAGAACCGGAGGCCTCTGAGCACCCGGCTGGAACAAGCGGTAATGGCCACGACGGTCACAAGCACTAGGTCAGCGACCAAGAAGGACACTCGGGTTGGCGGAGGACCAAAACCTCCGGGACCCAATGGTAGGGGCCCGCGTGGAAACGGGTGGCGCGGCGGCCAGGACGACAAGCGGGGCAAGCTTTCGCCGGCAGCCTACCGCATAACGATTTGGGTGGTGCTGGCCGCAGTTGTCATGATGTTCGCCGCTTTATCAGGCGCTTACATCTTTCTTTCTGCGGGAGGGCAAGGCGTCCGAGTTGCAATGCCGCGGATGTTCTTCTTGAGTACAGGACTGATTCTTCTTAGCAGTCTTAGTTTTGAATCGGCAAAGCGATCTTTGAAGCAGGGAGGAATGACTAGCTACGTACGGCTGATTGCCATAACCCTGATCCTTGGTCTTCTTTTTCTTGGCGCCCAGCTTATGGGCTGGCGAGAACTTGCAGCCCAGGGGATCTACTTTGCCAGTCACCCTCACAGCTCATTCTTTTACTTCTTGACAGGGTTCCACGGTGTGCACCTGTTGGGAGGCATTCTGGCGCTTCTCTACCTGGTCGCCCGGACGCGACGTCACCGTGAGAAGGTAGCGCTGGAAAAGAGTGTAACGGTGACCGAAGTCGTTTCGCTTTACTGGCACACTATGGACGGGCTTTGGTTGTGGATACTCCTTTTACTGTTGATCTGGGGATAAATAGCTAATGGTTGCTGTGGTTCGCGAAGAGACTGTTGCAAGAATTTCCGTGTCAGATAATCGCTATCGCATTGGAATGTGGGTGGCGCTGGCCGCCATTTTGATGATGTTCACGGCGCTGACGAGCGCCTACATAGTAAGAGCAGCGTCAGCAAATGATTGGCATCCAATCGCCATGCCGCGAATCCTGCTTCTGAGCACGGCTCTCATCGTCGTTAGCAGCGGAACGCTCGAGGCCGCGCGACGAAAACTCAGAGTTTCGTTGGAAAGTTCTTCCAGGCGTTGGCTCTTGCTGACGACAGCGCCGGGTATTGGGTTTCTGGTCTCTCAGTTACTTGCCTGGCGCCAACTGGTGCGTCAGGGAATTTATGTGGCCAGCAACCCGCATAGTTCGTTTTTTTATCTTTTGACAGCCACACACGGCGTGCACTTGCTGGGTGGACTTCTGGCGCTCGTCTATTTGCTTGTTCGCGCAAGGAAGGCCAGTGCAGATAAGCAGGCCGCCGAAAAGCGTTATGTAGCAACCGACGCCGTTACGCTCTACTGGCACTTCATGGATGGTTTGTGGATTTACTTATTTTTACTGTTGTTCTATTGGAGGTAGTAGCACAGGCTTCAGCCTGTGTCGCAGGTTTGATTTGACACTACGCCCACAGACTAAAGTCTGTGCCACTTTTGGAGGTAACAGGTGAGTACTGAAGCACGCGCGGCACATTTTCCTGCAACGGATTGGGACGGTGGTGTGCTCCCGTATCGCGTTGGTCATCGCAAGTTGGGGATGTGGTTATTCATTGTCTCCGACTCACTAACCTTCTCAGCGCTGCTGATTGGTTATAGTTATCTGCGCGCCTCGAACGTTTGGCCTACGCCTTTCCCGTTTTGGCCCAGCATCGTCTTTTCATCGGTTATGACTTTTTGTCTGCTCTCCTCGAGTCTGACAATGGTCTTCGGCGTGTCAGCGTCAAGCCGGGGCGACAAAGCTAAGGCCCGAAAGTGGATCATGGCAACCATCTTCTTTGGCCTGTCGTTCATCGTGCTGCACCTGATCGAATGGAACCACCTCATCCACGAGGGCCTGCGTCCGTTCAGCCTACCGGCCGAATGGGTTACGCGTTACGCGGCGCCGGATGGCGCACTACCGACACCGCTCTTTGGTGCTACTTTCTTTACCATCACCGGGCTGCACATGTTTCACGTGTTCACGGGAGCAATCTACCTCTCGGTGGTTGCTGCCAGGGTTAAGAAGCTAAAACACGAGGACGTGGAGATCAGCGGGCTCTACTGGCACTTCGTCGATTTGGTATGGATGTTTGTGTTCCCATTGATTTACGTCATGTCGGTTGATGTAACGGCACATTGAAGAATGTGGGGTCCCCGCTAAGGAGCAAATGCTGATGAGCGCACACGCGGAAGAGCACGAACACTTTGCCGGTAGTAACAAGCTTTTCATTTCAATCTGGGTCTGGCTGTTAGGCCTAACCCTGATCGAGATCATTCTTGCCTACCGGCCCATGGAGATCCACTTCATGCTAACCATCCTGCTGGGTCTTTCGATTATCAAGGCTGCTCTGATCGTCGCCTATTTCATGCACTTGAAGTTTGAGCGCCTGAGCCTGATTCTTACAATTGTCCCAATGCTGGTGGTCTGCATTTGCTTGTTGTTTGTTTTCTTTCCCGATAGCTTCAGGTCGCATGGTTTGCGCTATCACTTTAAGGAAACTCCCCCGCCCCCTGCCGAGGAACACTGATGAATGCAATGCGAATGGCAAGGTTGTTTTTGATCGCAGCGGCGGCGCTGCTATGTTTTCTGGCGTTCGAAGCGTCAGGGTTGGCGCAGTGTGCGATGTGCCGCGCTTCGCTTGCGGGATCGAATAACGCGTTTTTCATCAGAAACTTCAATATTGGCGTTCTGGTCCTGTTGACGCCACCGGTGGCGATCTTTTGCACGATCTTCGTTGTTTTGAGGCGACATCGCAGACCGGAGAACGACGCGACCGATCTTGACGGTCCTAAGACATGAGTCTGCGGTCTGGGAAGAGCCATTTATTCTTCTTGAGCAAAGTTTCAGCAGCATCACGATCCACGAATCCGCACGAAACAACACGACGGCGACTTCGTGTAATTTCGTGCTGTTTCGTGGATTGTCTGCTTTTGATTGAGTGATGCTGGGTGAGCCTTTAAATTAGAACTCTGACTCCAGACTCTCGACTCCAGAGTCTAGACTGTTTTCACTATGTCTGAAGAGAATCCGCTCTCGATTGATGTTGAAACGCGCACCACCCGTGGTCGCGCGTGTCCGCAGTGCGGCGGCAAGATCATCCCTTCGGACCGCGCAGTTTATCAAAGCAGCGGCGATCCCAACGCCGTCTTTGCAATTTGGCAGTGTGAAAGATGCGGCTACGAAGAGATGTCGGAGCGACCTAAGTCCGCAGGAAAAGCGAAGCACTAACGGCAGAAAACTTAATCCGAGCGAGCTGTATTATGACAAATGAGGTAGCACTGATGAAGCATGAGCTGGGATTATTAAACATCATCTGCATTGTCATGGGACTCCTGTTTATTGGCTTTGCGGCTTTCAATGCTATTTTTCTTTCCGCCCAATTACTGACCACCGACAACCTCTTTGTAACAATGGTCTGCATGGTAATGGCCTTGATGTTTATCGTTAATCCGCTGCTCTACCTCAAGTCGGAAGGCCGGCTGTCGATTCCTTTCAAGAAAAAGTCACCCCGACCGGAAGTGGCGCAGCTCGCCGGTTCGAGCCCCCCTTTGCTCGATGCGAAGGGTCGCGCGGTGCCCCCCGATGTGAAGTCCATGGTTGCTAACATGAGCCAGAAACAACCCAAGGACGTGTGATCTTCTAAAAGTTGAGCCGCCGTGGACGAACTTACAATAGCAGTGTTGGGTAGTTTTGAGCTTTGGAAGAAAGACTCTCTCGACTTGCATACATTGTTTGAGGCTGGCGGAAACGATCCCGAAGCACGTACCAGAGTCTTTGATATTGTAGAGAGGTTAGTGAAACAGGGCCTGCTTGAAGAACTTGGTAACGACTTCTATGCGTTGACAGAAAAGGGTAAACAGGCGGCCTCCTCAAAGACTCTATGAAACAAGAATGCAGAATCTTGTCTTCGGAGCAAGAATTTCACGCAAAGACGCAAAGGGGCAAAGGGGAAAGGGGCAAAGACGCAAAGTCTAATACGTTTTCCTCTTTGCGTCTTTGCCCCTTTGCGTCTTTGCGTGAAACTACCCTGACTTGCGGCAGAGGCCGCGCTGCGATTTCCGCAGCGAATAGTCGGAGCTTTATTTAATGCTAGACATTTCCTATCTGCCGCATCTTAACGCTCTACTGAATTCAACCAGCACCGTTCTCTTAGTCACCGGTTACCTCTTTATTCGCTCGGGCCGAATCAAGGCTCATCGAAACTGTCAGATCTCGGCATTGATCACATCGACTTTTTTCCTGGCGTCGTATCTTACCTATCATTACTACCACGGCGAGACGAAATTTTTAGGGCAGGGAATTGTTCGCCCGCTTTATTTCACAATTCTGATCACCCATGTCATCCTGGCCATTGTCATTCTTCCTCTGGTGCTGATCACCGCTTACCGAGCCGTCCGTGGTGACTTTCTGAGACACCGGAAGATCGCGCGTTGGACGTTGCCACTCTGGCTCTACGTCTCTGTGACAGGCGTGATTGTGTACCTGATGCTCTATCGTTTATATCCCGCAGCAACCTTGTAGACGGTTTTCGTGCGCCCTTCCACCACTTTGATGACCAAAGCCGGCAATAATCCAACGGCGGCAGTTACCACACCGGAAGTGAAGCGCCTCAAGGCCTCAGGTCCCATTCTGATCCTGGCGCTGCTATTCGTCGGCGCAGCGTTTCTTACCTGGTACTTCACGTGGTTTGGCCGCAATCTCTCCGACGCTGACATCTCGCAGTATCTGGTTGACGAGAAGCATCCGCGGCGCGTCCAGCACGCGCTCTTGCAGATTCAACAGCGTATTGAACGAGGCGACGAAAAGGCGAAACAGTGGTATCCACAGATCATCCGACTGGCAGCCCATCCGGAAACAGAATTTCGCCTGACGGTTGCCTGGTTGATGGGTTTTGATACTAAATCAGAAGAATTTCATCAAACGCTTCGCCGCTTACTAAAGGATCCGGAGCCGATAGTGCGGCGAAACGCGGCGCTCGCGCTGGTCAGATTCAATGATCCAGTCGGACGGGCGGAACTTCTCGCCACGCTGAAGCCGCACGAGTTACATGCGCCCGTTCAGGGCGAGGTGGCGAGTACCCTTAAGGAAGGCTCGCAGCTTGCGCGTGGGACCATGCTTGCGCGAATCACTCAGCAGGACGGGAAGGCGGTGGAGATAAGGTCGCCACTCCCCGGGAAGCTGGAGAAGATACTCGCACCCAGTGGAACGAAGGTCACTCCAGGTACGCTCCTCGCGACCATAAACTCGGATGAAGAGAGTGTTTGGGAAGTGTTGCGCGGACTTTCACTGATCGGCGAACCAGAAGACCTACCCTTAATAGAGCAGTACGCGCAAGGAGTGGGTGGGCAGCCGGACCGCATAAAACAGCAAGCGGCCCTCACGGCAAAAGCCATTCAGAGTCGTTCAAGGTTGTCTTCTAACCCGAAAGCCTTACACAGTTGAGGCTTAACCATTTATCTCTGAGGATTCTAGAAGCGAAGAGCAGGTAATGGCGGCCGAATCAATCCCAATGCCTAGGTCTCAGCTCGCTGCTTATTGACGTAGCGGATCAGCATGAAAACGAGAGCACCCCGTGCCAGCAGCATTGGACCGATTCCCTGCTCGAGAGGCCCCGTAAATAGAAGTAACGTATCCAAAATCTCCCTTACGGATCTCATGCAGGAGGAGCAGGAGGTGCATCGGGAAGGGCTATGCCGTGAAGACCTTCCCAGTCTTCTGTGGGTACCATCTCGATCGCGTCCCAGGGGCAGCCGTCGAGAAACGCACCGTCCGGGCCCTTGCTGATGCACTTTTGGCAGCCGATACAGAGATAGGGATCGACCTCGATACGCCCGAATGGCGGATGATCTTCATCGGGCACCCAGAACATGCAGGCCTCGATGGGACAATACTCGATACAAGCCGGCGATCCAGCGCAACCAGTGCAGCAATCAGTTGTGATTGCCAGAATGCGAGGCTTTTTCTTGCGCGTCGCCTTGCCATCCCCTTCAGACATCGGCCAGTGTTTCTCTACTATGTCGTACAAGCTGTTCTCCCCGCGTCCTGCATAATTACAAATCTGTAGTCGACTCTAACATAGCCTTGTTGATTTCTTAAACGATTTGTGTCGTTTTGCGCTTTAGCTTGCGGCGGTTTCAAGCGGAAGCGTAAATTGAAAAAAAATCGAAAAGGAGGAATCACCATGGAGACAATAGCGGGTGTTTTTGAATCGCGCAGGGACGCGGATCGGGCCATTCAAGGACTACCTCAGCGGGAATTCCAAGCGATCGCATAGCCTTCTTAACTCCCGGCACTACAATCTCAAAAGCTGAATCCGTAGTGCCAATCGCCGACACTGAGCAACCCGGGATCGGCAAGGCGATGGGTGGTGCCGTGGGCGGGGCCTTGGGAGCTGCTGGAGGAGCCACACTCGGCGCGGCTGCGGCAAGCCTTCTCATCCCTGGGGTTGGTCCTGTCATTGCCGGAGGCATTGTCGGCGCAGCGTTGCTTGGTGCAGGCGGAGCAGCTACTGGAATAGCCGCCGGCGCGGCCCTGGAGCGAGAGCTGGCAACAGGTGTCCCTCATGACGAGTTGTATATCTACGAAGACGCGTTAAGGAAGGGTCACTCAGTCGTAATCGCCTTTGCCGAGGACGAGGATGCAGTCGAACGCGTTCACAATGTGCTGGCGCAGGCGGGCGCCGAAAGCATCGATGCGGCGCGAGAGAGTTGGTGGTTGGGTCTGCGCGACGTTGAAGAAGAACATTACCGCGAGCGGGGTGGGGACTTCAGCAAAGATGAGCTAAGCTATCGCCGCGGTTTTGAGGCTGCCCTAAATCCTCAGAGGCGAGGTAAATCCTACGAGGGCGCGGCGTCCGAATTGTCGGCGACGTACGGCGGCTCAGTGAACGACGAAGCCTTCCGCGCTGGCTACGCACGCGGTCAGGTATACCAGGAGAGTCAGCGTCAGAAATTCTCCACTTGAAAGAACTGCTGTTAAACTTCGCAGTTTTATTCATAATAGTCGGCCTCAGCGCCGTCATTACTAATTGGTTTGCTCGGGCAATGTACATCCGCTGCATTGCCTGCGGCACTCTAAACGCCAAACGCCGAACAAAGTGCCGCTCCTGTGAGCAAGAGCTTCGGGGGCAGTAGCCCGACTGTCAAGGAGGGCTCCGCACGGTAGCAAACAACAATGCCTCGCTAGTTAAGGAGCCCTCCTTGACAGTCGGGCTACTGCCCCGAGTGATCCACTCCGTCTAGGTCTTCGCTAAGTTCACATCATGTCACAAACACAAGCTCCCCCGATTCCGACTGAATGGCAGACACATGCCGAGGCCACCGATTATCGAGAGACACCGAATTACGAAAAGACTCTCGAGTACGCACGGAAGTTGGATGCTGCTTCGCCTTTGATACGGCTCACCTCGTTTGGCAAGAGCGGCGAAGGCCGCGATCTGCCACTCTTAATTGCTGCCGAAGGTGAAACTTTCACGCCCGAAGCGGCGAGAAAAGCCGGCAAAGCAGTCGTGCTCATTCAGGCCTGCATACATTCTGGTGAGCCCGATGGTAAAGACGCGGGACTGGCACTGCTGCGCGACATTGCCATCACAAAGCTCCACCCGGACCTGTTGCATAACCTGGTGGTGCTTTTTATCCCAATTTACAACGCAGATGGGCACGAGCGCTCGAGTCCTTACAATCGCATAAACCAGAATGGTCCTGCCGACATGGGCTGGCGTGCGACCACTACAAATCAAAACCTCAACCGCGATTACATGAAGGCTGATACACCTGAGACGCGAAGCTGGTTGTCGCTCTGGAACCAATGGCGCCCAGACCTTTTTATTGATTGCCACGTCACTGACGGAGCGGACTACCAGTACAACATTACTTACCACTTCGAGCACCACGATGGTGTTGCACCGAGCGTGCTTAGGTGGGAGAGGGAGGTAGTCGACGGCAAAGTGTTTCCCGCGACAGAAGCAGCGGGCAATGTCGTTTCCTGGTATTTGGAATTTGCGGACAACCGCGACTTTTCAAAGGGAATACGGGATTTCAACGGCAGCCCGCGTTTTTCGACCGGTTATGTGCCTTTGCGAAACCGTCCCGCCATTCTAATTGAAACTCACATGCTGAAAGACTACCGCTCGCGTGTTGTAGGAACGTACGACTTCCTACGCTTCACACTGGCGGCAGTCGGTAAAGACCCTCGTACCCTGCTGGATGCGGTGAGAGCAGCTGATGAGGAGACGGCTCGACGTAGCCGGGCACCGGACCAGGGATTTCCCATTGACTTCGAGCTGACTGACAAGACAGTGCCTTACAACTTGAAAGCGGTTGAGTGTCGCACCGAGCCAAGCGATATCTCAGGAGACCTCAGGGTCATCTTTGGCAACAAGCCGCAGGACGTAACGGTACCGATGTACAACACGCTTCGTGTAAAGACCGCGGTGCGCCCCCCGCTTTATTACCTTGTGCCTCCTCAATGGAAGGAAGCGATTGAAGTCTTGAGAGCCCACGGGTTAAGACTGGAAACGATGTCGGAGGCAACCAGTGTGGAGGTCGAGAGTCACCGCTTTAGTGAAGTGAAATGGCCGTCGGGGCCGTTTGAGGGGCGGTTTAGGCCCAGTTTCGAGTCACAACTAATCACCGAGCAGAGAGTGTTTCCCGCCGGCTCCGTGGTCGTACTGACAAACAACGAATTAGCGAGGTTAGCCATAAATCTCCTGGAGCCTGAAGCGCCAGATTCCCTTCTGGGCTGGGGCTTCTTCAATGCAATCTTCGAACAGAAGGAATACGGGGAGGCTTACGTGCTGGAAGAACTCGCACCCGAGATGCTGGCGAAGGATCCAAAGTTGCGCCAGGAGTTTGAACAGAAGCTGGTAAGCGATCCTGACTTCGCAGCTAGTCCTCACGCACGACTTGAGTTCTTTTACCGACGTTCAGCTTACTGGGATCCCTACATGAATTTATATCCGGTTGGAAGGGTTATGACTCCGCTGAAATGAAGACGAGAAGTGGGTGAATTGTTGAGGCTCAACCCACGCAGGACGCTCCCTAGCGCTGGAGCATCAGACGCGATAAGTTTCTCAGTTAGGGAGGGAGCAGCGAAGTGCGCCACGCTCAACTTGGAAAGCCATTCAAGTCAAAAGAAAGAATTGAGTCAGAGGATCTCACAGGTAAGGAAGGTGGACCCTGTCCCCGCCTCAAGCTTGAATGCCACTCAAAAAAAACAACTATTCAAGGCTGAGAGTCCCACAGGCATGACAGATCATGATGAACCGAGAGCTCGTCTTCACCCCGTAAGGGTGAGATGTCTATGGCACGAGCTTCAGAACCACCCTCCGGCTCCGTTCGAAGGAGCGAAGCGGAACTAGACCTTTAGCTTTCAAGAAAATGTCCGCTCCTTCGAACGGAGTCGATTTTAACGAGGGCTCGATCTATAAACATCTGACTCCTGCGGAGTGAAGAGATCGATCTGGGTGGGATTTCTGGATTTTGAAACGGGCTCTGAGGTGTTGGGCGACTGGCATTCGTCGGTTTCACGGACTGTGCGCTTCGGTTACCACCCAGAGA
Source organism: Pyrinomonadaceae bacterium (assembly GCA_050748205.1). Taxonomy (GTDB): domain Bacteria; phylum Acidobacteriota; class Blastocatellia; order Pyrinomonadales; family Pyrinomonadaceae; genus PSRF01. The sequence continues at coordinate 8,683 of JBOGOU010000518.1, read as the reverse complement.
CCTAAGTCTCTGCCACAGATTAATGCGCCAGAGCGTCGGGACGTTCGGTTACTTCTTTTGATGCCTGGCTTCGACGGCGCTTGATGACCACACCAACGCCGGCAAAAACTAAAAGGCTTGAGATAAGAACCCGTGAGTTTAGTCTCTCGCCGAGCAATAAGGGCGCGAGACTAAAAGCGATGAGCGGCTGGAGGTAGATATAGGTTGCCCCAGTGCTCGGCGCTACACGCGTGAGAGCCCAGGCGTTAAGGTAATAAGCATACTGCAAAGAACCAACCAGCCGAGGTCACGTCCTGGTAATCTGCGCAGCTCTCCGAGTTTGCGTTGCAGTATGGTGAACGCGACAGCTGCGCCGGCGACGCGAAACGCGGCCAATGAAGTACTCGACATCGAACGCAGCACGGCCTTGCCAACAATTGGCCAGGTCCCAAACATTAGCTGCACGGCAATCAGCGCAAGGTGGGGCATGAAACCCCGATCCGTTACGCGCATACTTGAATTCATCGCCCTAACACAAAAAGGATCGGGCCTCTCTCCCGATCCTTTTCTTATGAGATCACGTACGCTGCTTCCTAAACCACCAGATACAGGGGATTCTCCAGAATCTTTTTGAAAGTCTGCAGGAACTTCGCTCCGGTCGCGCCGTCAATAACCCGGTGATCGCACGACATTGTCACACGCATCATTTGGCGCGCGACGATCTCATCATTGCGAACCACCGGCTTGGGAGTCATAGCGCCCACGGCGAGAATAGCTCCTTCCGGCGGATTAATGACCGCAGTGAATTCGTCTATGCCAAACATACCGAGATTGCTTACAGAAAAGGTCGCACCTGTGTATTCCTCAGGTCGGAGTTTACGCACGCGTGCACGTTCAGCAAGTTCGCGCACCTCCCTTGCAATCTCGCTCAATGACTTCTGATCTGCAGAACGCACGACCGGAGTAATCAGACCATCTTCTATTGCTACAGCGACCCCGATATCGGCGTGTTCGTAATACCTGACACTCTTATCCTGGAACGATGCGTTTACCTGAGGGTGCGCGATAAGTGCAGCAGCGGCGACCTTGATGATGATGTCGTTAATGCTGATTTTTAGCTCAGGATCCAGATCATTGATCCCGCGGCGCATCTCAGCGGCGCGATCCATCTCAATCTCTGTGGTAAGGAAGAAATGGGGTATTGGGCCGAGTGACGTCACCAAACGTCTGGCAATCGTGCGGCGGATTTCGCTGGCCGGTTCGTCGTGGTAAGGCGACGCACCCACGAGGGCTGGTTGCTGTAGCTTAGTTTCAACAGCTCGCAAGTGTCTTGACAGAGCTTCAGCGGGCGCCGCTTCGCGCGCGGTCTTGCCCTGGCTCATCGCGGCCTCGATATCGCGCTTGACAATACGTCCGCCGGGCCCCGTGCCACTCAACGAGCGCAAGTCCACGCCAGCCTCGGCAGCCATACGAGCGGCAAGCGGCGAAACGATCAATCGACCCGACGAAGCTGCCTCCGCGCGACTACCATTGCCTGCGTGGCTCGAATCTTCCTTGCGAACGGAACCGTCCCCGACCTGACGTGGTTCAGCGCCCGCCGGTTGCTCAGCGGCTGGCGGCGGAGCAGCCTCAAGGGCAGGCTTTGCTTCGGTCTGAGCCTGCGCCGCACCTTCTTTGGATGGAGGTGCTGATGGCTGGGCAATGCCGGAAATGTCTTCGTCCGGTTCACCGATGATTGCAATCAACTGGCCCAAAGGCGCGGATTCACCTTCCTTGATCAGAATCTTGCGCAGCACTCCGTTGCCGAGTGCCTGCATCTCCATGGTCGCTTTGTCTGTGTCTATCTCAGCGAGGGGCTCGCCCATCGAGACTTTGTCGCCTTCTTTTTTGAGCCAACGCGAAAGCTGCCCCTCCTCCATGGTGGGAGAAAGCTTCGGCATGATCACCTGAGTGGCCATTCAGATTCGTCCTTCGTCAGTGTCCGTCGTCAGTGGCAATGACTCACGTTCGACAGGCGGTCATTTGCCGAAAGAACAAAGCAACGGACAACTGACCACGGACAACAGACAGCTTTTTATATGTAAGCAACCTCGCGTACAGCGGCGACTATCTTCTCGACATTGGGTATCGCTAGTTGTTCCAGATTCTTTGCATAGGGCATCGGGACATCCGCACCAGATACTCTCTTCACGGGCGCATCCAAATAGTCGAAAGCACGCTCCGTTATCTCGGTACTTATCTCCCCAGCAACACCGCAGAAGGGATGCGATTCCTCCGCAACTACTACACGATTGGTCTTCCTTACAGATGCGACGATGGTGTCGATGTCTAACGGACGAATTGTTCGCGGATCGATAACTTCGCAGGAGATACCCTGCTTCTCCAATACCTCGGCGGCCTTCAAGGCAACGGGTACCATCAGGGATCTGGCTACAATCGTCGCGTCCGTGCCTTCTCGCTTAACGTCGGCCACACCCAACGGCACGAGAAAATCAGCATCGTCCGGCACCTCTCCTTTGTTGCCGTACATCCTCTCCTGCTCGATAAAGATTACTGGATCGTCATCGCGAATCGAGGATTTCAGGAGTCCTTTGGCGTCTGCTGGGGTCGACGGCATTACGACTTTTAACCCGGGGAAATAGGCAAACCACGATTCCAGGGCCTGTGAATGCTGCGAAGATACCTGAAAGGCGGAGCCTCCCGGTCCGCGGAAGACAATGGGGATGTTAAATTGCCCACCAGACATGTAGAGCATCTTTGCTGCCGAATTGATGATTTGATCCGTGGCAAGTATTGAGAAGTTAAAGGTCATGAACTCGATAATCGGTCGCAAGCCGACCATCGCAGCGCCGACACCCAGGCCGGCAAACCCAAGTTCGGTGATGGGCGTATCGATAACGCGTTTTGGGCCCAGCTCCTCGAGCAGGCCCTTTGTAACTTTATAAGCACCCTGATACTCGGCGACTTCTTCGCCCATCAGGAAAACATTTTCATCGCGGCGCATCTCTTCCCGCAATGCCTGGTTGAGCGCTTCGCGCATTGTGATGACGGCCATTAACGAATGCCCTCTGATTATTCGCTACATGCTACTGATTTAACGTTCGGTCTGGCGCTTCCCGGGAACGATGGGGTTGGCGTAAACATGTGTGTACAACTCTTCTGGCGCCGGCTCTGGACTCTCCTCGGCGAAGCGCACCGCCTTTTCAACCTCTTCACGCACGGTGCTCTCTATTTTCTGGAGGCCCGCATCGTCGATCAATTTCTTTTCTTTGAGACTTGTAGCAAATAGTGTGACGGGGTCTCGCTCCTGGTGTTTCTCGATTTCCGCCCTCGTGCGATAACTTCCGGGGTCAGACATCGAGTGTCCCATAAAGCGGTACGTGCGTACCTCCAGCAGCGTAGGTAAGGAGTCTTTCCGGGCCCGCGCCACGGCCCGGGCGGTAGCTTCGCGCACGGCCAGAACATCCATTCCGTCGACAAATTCGGAGGCGAGCTCATAGGCGCAGGCTTTTTCCGCGATGTTCTGAAACGACATCGCACGATCCAACGAGGTGCCCATGCCGTACTGATTGTTTTCGCAGATGTAGATGCACGGCAATTTCCAGAGCTGTGCCATGTTTAGCGACTCATGAAAAGCTCCCTGATTTACGGCCGCTTCTCCGAAAAAGCACAACGTCACTTGATCCGTGCCTTTGTATTTCGAAGCAAATGCCACACCAGTTGCCAGTGGAATTTGGCCGCCGACAATGGCATGTCCGCCCAGAAAATTCACTTCGCGGTCGAACATATGCATTGAGCCGCCCTTGCCGCGGGAACAGCCCCCCGCTCTGCCAAACAACTCAGCCATAACAGACTCCGGCGACATCCCCTTAGCGATTGCATGCGCGTGCTCGCGATAGCTGGTCAATACGTAATCATCGCGGCGAATTGCGGAGATGGCGCCGATGGCCACGGCCTCCTGGCCGATGTAGAGATGGCAGAAGCCCCCGATCTTTCCCATGCTGTAGGCCTCGGCGGCTTTTTCTTCAAAGCGCCTAACCAAAAGCATCTGATGGTAAAGATCCATGAGAGTCTTCTGATCGATATCTTCCAAACGACTTTTCTGTTCTTCCTTGACTGATGCGAGCTTCTCGGGAAGAGCAGGGGTTTCGGGCGCCTCAGGGTCCATGACTCCGGTTCTATTCTTTTCCCTGGCGCCCATGGGAGTCCCTGACGATGCGGTCTGTTTGCTCATTTGCGGGATTGTATTTGCTTGACGATTAAGACTCAGGGGCCGTTAGAAGGCAAGCCCGACAAGACCTTCCCGGTTTTCGCTTATGGTGCGGGTGATTATACGCGAGACTTGTAAGACCTGGCAAAAGCCAGGTTCTTTAGCGCAGTGTCCTAATTTGAAATTCGATCAAGGGTACGTGACTTGGGGCGTACGAACGTTACGGAACCGGGAGCGTTACAGAACCGGGAGCGTTACAGAACCGGGAGCGTTACGGAACCGTGAGCGTTACGGAACCGGGAGCGTTACGGAACCGCGAGCGGTAGCGACCGGATGCCAGACTCAACTAACTAAAGAAATGCAACATCTACATTGAATGCCTGCATCCGGTCGCTATCGCTCCCGGTTCCGTAATTGAGTGGCGTCACAGCTTATCTCAGCGCCTCGATCATACTCGCGGGGGCGTCGGCGAGTGAGAGCAGGGTCTTGCGGCCGTGTTTGTCACGCTGCATTTTCCGAGCTGCCGCAGTTAAGAGTTCCTCACTTGTTTCGCCGTCAGCAGGGAAGCAGGCCACACCGAAACTGACTCGGATTTCTACAGTCTTACCTGTGCGTACCGAAAACTTGTGTGACTCAACTGCTTTTCTGATCCGCTCGCCCACGCTGGCGGCCATTTGCGTTGAGGCCATCGGCATGATGGCTACAAACTCGTCGCCCGCGTAACGGGTCAAGATATCCATTTGTCGAAGTTCCCGACGAATGACCCCTGCAACACTGGCCAGCACACGGTCGCCAATCGCGTGTCCATATTCATCATTGACCTGCTTGAAAGTGTCGATATCCATGCTAATCAGGGCCAGCTCCTCCCGATTCATGCGCTGCCCTTCGGCGATCCGCTGCTCGAGCATCATGTAGAACGCGCGAGCATTTGGAAGGTCAGTCAATGGATCGACCAACGCGCTCTCCTTAGTCTTCTCGAAGGTCAGCGCATTATTGAGCGCGCTCGAGGCGTGCTGACAAACTGATTCCAGCAGGCGAACGTGCTCCGTGGTGTACGAAGTGCGGCTCGTGGAGAGAAGCGTAATCGCGCCAAACGCGCCATCCTCACGGAGGAGCGGGGAAACGAGTATTCCTCTATATTGTTTCGAAATAGCTTCCTTCATTCCCACCAAATCCAGCTCGGGCGATGCATTACACATTGACCGCGCGTTGGCGATTACCCAACCTGTGATGCCATCCCCAACGTTTATGCGCCGGCGGCTAAAGTGTTCTGCGTGTTCGCCCGATGCGTGAGCCGAGACGGCCTTTCCGGATTTTTCATCGACAACAAAGATTACGCAAGTGTCGAAAGGTACGATCGCCTTGAGTTTGTTGGTCACCAGAGTGACCGTGTCATTGATGTTTAGCGACGAACCAATTGTTTGAGCGATTTCGTGCAGCGCAAAAACTTCTCTCTGGGCTTCAGTGATCGATTTGAACCCGTCACTGTCGTCTGGAGTGCCGAGCACATCTGAGGCAAGGCCCGCATCCGGCTTCGTGCTTGTCACGTAGTCATGCGCCGGGGCTTCGCAATGGACCTGTTCCTGTATGTCCTCGGTGTTAATAAGCGCGTCAAACTCCAGGACGTGTGCGACAAACTTCTCCACGACGTGAGGATCAAAAGCATTACCCGCCATGCTTTCGAGCAAGGCCAGCGAATCCTCTCGTGCCATGCCTTTGCGGTAAGGCCGATCGCAGCGCGTGGCATCGTAGAAGTCCACCACGGAAATGATCCGCGCGACGAGCGGTATGGCATCCCCTTTGAGACCCTTCGGGTAACCGGAGCCATCCCATTTTTCGTGGTGATAGCGAACAATATCTTCGACCGGGTAAGGGAAGTTGACCCGCCGCAGAATGTCTCCGCCAACTGTGGGATGGATTTTCATCTTAGCGAACTCGGCTTCTGTGAGCTTGCCGGGCTTGTTGAGGATGTATTCGGGTACTGCGAGCTTGCCGATATCGTGCAGGAGTGCTCCGGCCACAAGCGCGCGCAATTCAGCTTCGCTTAGGTTAAAGAGCTGGCCCATCTGTCGAGCATAAGTCTGCGTGCGGCGCACGTGGCCATGAGTGGTCTGATCTTTGGCGTCGATTGCGATGGCCAGAGATTCAATCGTATTCATATGAATACTAGCCATCTCTTCAATGTGCCGCCGCTTTTCGGCTTCGCCGCGTCTTATCTCCTTTACCTGTTTCTCCTTAAACCTGTAAAGCAGGTGAACCATACCGGTAATGAGAAGACCAAGCAGGACAAATGCAATTCCGGATCCCGGAATTGCGGTACAGAAGAGCACCGCCGAAGCGGCGCCTGCGACCTGCGTCGTTAGAGTCCAAACCACGCTCTCCTGCGACGGCCAGACAGCATTGCCACCATCAAGGCTCAGAAACGCCGCCGTCGCCAAGGTACTAAGGAAGTACTGCAACACTGCGAGCGCACAGATAGGAACCAGGAAGACGTTTAGCGGGAAACCGTTATCGAGACTGATGTTCGCATCTCCGGCAATGAGGCGCACCAGCAGTCCGTACGACGAGGCGCAAACAAAAGTAGAGAGGACTGCTATTGCTGTGGTGAAGATCGTTTCCCGACTGCTGTAAAGCCGGTAGGTTGACATGAAACCGACGATGGCCGCGAGCAGCGCTGCTGGTCCCGCGGTATCTGCCGGCGGAATTGCGTAGACCATGATAGCCAGAAAGACAAGAGTGTCAGCCACTGATTTTCGGCTTTGACTGACGCCATCTGTACCCGTCACCGAAACGGTAAAGCGGCTGACCGCGCATGTAAGCAGAACGAGTACGAGCCAGGAAAGAAGACCTGCTTGGCCGAAGAGGGGCAATCGAAGGGTTGAAACAAGTGCTGCGAGTAGCGACACGCCGCTGGTTGCAGAGAGTGCGATAAAGACGGCGCCACTCGTCCAGTTCCGTTTTAGCATGGTGAGACGTAATCCTTCCCGGTTGGGAAACTTGGGCTAGAGACGTTGCGCAATCGTCCGCGCTTCGGAGTTAAGCTGAGACTAAACAACCGAGGGCAGCCAGTATGGCCTTGGATTTTTCTAAGGTGAACCGCTTCGTTTGCCACAGTGCCAACAGTGTTTAGCACTGTTGATAACAATAACTCCATGAGGAGATTGGAGTCAAGAGGGTCGTCTGGAGGAGTGACTCAGTTGGCCTTGTGGGACTTCGAGGATATCTCCCGGTCGAGGAGTTGGGCAGCGAGTTTTTGGGAATCTGTGACGGGTTCGAGGCAGGCGTGGTGTTCACAAACATAGGCGGTCGCCTTATTGTCCAGCAGCCCACGTTCACGCAATAGCGGAATGAGCTGCTGACTTCGAGTGTCGCCTGGCCGAGCCTGGGCCACCACCTTGTTAGGCAGATAGTGCTTCCAGACCTCTTCCCAGAATAAGTCCGTTTCGTGCGAGTCACGATCTCCGATGATGGCAATCTCCTTAAGTGTTGCGAGATGGAAGTCGAGCGCGCACAGTGATCGTCCAAAGCCCGATGGATATCGCCTCAGAGACTCAGCGACCAGGCGCAAGACCGACACGGCTCGCCGCCTGAATTCCTGATCATCCGTCAGCGTCGCCAGGCGCAAGAGTACCTCGGTGGCGACCGAATTCCCTGAAGGCGTGGCGTTATCAAAATAGTCCTTGGAGCGAACGATCAGACTCTCGTGACTCTTGCCTGTGTAGAAGAACCCGCCGTCTCGATCGTCCCAAAATTCGTCGATCATCTTATTGGTTATGGCGAGTGTTTCTTCAAACCACTCCAGCTCTCCTGTTGTCTCGTACAAGGTAAGCATACCTTCGGCGAGGAATGCGTAGTCCTCCAGATAGGCATTGAGTTTGGCGGTCCCGTCCTTGAAGGTCCTCAGCAGCAGTCCATTCGTCCGCAAGTTAGCGAGCGCGAAACGGGCATTACGTCTGGCAACATCTGCGTAGTTTTCACGTTGGAGAATAGCAGCAGCTTCGGCAAAGCTCGCGAGCATCATGCCGTTCCAGGCCGTGAGAATCTTTTCATCACGGCCGGGCTTCACCCGTCCCTCTCTCAACTGAAAGAGCTTGAGACGCGACCGATCCAATGTCTCCTTAAGGTGCTCAATAGTTACCTCGGCGTCAGCGGCAACATCTTCCAGCGATCTGGGAACATTAAGAATGTTCTTGCCCTCAAAGTTTCCCGCTTTGGTCACGTCGTAATACAAGCCGAAGAGAGCGGCATCCTGCTCGCCGAGCAGGCCCTTGATCTCATCAGCGGTCCAAACAAAGAACTTACCTTCCACCCCTTCTGAATCGGCGTCCTGCGTCGAGTAGAACCCGCCGTTGGCATCTGTCATCTCCCGCACAACGTAATCAAGTATTCCTTCAGCGACCTGCCTGGCCGACTCATCTTCCGTCAACTGGTATAAATGCAGATAAAGGCGTGAAAGCAGCGCGTTGTCATAGAGCATCTTCTCGAAATGCGGCA
>JBOGOU010000517.1:0-5050 GCA_050748205.1 Pyrinomonadaceae bacterium | reverse complement strand
CGCACCGAGGGCCGAGCCCAAACTTAGTAAAGCCTGCTTATGGCGGGGCAGAGCCCGCGCCTCACATCCGGCGGCAAAGCCGAGACGGCTGCAACTCGTCACTTTTGAGGCAAGGCCGACAAGAACGGCTTTGCCTTAGAAGTCTTGTTTGCCTAAAAACCCTTCCGTTTGCCTTAAAAGTCCTTTGAGCGTTTGCCGCTGGGCTTTTCCGCACCTTTTGACCAAAGCGATCACTTGCTTGTAGCGGTAAATTCCAATGGGGACCAGATTGAAACTGCTCGTTCGCGAGTGGCTTCGGCCAGCGTAAAAGCGTGAGCTCGGTCGCCGGCTCGTGCTTTTCATTAGTGGCTTTTGCGGCGAGGACGCTGCCGTTCCTCTAAAATAACGCACTGCCAGATTTCCAAGATCGTCGATGTTGTGATTGTTCGACAGGCGTTAACTCGGTTTCGGGTTATGGGCCAAGATGCTATGCGGACCTCCTTTGGTAACGTAGACTGAGGGTTCGAATTACCCACGGCAACGGTGAGGGCGAGCAGGAAGGCGGTGCTAGAAATCCTGGAATTGAAACAGTGGTTGGCGATTATTTGATTTTTGCTTTTGAGCGGATTGAGCGATATGAATAATACAGCGGAAGTAAGACTCAAACCTGCGTTAGTTCCCAGGCCATTGTTCAATCGAAGCGTGTGCCATGTGCTTGGTGCTAAGCGCAAGGCATGGAGGTCGATTCGCCAGCAAGTCATAGACTCCGTGGCGAGTGCCTGCGAATACTGTGGTGCGAAATATGACAAGGGAATGGTTTGCCATGAGGTCTGGCAGTACGATGATCACAATCACACAGGAACGCTTGTTGCGTTTGCGCTAGCTTGCAGTGACTGCAACTTTACTCTTCACGCTGGACTGGCACTTGAGGTTGGGAGCATCGAAGGTTCAATTGGTGCTCGCGGCGAGCAAGTTGTTGCACATGTGGCGAAAGTGAATGGAATCAGCAATGCTGAGGCCCGGAGAATTGTCATGCTGGCTTTCAAGGAACAGGCAGAAAGATCGCGACACAGTTGGGAAATTGGAATAGCCGCGAACATGGTTGAGAAGTACCGGGCTCTGGCGCTTTTGAAGTTGTAGCGGTTTCTGGGTTGTTAGTAATGCGGCCCGCGAGAACTGTCCACGTAGATCCACTCTTCACGTGTTTGGGGCTATCTACTCGATGGGTCTGCCAGGCAGTCGATGAAGACCAATAAGAGTGTCGGACGTGTCTTTGTGGAGGGCTGGTCTTAGTGATTGGTTAATCAGATCACTTGGAGGGCGGCAGAACACCCTCAAGTCTCGCGCGGGATGATAGCGTCTGGCGCAGGATTCTTATCCACTCGAGCGGCCGGTCTGGTTCCGCAATGGCCTGAAGAATGTTGCGTGATGACGCGCAAGCAAGCGTTTTTAATGTTCAACTTCTCACGGACGAGTGTGTTCGACCCAAACAATCCCGGCCAAGGGGGCGTAATTTGGTGGAGGACACGGGAAGAGGCAATATTAACTCGTCTACACAACACGTGTGTGGAAATTTGTAACGAGGTGGGCTTCGCTGAGTTCTGCGTTATGTGTGAAGCGAGTGGCCCGTCAGCTCTTCTCTACTGGGAAGAGATGTTGGGGCCACCAGATTATAGCTATCTAAAGAAACGCGCATGACGTTGAGTGGTAACCTGATTCCGAAAATCGAATGGGTGAGCTAAACGTCATTCCCTCGTTCGTAGTCGTCGACGTATGAGTTAGGAATTGATCCGAATTTCGTATTTATCCCAGCCTAATAGCGAATTACTACGGTTTTGGAGTGAGGTATGTCAGATACCTATTTTAGCGACAGAGAATTTGGCTCAAAACCACGTGACCTGCAAGACATCACACCGTCAGCTTGGCGAGGTATCGTAGGCGCTGTCGAGTCGCTAATCGAAAGCGGTGCATTTGGGCTGGATTTCCCTGAACGCTGTCCCGAGCGTGACTGGACAATCGGCACAAATCAAACAACCTTGTCGTTAGCCGTGCAGGGCGAGATTCCTGATCTGGAATGGCCGCTACAAACGGTGAAGTCGGATAAGAGCATGTTTGGCGAGTTCAACGTTGAGCCCTACGTGCCGCCGGTGGCGCCCACCCTCGATCTTGTGGAGTTCTGCTACAAGCACGTGGCACAGCCAATCCGTGAGGAGGACAGGCTTCATCCTTACTATGGGCACCATCATCTGGATTTTGATCGTGAGACCGGAAGAGAGGCGTTCTTGACACAGATCAATCGGATCTTCGCACGTAATGGACTGGCTTACGAACTACGCTCTGGAGGGCAAGTTGAGAGGTTGGCTCCTCCAATTCTTCAAGAGAGTTTGAGATCCGCAGTTTTTAATACAGGCGATCAAGGTCTGGATGATTTACTTGAGAATGCACGCAACAAGTTCCTGAGTCATGATGTTCAAATACGAAGGGATAGCCTTGAGAAGTTGTGGGACGCATGGGAAAGACTGAAGACTTTGGAGGCAACTAGAAAGGATCTAAGTATCGGGCTACTCTTGGACCGGGTGACTAATGAGCCGACTTTGCGAGCCATCTTGGAGGCCGAATCACGCCTATTAACAAAAATCGGGAACGACTTTCAGATACGCCACAGCGAGATCGGAAAGGTACAGGTCGGCAACAGCGCGCACGTTGACTATCTTTTTCATCGATTATTCGCACTCATGCTTCTCATTCTTGAAAGGCGATCTTCAACACAACCATAGAATACGGGTTTTTACCAAGATATCAGACTGCAAACCGACAGACGAAACAGAACACATTGGGAAGAATTAGATTCCATACCGGCACCTTGATACCCTCAATAAGTGAAATGGTGGGTTACAAATCCGGTTTGGCACTCGCTCGCCAAGAGCTAGTTGATTCCGTGTCTGACAAGGACACGCCGAGACTGATCGAGGAGTCCGACTGCGCGCTCGTCATTTTGCGGGCGGAGGAATTCCAGCAAATTATCCTTGACATCCTGTATCGCATCGGCAATGTGGCGTCGCCGAACTACGAATGGCCAACTGATGAGCTTTTCAGAAAGTATAGGTGCGATTCGAGGAAGCGGAAAATCGCTCGACAGGTGGTTGACCTGTTTTTTGAATTCATGAGTTCGGAGAGGGAAAGAAACAACAGCGGCCCTGTAGATACGCCCGGCTTCCTAATGCTCGTGTTAAAAACTCACGGAGTAGCTGGCGTTCGAGTAGCGTTCGAATTTCTGAATATCGTGCGTAATTTCCTCCACCTTAATCCGTTCGCAAAATTTCGATCTGTGGATTGGAGAAACACGGCACAACTTTCCGACCTGTTCGAGAGCGAATCGCTTACGACTCAGTACGGCCACTTTTTTGATCAAAGGTATCTGGACTATCTAAGCGAGAATTTCGATGCTGTTGACAAAATTAACTGGAGAAAATTTGAGGGATTGACGGGCGAATTCTTCACTCGTCTTGGGTTCAACGTGAAAGTAGGTCCGGGCCGCGATGATGGAGGAATAGACCTTAGGGTGTGGCGACCAGACGGTGATGAATCTGCGCCCCCGGCGATCTTGGTTCAGTGCAAGAGAGAGAAAAGGAAAGTAAGCAAGGTAGTCGTGAAGGCGCTATATGCTGACATCATAAATGAAAGCGCAGACTCTGGTTTGATCGTGACCTCGACGGCTTTATCTCCCGGCGCGGAAAAAGTCTGTCGCGCGAGAGCCTATCCCATTCAACAGGCGAGTCGTCAGACTTTGCACGTGTGGATTCAGTCTATGCGCCAACTAGAGGCATCTTTCTCGGCGAATGATTTTTGAGGCAATGCCGTGTCACGGAGCAATTCGTCTGGGGTAATTGCCAGGAAGGCGGTATTGATGAGATCGGATGCGGGACGTTGGTCGTACAGTCCTTCGCTATCATCGTACGTGGTGTAGATTCGATCTTTGGGATCGGTAGAGAGGAAGACTAGGATTTCGGAATCGTTGTAGGTGAATCTGGCGCCGGGGATGGCCACAGCCGGCGCGAGAGCAAAAGAGTAATCTCCCTCGTCGTCGTTTTTGAGAGCGACTAGGAATGTTGGGTTTCTATCTTCGTGGTCAATCCGATAGACGCCCAGGTCTGTGACTTGCGGTGATCGTGTATTCATGATTCGTTTCCAGGCGGCTGATGGCCGCTTTTTTAATGCTTTAGTTGCGTTGGTGGCGGCACGAAAGTTAGAGGTGGTCCAGTGAGGATGTAAGGGTGACCTTGATGGCTGATCGAGAGTCCGTGATAGAAGCCGTTGGGGTCGGAGCGTGCGGATTCTCCGTGGTCGGGGTGGACTTTGTCGGAGTAGGTTGTGGGCTGACCGTCGAATAGTGTTTCGGGCATGAGGTAATAGGCTTCTGCTTCGCGTATGGATGGGCCGTGGACGCTTGAGGTGCAGACATAGAGTTTGCCGCTATAGGAGAACGGTCGTCTTACTTTAGCGCGGTCGATAAGGTCGCCTGATAGGATCTGCTGATATCTCATTCGTTGCTGAGACGGATGGCGTCAATGGTGATTCTGGTTTTGTCTTGTCTAACTTGAGAGGGTTGGGTTTCAAAGACGTTTGAAGAGTGTTCGTTGGTTAGTGTTGGTGGGGGATGAGATCATAGCGAAGCGGGCGGAAATTAAGAAGCTGGCGAAAAAAAGGATTGAGTGGCTTCAATTCTTAGTCCACACGAAGAAGCGCTTGAGTCTGCCTTTGTCGGAGGAAGAAGCAAAGGTGGCAAGCGATACTATGGAGGGCGCGCCCACTCCTGTAATTCCCCGAAATTCTTTCAAAGACATGGGCGTAGCGGAGGCTGCCAGAAAGTACCTAGGATTCTTAGGACGGGGTTGTACCCATCCGGAGCTGGTTCAAGCTTTGTTGAAAGGCAAAGTGAGAAGCGGCGCGGGGCATCCGGATATTTCTTTTCGAACAGCGCTCCAGCGACGTCCTGACTCGTTTGTGTGGATAAAGGAAAAAGGCAGCTTGGGTCGATGGGAGTTGACCGAGTGGCAGGACAGTGATGAGG